>CAZDTD010000060.1:0-21944 GCA_964507995.1 uncultured Pirellulales bacterium | reverse complement strand
CCTCTACTCTAATTCTCGGCAAGGAATTGTCTCACCTATTCTGACACAGAGGGCGGATTGTGTCGGGGATGCACCCCATCCATGAAGTAGATCGGATCGTTTTTCCCCTTGGTTTCCTTGAGCCTCTGGCAGTCCCGTCAGCTACAGTCCAATAAATATTTGAACAATCCACCGAAATCTGATTCCTGATGGGCTTAAGTTCTCGTGAGGCGGAGGTGCTGCAACTGATTGCCGAAGGCAAAGCCAACAAGCAAGTCGCGGCGGAACTCGGCATCAGTGTCAAAACGGTGGAGAAGCACCGGCAGTATCTCATGAGCAAGCTGGATCTTCACGACGCCGCGGGGCTCACCCGCTACGCCATTGCGGCGGGGATCATCGAGAGCCGTGTCCAGGGGACCATCATCTGACGATTCTCCGCAGCCTACTTCGTCGCCACTCGGCCATATGACTGTCCATGGCCCTGAGACTGGCCATGATGGCCAGAACTGCAATCAACACGAGGACGGGCCACAGGTTGTCGGACGCCAAGAGCCCGGCCAATATATCGTGTACTGTATACATTCGGCGAACCTCCTTCAGGGGATTACGAGTGCCATGTCAAGGGGCACCCTGATCGTTTCACCCCGTCGGCGCGGCTTGAGGCGAAGGATTCGGTTTTCGGTATTGATATTTTTCTTTCCGAATCGACTCGTTCCAAATTGCCTTGATCTGCTCCTCTGAGCCGCTGAACGGCTTGTCTGTGCCCCGCGACTTGCGGTATGCATCATTCGTCATGTTCGACATTCTGCACCTCGAATCTGCGACGGACTCCTCTTGGAAAACCGTCTTGGACCTTCGCCGGAACAGTTCGCTTCGGCTGTTGCGTGTTGATTGGAGCCTCCCAGCCCGGTTGGACCTGCCCTCCCGTCGCTCCGGAAGCCTGGAATGTCACGCAATTCCCAGTTCGCCTCTCAGTTGAGCTTCAGCGTCGCACCAGTTCTCATGGTCATGATCGGGTGAGCACCCACGTGCCAACCATATGGCCCTTGCCCGTTCTGCAATCCGGTCATGGCTCAGTGCCACCGCCTGGAGAGACGGCCCCGCTTCCGGGCCCATGCGTTGCTTCGTCGTGTCGCCGTTCGTCGTGCGAAGCGAAATGGTATTCGGGCCAATGCCGCGTATGCCGGTGTCCGTCATCCGTGCGACGGTTCCGTTGGTTGTCCTGCGACTCTTCATAAGTTCTCCTTCTTGCCCCAATAAGGGGCATTGATGAGTATGATCCTATTCCAATCTGGTCGTACCTGTGCCATCCTATCTCCCTTCGCTGCGGAACGCGGCCGAGAGGGGGTGCGCATCGCCAGCCACTCTATTCCTCTCTTTGCATACACGAACGCCTTGTATTTCGAGGGTGTGTCAGACAGAAGAAAGGACTCGGATGACGGGTCTTGAGACCGGCGACGCGGTCAGGGGCACGCGATCTTGCTTCAAGGCTTCATCAGGCGATCATCCTACGCCCATGACAACACTGAACCAAGATGCATTGTACTCGCCCACGGTGCACAGGTAAACATTTTTTACATTTTTTCCTCCAAAATATTTACATACCCCACGTTCGAGCCGAAAATCCGGTAGCAACCATAAAGGATCCACTGTACTCCAAACAAAGCAGTCCCTTTCAGGGTATAAGGACTGACACGCACATTTCAGGACAGGTTTCCCATAACGAAGGGCCGATCTCACAAGGACGAGAAGCACTCTCCAGAAGGGCAAGATAACTCATGACTCCGCTCAGCAGGAACGAGAAAGAGCTCATATTCGACTATTGCCTTGGCCTGGCACAGACGGAACAGGCCATCCCGATTACGACACTGCTTGTGCACAGCGCACAGGCTGCCGATTTTTGCGCGAGAATCCAGGCTGCTCTGGAGCCTCTGGGGAGTCTGTACCCCGAACTGTGCCCGCCAGAGCTGGTCGAGCGTACCGTTCGGCTTCTCTGCGCGGCTGCCCGAGGCGTGCGTGCCGCGGCTCGGATGAATACCGCTGACTCCTCTTTCCATGAGGTGGAGGATCCACGCCAATTTTCCGACGAGTTCGAGGCATATGATGTCGACGAAACCGCCGCCATAGAGCTTTCGCCGGAAGGCACAGACTGACCCCACCGGTTTTGGAGTTGCCGTTGTGTCGACGGCCCTGTAGAGTCTGCAGAGTAGCCGCCATACAATGATGAAATGTCTGAAGAGTATCGGAGATGTGAGATCATGGAAATCGATGACACCATTCCGACACTTGCCAAAGTCCGGCAGTCGATCGACAGTTGGATTGCACAGACCACTACCCGTCCTGATGCCTTGATTGCCGACTTGAACAATCTGTACGTTGCGTCCACAGAGAATCGCAGCCTGGATGACCTGTTCGAGTACCGCGATGTCGGCAGTCCTTCCATCACGCTCAACGTCGGCCTTGACGTCGAGTTCGACATCAAGGGAGTCATGGAGAACCTGCGGACCAAGCTGCACATTCTACAGCCTGGTCGCACAGATGATATCGGAAATGCCGGCATCGTATGGTCCCATGGGCGGTACGATTTCGTGTATGACGACAATGCGGGGGCTTTGCGGATAACACACAGGTATAGTCACAAACGCGTAGACACAAAATCCGTATCCAGCATAGCCAGGCAAATGATCGATTACACCATAGACTACCTGGAGGAAGTAAGGGCATCTGTGAAAAAGAGTGCCGGTATCCCGGAAACAAATGACATACAACTCCCCCATGAGGGCACAGCATAAAGCAACCGTTGGGTTCTCTCAGCCTCATCCTCGACTGCATGATCGAAATGCTCCGACCTCCCCATCCATGATGGAACACACGCCATGCGACTATATCTGATCAACCCCTCCAATCCGCTTGTCAGCGTCGTCCAAGTCAAGGATAGCCGCTGGAACCGCTACCGCGTGTGGAAACCGCTGAGCCTGATGGTGCTGGCGGGTCTGACACCGGCGGAATGGGAAATCTCGATCGTGGACGAGAACCTCGGCGTACCGGATTACCAGGCCATGCCTCGGCCGGACCTGGTCGGTATTACCGCGTTCACCTCGCAGGCAAACCGTGCCTATGAGGTGGCCGGTCACTTCCGGCGTCTGGGCGTGCCTGTTGTCATGGGCGGCATTCACGCCACCATGTGTCTGGACGAGGTCTCGGAGCGAGTGGACTCGGTCGTCACCAGGGAAGCGGATGGCGTCTGGTCGCAGGTTTTGGAGGATGTCCGGCAGGGCCACCTGAAGCGCCGATACGACGGAGGGTTCGCCGAAATGGCCGATGTCTTGCCTGCCCGGCAAGATTTACTGTCCACGGGATATGCCTTCGGGGCTATCCAGACCACGCGAGGCTGCCCCCTGAACTGCAGCTTCTGCAGCGTGACAGCGTTCAACGGCGCCCGCTATCGTCAGCGGCCCATTCCCGACGTCGTGCGAGAATTCCAGTCGATTCGCGAACGACGCGTTCTGGTCGTGGACGACAACCTCATCGGCATTCGCCCTGAACACATCGCCCGCGCCAAGGACCTGTTCCGTGCCATCGCCCGGGCGAATCTTCGCAAGGAGTGGATTGCCCAGGCCACCATCAACTTTGCCGACGACGAGGAACTCCTGTCGCTGGCGGCGAAGGCTGGGTGCAGCGGCGTGTTCATCGGCTTTGAATCCCCTTCGCCGGAAGGGCTTCAAGCGTACGGCGGGAAATTCAACCTTCTGAAGGGGCGGGACATCCGCGCCTCCGTGCGGCGTATCCAACGGCACAACATCCTTGTGGCCGGCTCCTTCATCATCGGTTTGGATACCGATGAACCTGGCATCGGCAGCCGAATCGCCGAGACAGCCAGCCATTACGGGGTGGATCACCTCAACGTGCTGTTTCTCACACCGTTGCCTGGCACACGCTTGTGGGATCAGATGAAATCACAGAGCAACATCCCCCTTGATACGTTCCCGCAAGATTGGAAGTACTACACGCTGACGTACCCGGTGGCCCGGTACAAGCACCTGTCTCTGGATGGTATTATTCGGGAGATGGTCTTCTGCAACGAGACCTTCTATTCCGTGCCGCGCATTTTCGGCAGGGTCCTCAGCAGCCTCTGGCATCGTCGTAAGCCGTGGATTACTCTCGCGGGCCATCTCTCCTACAGGGGCAATCTCCATCGGGCCGCCGAGGCATATGCGAGCTTCGAGCGTGAATGGGGCGGCAGGCAGGATGGAGTCACGAGGTCGTGAGGAAAGAAACACGGTTTGTACGATTTATCGGTCGGGGCAACGTACGGGTTGTATGTGTACCTTTCGAGCCTGCTCACCATGGCCCTTCATAACCCCTGCGTTGACAAGGCATTAGAGACGCCCGTTTCCTCGGTGTCACTTCCTGAAGGGGTCGCGTGCCAAATGCGTGCCAAATCGCTGTTTGTGGCCCTGATACTCGCCTTGCGGGCACGGTCGATCACATCGTCGCGAACACGCAGGTAGAACCTGTGTGTCGTGCTGAAATTCGCGTGACCGGCGAGTTTCATGACCTCGAACTCGCTGAGCCCTTTGGCCAGCCAATTGCTGATCGCTGTGCGCCTCAGATCGTGGAACGTGCCGTAGTCGATGCCTGCACGCCCGAGAATCCTGCCGAAAGCAACATTGAACTTGGGGATAGGCTTCTGACGTGAGTCAGAGTACCGCCACTTGCCTTTGGCCCGCAGTTGCTCCTGGATGTAGGCATAGCGAGCCGGCAGGATAAAGACATATGGGTGTTCTTCCGGCTGTGGGCTCTGATGACTGACGAGCATCTGAACTACTTCCTCGGTCAATGACTGTGTGCGTCGGTCGCAGTCTTTGATCAGCCATGCCCACGTCTCCTTCGTATCCTCCTTGGGGGAGACAGTCCGTGTTTGACCGGCCAGATCGATATCCGACCACGTGCAATTGAGCAATTCCCCTCGACGCATCCCAGTGCACAGGGCCGTCAGCACCAGCAGATCCCATCAGACGACAGGTCTGCCCCTTCGGTGGTCGACGAACTCCTGCGCTGCCTTGATGATGCGGTCACACTCGGCCTCAGTGAAGATATGGACCTCTTTTGGTGAGTATTTGGGCATCTGGATGTGCGCCAACGGGTTCTCATCCAGTTGCCGGCGTTTGACAGCGGTCTGGAGGATACACTTGATCTCCTTGAGCTTCTTGACCACCGTGGCCGGGCCGTTGCCCTCATCGAGATAGGCCTGTCGGTAACATTCACCATCCTGGAGGCTCACTCGCTGGAGGTCCTTGTCGCCGATCAAGCGGATAAAGTCTCTCATCGTACGCGAGTACTCCTCCCGCGTGCTTTCACGGATCTGATCTCCAGTTCTTGCCAGGCTATCGGTCACGAAATCGCTCACCTTCAGGGATGGGGGCTCGGTAATCCCCATCCGTAACTCACGTTCCTTCTGGGCCTGTTGGCGTTTGGCCTTCTGCCTGTCGGTATGGCCCAGTGACACACGCTTTCTCTCACCATTCTCGTCTTTGTAATCGATGAAGTATGCGAAGCTGTTGCCGTCACGTGACGGCCGCATTCTCAGTCCCACCAGTTGTCTCATGGGAATACCTCCTTTCACTTTGGCCTCAACTGGTAAGACCGTGTGAATTGTCCCATTTTGAAACGTTATGGGAAATTCTGGCTCCCGTTACCGTAGTCCATCGAAAGCCGTAGAGGCTGCGTTTTCCATACAAAGAACGCAGTTCGTGAGCCACATCTCAAAACGGGTAATCGCGTCTGCCGGATTCGCTTGACTCGCCGCACCATTTGCGGTACATTATGTCTTGTGAGGCGCGAGACTCTGATTTTGGAAGGGGTAGAAATATGGTGTCGAGACGAATGCGTGCCATATCCGTTGTGCAGGTTCTGTGCATTCTCATCCCTCTGCTACTTCTTGGTTCCCAGGTATGGGCTGATGCGACCGGCATTGATGACACGCGTACGGGAATCGCCGGGACGGCCGGGAACGACATTCTCCTCAACACACAACCTCTGGACGTCAACGCGATCCTGGAGACGGCGTCCGACCAGGACGTGACGACGGCGGCGGTGGGCATTGACGGCCTTGCCGGCAACGACTCCATCGCCGCTGCCGCAAACGTCACCACCAACGCGTCCTCAACGATGAATGCGCCCTATGTGCCGTTTCGACTGGGGGGTACAACGGTGGCATCTTCGAGCAAGGGCCTCTGGGGCGGCGATGGGACCGACCTGCTGCTGAACCTGGCGTCGATTTTCCCGACCGCCCTGTCGCACGCCGAGATCATGGAGATGATCCTGCAGCTCGACGTCGGCGCGACGGACTTCCCGACGGCCTCGACCGCAGAGGCTGTCGGGCTCGAGGGCGGCGCCGGCCCAGACCACATCGAAAGCACCGGCGTGCTGTGCGCCGAAGCCACCTCACAGACCCTCGTCAAGGAAGCCCGGATCAGCGGCGTCGAAGTGCCGGTGGAGTCGTACGCCTTCGGCGATGCAGAGACCACGGCGACATCCACGGCGGTGGGAATTGCCGGGGACGCGTCGACAGGAACCCAATCCGTGTCGCCGGGCGCCACAGAGATCATAACAAATCACGGATCGTTGTCTGCCGTTTCGAGCGCCACCTCGACCACCGAACAGGGGATGGTCGAGCTTCTCGGGGCGGCCCGTGTAGACGATTCCACGATAGCCAATGCCTCTTCTGCCGGCATTCTGGGAGGAGTGAATGACAATCGCATCATCAATTACCAGACGATATATTCCGAAGCAGTCTCCACGGCCGATATGACGTCGGTCGAGATCAAGATGAAAGGATTCATGCTCAAGCCGGTCCTCGACCTGTTCGGCCTCGACGTGGGGACCTTCCAGACGGTCGCCGATTCGGTAGCCGTCGGAATTGCCGGAAACACAGGGGACGACACAATCATCAATGCGGGTTCGGGCGGGACTGGCGAGATAGAGGTCTATGCCAGAGCCGAAGCGGATTCCGAGATCTACACCTTCTCGATCTCGCCGCCCCTTGGTGGGGGCGGCGGTGCAAAGGCGGCCGGCGCCCTTGCGGCGGGAAGTCTCGCTCTTGCGGAGCCGGCGTCGGCACCCGCAAGCGACGACAATTCCGCCTCCGCCTATGGAGACGCAAGCACCGTGGCGACCTCCCGTACAGCCGGAATTCTCGGCGGCGCGGGTGATGACGCGATCACGAACGACATCTTCCTGACATCGCGTGCTGAGTCCGAAGCGAGCAACCTTACTCTCAGCGTCGACATTGGTTTGGACAAGACAAGCTTCATACCGCTTCCGGGAGCCGCCGTGGCGGATGCGTCCACCAGGGCCGTCGCCGCGTCCAGCGGTATCGACGGCGGGATCGGAGATGACACGATCAATAACTACTCCAGCGTTGCAGCATCTGCCATATCCGAGGCAGATTCGCTCGGAATAGCGGCCACGATCAAGGGCAGCGTGGAAGGTCTATCCGCCGGCGTTTCGGTCACCGATTCCTCGTCGACCTCGGTTGCCGCCAGCAAGGGGATCACCGGGGGCACCGGTGGCGATACCATCACGAACACGGGTCTGGTGACCTCCACCGCATCATCCTCGGACGACTCGACCAGTGTGAGCGTGACCTTGGCGGGCGACAAGGTGGGCGTCGCTGTCGGTGTGACACTCGCCGACGCGGTTACCCGGGCCGTTTCTTCGAGTTGGGGTATCGACGGCGAAAACACCGGCGGGGACGAAACTACGAGCGTCGCATCGCAGAACGACATCATCACGAATGAGGGCGAAATACAGTCGATGGCCGGCTCTACGGCACACGGTGACGCCGTTGGCGTCTCGGTTGCGGCGTCGCTGGAGGGAATCTCCGTATCCGTCGCGCTGGCCGAGACAGATGTTGCCTCCGAGGCTTATGCCACGGGCATTAGGAGCGGCATCGGCGAAGATACGATCGAAAACCGAGGTCCCACAGCGGCAGGCATCCACACAACCGCAACGGCCACCAGTTCGAGCAACAGCGTGTCTGTGGCGGTCAGCGGCGGCTGGGCCGGCGTGGCCATGGGGGCTTCCTATGCAGAGGCCAACACTGAGGCGACGGCGGGTGCTGTCGGTGTGGATTCGGGTGACTCCAATGACGTCATTACAAACCGCTCGCAGATTGTGACATCCTCAACTGCTACGGTCGCATCCAAAGCCATTTCCGTTACCGCCGCCGTCGCGCCAAAAGGGTTCAGTGCCGGCGTGGCATTCTCAGAGACCGAGACCAATTCAGCCGCAGAAGCTACAGGGATCGATGCCGGAAATGGAGACGACAAGATCGAGAATGCCTCCGTTGTTTCGACGTCATCGTCCGCAACCACAAGAACGAAGACCGTCGCCATCAATTTTGCGGAAGCAGGGGCCGCCATTGCAGACGTTTCGTCCGAAGCGACGGTGGAATCGACGGGTGTGGAAGGTGGCGGAGGAGTTGACGAATTAACCAACAGTGGGACTATCGTCGCGGCCGCGACTTCCGTGTCCGATGACACGAGCGCCACTGCCAATCTGGCAGGATATGCCAGAGGGGATATCGAATCCACCTCGACAGCGATCGCAACCGGCATGAGCGGAGGAGATGGAACCGCAGGCGAGACTACCGGCGACACGCTCACCAATACCTCGGGCGCACGCGTTACGGCGACCGCAACCGCGAATGCATATGCGGACAACTACGTCGTTCAGGGCGGCGGCGTCGAATTTGCCAAAGTCGGTTCCAAGGCCGATGCCCGCGCGATCGGCATGGCAGGCGGCGTGCTGGGCGACACCATAGAGAACGACGGCACGATCTCGTCCGTCGCCAATTCCGAGATCCAGGCGAGCAACTTCAACTTCGAGTTGTTCGGCGTTCAACTCGGCAGCGTCGGGGTCAACGCAACAGGCACGGCGACCGGCATCGACGGGGATTCCGGCGTCAATACCATCACGAACAACACCAACGGGCAGATCAGCACATACACAGATCTGCACACCACGGCCCTGAATACCCAGGCGAGTATCGGAGCGCAATTTGTGCATTCGGGCGTAACGGCCGACGCATATTCCCGCGGCATTCTGACCGGAAATGACGATGATACGATCGTCAATCTGGGCTCGATCAACGCCACGGCTAACACCCTCGGCGAAGCCGGGGGCGGTTCGATCGGTCTGATTTCCATGAGCCTGGTGAATGCACTGGCATCGGGAGATATTGCTGGCATCAACTCCGCCGGTGGCAATGATGTGATCACGAACGAAGGCACCATCAACGCCGGCGCGATCCATGCCGGTGACAGCTACCTGGTCAAGGCAGACACGACAGCCGTCGCCCTTGATTTCATTTCCTTCATATCGACCTCACTGGGCGCCAGCGCGCATGTCACCGGAATCGAAGGCGGCGCCGGGAATGACACCCTGTTCAACAGTGGCACGATCTTCATTGGAGACGAGGACGCAACGGACGCCTGCACCAGCTCACGCTCTATGGTTATCGGAAGATCCTTCGGCTTCGGCGGACAGATTCTCGGTGCGAGTTTCGCCTACGCCGGGTCCTCGGCTCGGATTTCCTCCTTCGGGATTAACGGCGGCGCCGGGAATGATCTTCTTACAAACTCGGGGAACATCACGGTGAAAGCCCGTTCTTACGCGGACGTTGACTGCGAGACATTCGTTCCCATCGGGTTATTTGATTCACTGGCGCAAGCGAAATCCATCAGTGAGGCACAGGCAACCAGCATATACGGCGGCTCTGGAGAAGACGTCATCGAAAACTACGGGACGATTACGGCAGATGCGTTGACCATATCCGACGCGGCAACCGACGCCGAGGTCGATGTGTTTGCCGAACCTCATGCCGAGAGCGAGGCAGAGGCAAGGGCACGCGCGGCCGGGATCGACGGCGGATCACAGGGCACAAAGGTCCTCAGCAATGTCGGCACGATTAACGCCCTAGCGAATGCCGGCGCACGACCCTACGCCTTCTCCGACTCCGATCTTATGAGAACGCATACAGAAGGCTACGGATTGGCTGAGTCAACGGCCCTGGGGATCACGTCGGCGAGTCTCAACAACATTGTGACCAATCATGAGACGGGGACCATTTCCGTCAGGGCTCTGGCGGGGACCTATGACACGCTTGGAAACATCGGAGAGGCCAAATGCGATGAGGATGCAAACATTGACGCCGGGTACTATAACCCGCGCACGGGACAATGGACGCCCCTCAGTGCGAGAGGATTCGGCATTGCCCTGTCGGACGGCAATGACCTCGTCATCAACGATGGCTCCATCACGGTTTCCTCTTACGTCGACGGCTCCGTGTACGCCTACACGAACACCTGGACGAGGTATCCTTTCTCGACGGCGCGGTCCGTCGTTCTGGGAGAGGCCACGGGCATCACCGCAGGGGCAGGTTCCAACAGCGTCACCAACAACGGACAGATGACGATTGAGGCGGTCAGCTACGCTGCCCCCAAGGTGTATGCGTGGTCGAGGGACTACCAGGCAACCGCAGACGCCTATGGCGTTTCCGACGCGGTGGCAGTTGGCGTTGAAGCAGATGGCACGGTAACAAATTCGCTCCAGGGCGTTCTTGATGTGACGGCGCGAGCCACAAGCTGGGCCAACGCACCGACAAACTCGGAATTTGCCACCGCCACCGCCTTTGTGAACGCCACGGCCACCGGTTTTGCCACCTTCACCGATACCGGCCTGACGGAGCTCCAGCGCATCACCAATGACGGCACCGCCACAGTGCGCGCCCTGGCCGGCGAGGATGCTGCGGGGAACTCCCAGCAGATCGCCTGGGTCAACACCAACATCACAACCAGGGATTCCACCGCGAACTGCAACGGGACGTCCACAGTCGATGCGGCGGGAATCCGGGTCGGTGACGGAGCCAAGGAGATCACGAACAACGGCACGCTGACGGTGCTGGGCCGGGCCCGGGCCGATCTTACCACGGCAGGCGGCGCCCATACCTATGCACGCTCCTACTACTATAATCCCGAGGCGAATTCATACGCAACGGGCACCGCCACCGCCACGGGAGTCTTGGCCACTGGAGGAGAAAACCACGTCTATAATTATGGCACCATGGACGTGCAGGCCCAGACTCTCGATGTCTACGCCTGGAGTGACTCCTACTCAAGCTGGAGCACCTGCTATTCCACAGCAGAAACAAGTGGGACAGCCACAGGAAAGGGCATCAGCGTGGGACCCGGCAACGACGAGATCAGAAATGTGGGTTCGCTTACCGTGACCTCCTCAGCCAACGCAAAGTCCTATGCCTATGCCAATACTCGCGACAATAACCTTGCCGATGAGTACGAGACATCCAGGGCAACGAGCAACGCCGATGCCATCGGCATTGACGGCGGCGCGGGCGCGAACGCGATTGAGAACGAAGGCGTCCTGCACGTCCGTGCCACCGCGCTGGCCCAGGTCTATGCAGGCGGAGGACACGCACGTGTCACCGCGACAACGGACTCAAGCGCCTCGGCCATCGGTATCACGGTGGATGACGGGGGCAGCTTCATCCGTAATACCGGATCGATTGATGCGCTGGCAGCGGCCCTCTACACCAACGGCACACCCACGCTGGGGGCTCATGTCGTCGGCATCCTCGGTGGCAGCGGGAATGATGTGATCGTCAATGAGGGTGAGATAGCCACGTCTGTATACACGGGCGTGTTCGGTTTGGGCATTCTTGGGCCTAGCGCCCACGGAATCGGCATCGATGCCGGCGCGGGCGATGATATGGTCATCCTCGCAGATGGATCGAGCCTCGTCGGCGATGTGCTTCTCGGCTCCGGCGATGACACACTCGTATTGATGGGTAGCCCGATCGTTGAGGGTCTGATCGGAGCCGACGAGGGCTCCAACACGCTTCTTCTGGACGGCACCGGCTGGTTCGACCACCACTTGGAGGGATTTGACCGTGTGATGAAGCAGGGCCCCGGAACGTATACCATCTCGGGGCTGACCCCTGTGGCGCGGCTGGACCTTCGGGAAGGCACGCTCGAGATCGAGGGCGATTACCAGTTCGCAGAGGCCGGCCTGCTGGCGACCGTAGCCCGGACGGATGGAAGCGGCGGCCAGTTGAAGATCACCGGAACGGGCGCCCTGGACGGGACTCTCACCGTCGAACGCGAGCAAGGACTCTATCGGCAAGCCACCTACGACATCGTTACGGCCGAGACGCTGAGCGGATCGTTCGATGACGTGCTTCTGCCCGAATCTTCGCCACTACTCGAATTCTCCATGGAGCAGACGCCGGATCGCGTGCAGGTCTCTGTGACACCGCAAAGCTACGCCTCCGTGGCGTCGAACGAGGCGGAGAGGGACATCGGTGAGCATCTCGACAGAATCGCGCCCCAGGCCACAGGGAATCTTGCGAACACGCTTGGTGCATTTCAGACGTTGCCGGGGAACCAATTCGGTACGGCTTTCGCCAGCCTGAGTCCCGCTGTGCATGAGTCGGCCACGGCAACCACGTTCAACGTAACCGCCCAGTACAGCCAGACCCTCTTCAAACGAATGCACAGCACGCGTTCGCATATCGAGAGCACCGACGGCAGCCTGGCGTACAGCCAGACAGAACGACATGCCGTATGGATGGATGGATTCGGACATTGGGCCAGGCAGGATTCCCAGGGCGGTTTCGCCGGCTATGACTACCGCCTGGCCGGAGTCGCCGTCGGCGCCGATCGACTCATGGAGGACGATCTGCTCGTGGGCGTCAGTTACGGCCAGTCAAATGCCGATATTGATATGGACAACAACCTTGGCAAAGGCGACATCGAGAGCTACTTCGGCTCTCTGTACGGCAGCTATTTCACCGACCGCATGTACTTTGACACAACCTTGTCATACGGAAGACAGCGATATGAGAACACCCACAGGATCGAGATCGGGACATTCAACGGCACCGCTCACAGCAACCACAGCGGCAACGTCTATTCGGCACATGCCGAGACAGGTTGGAATCTCAGCCTGAAACCATGGACGCTCCAGCCTTTTGCGGCCCTGCGATACACGTCTCTCGATGAGGATGGTTACGACGAGTCCGGCGCCGACGGCGTCAACCTCCGCGTGGAGAAACGAAAGACCGATGCCCTCGTCTCGAACCTTGGGTTACGGTTTGCCTACCCCTTCCAGAAAGACAACTGGCTTTGTATCCCTGAGGCCACCGTTGCGTGGGATCATGATTTCGACCTTGACGACCGCCGCATCGTGGCCGCCTTCGATGGCTCGCCCACAATGACCTTTGTCACCGATGGTCGAGATATCGACAGAGACGGCGTTGTCCTTGGCGCGGGCCTGACAGTCCTTCGCAAGAACAACCTCAGCTTCTCGCTGAAATACACGGGCGAGCTTCGCAGCCACTATGAGGCCCATGCCCTCACCGGCGGCATTCGCTACGAGTTTTAATAGAAAAGCGGGTCGGCGGAAATGATCGTGCGTAGTGACCTTTTGGAGACATGAATTTCGCCTGTATCTCAACGGCCCTGCCGTCCCCAGCTCACACAAGGGCTTACCGGCATCCTGGGTCTGGGAGAGATCCTCATCCTCGCCTCTGATAGGGTCATCGTTCTGGCCCATGCGAACCTTCCTGTTTCTCTGCAGTTTCGATCTCGGCCCACGATGGTGCACGCCAGAGGTGGAGCTTGCCTTCCGAGTTGCAGGCAGCCAGCCACTGGCCATCCGGAGAGAAGGCGACGAAGAAGAACATGGAACCTTCTCCAGGGAGTGCTACCAGCTCGCGGCAGGTAGACATCTCCCAAAGCTTGACGGCGAATTCACATGGTAAGTGCAACACGGATATAGAAGAGACATCGCGAGTCCGATCCGGTAGCTTGGAGTGATTCAAGGACTTCAGACTACGGAGTCCTCGCGATGTCGTACAGCCATCTTACCATGGACGACTGCGTCGAGACGCCGTTCGTGCTCGACCCGGCGGCCGGACCGTTCAACCTCTTCGCCTGGGTCCAGGGCGGCGCTCCCGGCCAAGTGATCGTCTCCCAGGAAGAGGGGTCGAATTGGCTGTGCGCAGATGAGGCCACAGGCGTCCTGCGCACGGACCTGAATCAGGCCGCCATGGGCGGACGTTCTCCGCAGCCCCCTGGGCCGCCTCTGGTTACCTCGGCTGTCATCACCGATGGCACATGGTACCGGGTGGGCTTTGTCTGGGATGGCAGTCTGCGGATTCTGTACGTCGATGATGTCGAGGTGGCGCGAGATACCCAGGCGAGTCTCGCGGCGTCTGCGGGCGGTCTGTACCTCGCAATGGTCTGGCTCGGGGACCTGCCCGACCAGGATTTGAACGACGATGGTCTGCCGGACGAAGGCCGGGAACCGGTCTTCTGTATACCCTTCACCGCCCTCTTACGTCGCATCAACCTGATGCCGCCTTGTACGCCGACCCCAATGCCCGGCCCCGGGCAGCAGTAGGTCGATGTCGCCTGGTATCCGTTGGTGTCCTTCGGGGGTTGCGAGAATGGCTCGCAACCCCCGCTCATTTGCTGCCGGCCGCTCCATGATTCTCATCCGGTTTGATCGACGATGTGCGGATCTATGACCGAGCTGTGAAACCGTAGCGTACGTTACCCGCCCGGCGGAGAATAGAGTCGCTGGATTCTTGTTTGTTGCGATACAAGTCCGATCTCGTCGTGTCGTGTCTATTTTGGGGGCGGCAGTTGGAGGCGGATGTCCCGGGATTCGGTGAAAGGGCCGGGAGGAGTCACGTCGCCGGTGGTGATGACATGGGAGATGCGGGCCTCGGCGATGCGGGACGGATCGTTGGACGTAATGGCGAGACCGACATATGCTGTCCGGGTTAAAGAAATCTCAGCAGACATTTGCTGGTTCGGGTCGCTGTCCTGTATCGGCACCCAGTCCACGCCGTCGGTGGAGCGATGTGCGACAAAGAGGTTCCCCCGGCGAGTGAGCCTTATCCAGTGGGGAAGCGTGATGCTATTGGCGGCAAAGCTGCTGTGTGCAGCGCCGAGTTCGACATCGCGGTGCTGCAAGGCGACGTCCCCGAGTGGCGTGATCACAACAGATGCATGTGGCGACGTGGCGTCGAGGTTGCTGCGGATGGTCACGCCTGCGTGAATCGAGTAATGGGCCGGGGCGATGCTCTCGATCTTCGCAGTGATCGAGCCGTCGCCTTGCAGCGTCTTGTACGTAAAATGTAGATCATCGCAGACGTGCCACATCTCGGAACTGGATTCGGGGTAGCTGAAGTCGAGCTCCTTCTCAACTGTCCAAGGGCCAGACGGCGTTGCTACGAGTGCATAAGCGTCGGTTACTGAGTCATAACGAACGCCGCCGGTGGCTGCGGATATATATCGGCGTGTGCAGGATTCGCGGGCGTAGGCTGTGCTCAGTTCGTAGAACCATTTCCCAGCCTCCTGAGGCTTGCCCCAGGCGGTGTATAGTGCGATCAGGCCTCGGATCGTGCCTAAGGTATGGGGATGGTTCTCTACAAGCAGGTTCCGTCGGATATTGAGGATTCGGAGAAGAAGCTCTTCTGTCTCGGCATACCTCCCCTGACGCAAACGCAATGCAGCGAGCTGATGCATGGCATTGGCCAGATGCGTGCTCTCATCGGCGACGTTGGCAAGGCCGGCCAGTATTTCGAGTTGCTGGCCGGCCTCGTCGTATCGGCCTTGTTCCTGATACACCATGGCCAGCGCCATCTTGCCCAGGTAGGTGATTGCAGTATCCTCGCCGTTGAAATCGATGCTTGCCTGAAGCGCCGGGCGAATATAGCGCTCGGCCTCGTCAAAACGCCTCTGCCACGTATAGAAGAAGCCGAGATAGTAGCAGGCGTGGATCGCGATTTGCGGCTCGGGCCCGTCCGTTCCCTTGCCTCTCTCGACGGCGTATAGCAACAGCGTTTCGGCTTCGGCGGTCCGGCCCTGGCGGGCGTAGTTCTCTGCCAACGCCGCTACATTATGAAAGGTGCCGCCATTGCGCTCGCCCCACGCCTCCCTCGCCATGGCCAGTGCCTTTGTGAGAATCTCTTGCGCCTCAGCGTATCGGCCCTCGCTGCTGTACCGCCGGCCCAGCAGGGCGGTAGGGAACGCTACGAATGGGTGGGCGGCCTTGAGCACCCCTTGCGACAATTCCAAGGCATCTTCCAAGGTGCGCTCGCCCTCGGCGTACCGGCCGCGAAGCAGGAGATTGCTCCCGTGGTAGAACATGCACTCCACCGTGATCGGGTCACGGTCCCCCAGTGTGCGTCGAGCCGTCTCACAGGCCTCGGTCAGAAGCGACTGTGCCTTCACTGCCCGTCCATTGCCAAAACAGGCCCAGCCCAGCCAAGCCATGGTCTGTAGTGTGCCGGGATGCTCTGAACCCAGAAAGCGACGTTTGCCCTGTAGGGATTCCGAAAGGTATTCCTCCGCTTGTGAGTACTGCCACCGGTGCCAGTACATTTGGCCTATCTGGTCCACCACCTCAATCGTACGCGGATCTGCCCTGCCCAGTTCTCGTGTAAAGATCGCCAGGGACTGTTTCAACTGGGGTTCCGCCTCGTCGAAGCGATCCACTCTGAGGTACAGTGCGCCGAGGGTCTTTCGGATCGAAGCCTCCCGCAGCGGCGTGCCGCCAAACTTGTCCGGCACTTTCGTAGATGCCGCATCGAGGAAGTCAGAGATCGTGATCTGTCGACCACCCAGGCTCCAACCATCGATCGCGCCAAACACGTCTTCCTGCAGGAATTCCGCTATGGCGGTCGCCTCATCGCGGGCGCGTTGGGCCCGGAGGGCAAAGGTCAGCGACACGATGATACCGACGACGAGGACTGCCAGGACGGCGGCCAAGCCGGTGACCAGAGCGCGATGGCGTCGCACGAACTTCCGGGCCTTGTAGGCCGGATTGGGCCGGCCGGCTGTGACCGGCTCGTGGTTCGAGTGCCGAAGGACATCGGCAGCGAGCTCGCCGGCGGACGGATAGCGACGCGTGCGATTTTTTTCCATTGCCTTGAGGGTGATCCAGTCCAGGTCACCCCGCAGTACTCGTCGCAGTTGTCTGAGGTTCGTGCTTCTTTGTTGGGCCGACTTGATCGATTCCTCAAGGGACGTTCGGCTGAGCTTCGTGCTGGGTGTTTGTGGGTCTTGCTCGCAGATGACCTTTCGCACGCCGTCGATACCCTGCCCCCGTAGCGTGTGAGAGTCAAACGGCAATACGCCGGCAATGAGCTCATACAGGATAACCCCGAGGGAGTAGACATCCGTCCGGGTATCGATGTCCTGGTTGCTCAGGTCCGCCTGTTCCGGGCTCATGTACTCCGGCGTGCCGACAAGCTGGCCCTGTTCGGTGTAGAGCGTCCGCTCCGTCAAGGGCTGGCTGATGGCCCGTGCGACGCCGAAGTCGATCACCTTGGGAACCGCTCTTTCATCCTCAATCGTGACCAGGATGTTTGAAGGCTTCAGGTCGCGGTGGATCACCCCTTTCTGATGTGCATGTTGGACCGCCTCGCAAACATGCAGGAATAATTGCAGCCGTTCCTCAACGGTCAGTCTGTGCTTGTCGCAGTATTCGGTGATGGGAATACCCTTGACGTGCTCCATGACGAAATACGGTCGTCCGCTCGGGGTCAAACCGGCATCATAGACGCGAGCCACGTGGGGGTGCTCCATCAGGGCGAGCGCCTGCTGCTCGGCCTCGAAGCGGGCCAACACACGTTTCGAATCCATTCCGGGCTTGATGACTTTCAGTGCGACCTGCCGTTTCACCGGCCGCTCCTGCTCGGCGAGGTAGACAATCCCCATGCCCCCTTCGCCGAGGACGTTCAGGAGCTTGTATCGGCCGATCTGGCCCCCGGGCTGCTCCAGAAGCATCTGGGCAGGGACCGTGGGCTCGGCCTGCCCATCGGCCTCGGGATTCTGCCACACCTCGAAAACGAGGTGGTCAAACCCTTCCGGTGGGACACCAAAAATGGAGTCGTCATCTTTCATCTGTTATCGCCGGGCAGAAAGCGGTTCGTCGCACCCATATCCGTAAGAAGATCCTATTGCCTGCTTTCTTTCTTCAGGAATCTGAACATTTCGCCCAACTCTTCCTCCGCTGCCTCCCCGGAGAGGACGGTCTGACGCACCTGTTTGGTCAATATGGTTTGGAACTGCCTCTTGACGGTGCCGAGCATGTTGGAGGCCTTGGCCTCTGTCTCTATTCCGTACTGTTCACACAATTGCGACAAAGAAGGTGCTTCGAGTCCCTCTATGCTGGGCTTGAGCAAGCGATCTCGAAAGAGGCGCCAATGTGCGTCCATGCCGCGTCCGAGGTACCACTGCTTCAACTCGGACAAGGCCCGGTCCAGCAGGTCGGCCTTCCATGCATAGTCAAAACACTGCTCCGGCTCAAGTTCGCAGACTCCTCGCGGCAACTCCGGCAAGTGGCGGTCGTCCAGCGGGACCAGTTTACCTTCCGGGATACGCTTCTGTGCCGCCTCTTTGCGGTGTTCATCGGCGAGATATTGATTCAAGGCATGAAGCAGAAACGTGCGAAAGCGGCCCTTCGACTGATCGGCCCGTTCGATGAGATGACGATTGAGCACAATCTCGTGAAAGAAGCCCTGGGTCAGGTCCTTGGCCTGATCATTCTGGTAGCCTTTGCGACGGAGATAGCAGTAGACGGGTTTCCAGTACCGTTCGAGAAGCAGCCCGATCAAGGCCTGGTCTTGGTCTTCATGCTCCTTGACCCCTTCGATGAGAGACCAGTGGGTTGTGAGGAACGTCTCCCTGGCTCCCCCCATGTCTGTGCGATCACGGTGCGCCATCTCCTCGAGACCTCCTGATCGACACGCCGGCTACCAAAGGCCGGGCAATCTCACTCTATCATACCATCCAGCCCCCCATCGGCAAGGCGTGAATTCGCTTCTCAAGCCGCTTCCGGCGTCCGAATGGGGCGGCTGCCCGGATTTTGTGAGAGTTTCTTAAGAATCCATGCAGGATTCGCAATCCGTTACGGAACTACGGACAGCCGGACAGGGCTGACGGCAGCCAAAATGCCGGCGTCGTCTTGGTTTTCCAAACAGCAACGATCTGGAAAGGAGAATGCGATGAGAACGCTGAAATCGAACATGTGCAGTTGTGGAGTGTTATCGATTGTGGTCTTGACATGGGGTCTGGCTTCTCCGGGCCGAGCGGCCGAAGACATATGGACAACGAAGGCGGATATGCCAACGGCAAGGTTCTTTCTTGGCACCTGCGCGGTGGATGGGAAGATTTACGCCATCGGAGGGGCTCCGGCGCCGCACGTGGGTCTTTCTACTGTGGAGGAATACGATCCCGGAACCGATACCTGGGCGAGGAAAGCCTCCATGCCGACGCCAAGGGCGGGTCTGGGCGTCAGCGCGGTGAACGGCAAGATCTATACGATTGGAGGCGAGGGCCGGACCGTGGAGGAATACGATCCTGGGACGGACACCTGGACACGGAAGGCCGATATGCCGACAGCCAGAGGCTTTTTCACCACCAGCGTGGTCCATGGGAAGATCTACGCTATCGGAGGCGCACTGGGTACGGGCGGACCTGCTTTCAAGACGGTGGAAGAATACGACCCGGCGACAAACACCTGGGCGCGGAAAGCCGACCTCCCGGAACCACGGTATCTTCATGCCGCTGGCGTGGTGGACAGCAAGATCTACATCATCGCCGGCTCATGGCAGGCGTATACAGCGAGCCGTGCTGTGTACGAATACGACCCGGCGGCTGACATATGGGAAAGGAAAGCCGATGCCCCAACTGTCGGAAGCTGGCTGTCCGCCAGCGAAGTGGATGGGAGGATATATGTGATTGGAATCGGAGAAGATACGTTCCCAAAAGGTGTCGCGGAGTATGACCCCGCGACAGACACCTGGACGACAAGAGCAGACATGCCGACTGCAAGATCAGCCTTATCCACATGTGAGTTGAACGGCAGAATCTACGCCGTGGGAGGAACTGCGACAACGGCTTACAATGGGCTTGCTACAGTAGAAGAATACTATCCCAATCCGCTCGTGGTGGACTTCAACAGCGATGGGATTGTGGATATCAAGGACCTCCTGCGACTGATCGAATCCTGGGGGCAGGACGATCCGACTGTGGACATCGGGCCAACCGTATTCGGCGATGGCATCATCGACGCGGCGGACCTGGAGGTTCTGATGGACTACTGGGGTCAGGAGATTCTCAGTCCCTTCCTAATCGGTCATTGGAGGCTGGATGAGGCCGAAGGAATCATGGCCTTCGACAGCGCCGGAACCAGCGATGGCGTGGCAGTCGGCGATCCTGTGTGGCAGCCCGCCGGCGGCGAGTTCGGCGGAGCCCTGCAACTGGATGGTGTGAATGATTGTGTGACGACGGCGTTTGTCTGCGATCCATCCGAAGGCCCGCTCAGCGTTTTTGTCTGGGTCCAAGGAGGTGCGCCGGGGCAGGTGATCTTGTCTCAGGCCGATGGAGCGAACTGGCTTGCGGCAGACGCCTCAGGCGGCGCGCTAATGACCACCCTGACCTCAGGGGGCCGGCAAAGCGGATCTTTGACCTCGACGACCGCCTTCACGGACGGCACATGGCACCGGGTGGGTCTTGTCTGGGATGGCTCGAATCGCGTTCTGTACGTTGACGATATCGAGGTTGCGCTGGACGCACGGTCCAATTTGGCAGGCTGCTCCGGCGGTCTGAACATTGGCTCCGGCAAGGACATGGCGCCGGGCACGTTCTGGTCCGGCCTGATCGACGATGTGCGAATCTACAGCCGGGCGGTGAAGCCGTAGCGGCTCACTCACTCTGCAAACACCCAAGGGCCGGCAGCTCCAGAGAGTTGTCGGCCAGTTTCATCTGGAATCTGGCGGTGAGACCATTGTCCACAGAATGACCGGCCACCCACATCCGTTCCTGGGCCGAGACGGAAACGCGGCAGAGGCCTTGACCGGAAAATGCCTTGACATTCGTGGGCGTGATGGTAGGCTGTTGCTCTGAAAGGAGCGGTGAAATATGAGGCCATCGAGCCGTGTCTTCGCCGTGCATACCCCGGACCTTTCGATCTCCCTGTCCTGATACGGTCGATCTCTCCGCACCTGCCTCGAATCCGCTCTCTGCTCGATAGGATCGTACACTCGAATTCCACGCGGCGGGAGAGAAAGGAGTAACCGCGAACGCACGGAAGAACAAACGAATCGTGAACGGTCAAAGCACCACTTTCGTGAGGAGACATCACATGTTTGGGACGAAACGAAACATCGCATTGGCGCTGGCGGTCTGTGCTCTTTTGTTGCCCATGACCACGAATGCGGGGAAACAAGTCGAACGACCGATGAAATTCAAGGAAGCGGGCACGGTCATCGCCGACATGGATCCGTCCCACTGGCAGTGGCTGCCTGATGGCACAGCTATGATCCCCTGGCGCACGGAGGAAACCGGCACCGGCACGCACGTGGGGAATTGGGAGGGGTCATGCATCGGGGCCACGCTCGTGCGCTTCCTGCCCGACAGCACACCGGAGTGGCTCGCTCAGTGGGGTGAAGGCGAGATGATCGCGGCCAACGGGGACAAGTGCTTCTTTACCCTCGTGTGGCCCGAGTGGCCGAACTTCACACAACTGACTGCCGCCATGACCATGGATGGCGGCACCGGGCGGTTTGAAGGCGCCACTGGATCTCTGACCTGGGTCGGCGAGTACACCGGGGAGGAATGGTGGGAAGACGCCCTGCACTTCTCGGTGTTCAACGGCAGCGCGGAGGGCACGATCACGTACTGATCCAGAGGCCGACGAGCCGACGAAGGGCCCGGAGTGTGCAACAGAACTCCACGGCGAGGGGGAGACCGTGCAAGAGGAGGGCTTTGTGCATCTATCGTGATTCCGCTCTCTGCTCGACAGCATCGTGCACCCAAATCCCACGCAGGGCGGCATGTTTCCGACGGCGACGGCGGCCACGCCCG
>CAZDTD010000059.1:0-21950 GCA_964507995.1 uncultured Pirellulales bacterium | reverse complement strand
GGAAATGCTCGAACGGATGAGCCAGAGACGCCCGCAGCAATAGTGCGTTTGGAGTGCCGCGTTTGCGCGGGTCGGACCGGTCTTGCCGCCTTCAGGGAAAAAGGCAGATCGGGCCCATATTTTTCAACGAAATCTCTTAGCTCGTGGCCCAGCCGCCCCCGGCTGGGGAAAGAACACCCCCGAGGGCGGGGGTGCCACAGGGGGGGGCACAGGCGACCGGGGTTTGATGGGATAAAATCGAGCGTAGGGGCGGGTTTGAAACCCGCCCCTACCAGGCTGCGAACCGGAAGGCCCTTGCTTGCGGAAATGTATCGTCGAAGTACAATACCGCAGGGAAGGGCCTTTGTCGTTATGTCGAATGAGGAGCAGCAAAATGGATGAGCGCAAGCAAGCCATCACAGCGGTTACATCGGTATTGCTGTTGATTCTGGCGACCCAGGCGCCAGCGGCAGACGTTTTGGCCGGTCGGCGCGTGGTGAGCTTCAACGCAGACTGGAAGTTCGCCAAGGGCAGTCCGAGCGGGGCTGAGAAAGCAGATTTCGACGATTCTCTGTGGCAGGCGGTCCGTCTGCCGCACGACTGGGCCATCGCTGGACCGTTCAATCCGACCGAGAACGGCTACGCAGGCAAACTGCCCTGGAAAGGCGAAGGCTGGTACCGCAAGGCCTTCACGCTGGACAAGGCCACTGAGGGCTCGCGCGTCTACTTCGACTTCGATGGCGTCATGGCGTTCCCGAAGGTCTACGTGAACGGGCAGTTGGCCGGGCAGTGGGATTACGGTTACATGTCCTTTCGCGTCGATGCGACGCCCTGCGTGAAGTTCGGCGACAAGAACGTCGTCGCGGTTTACGTGGACACCCGTAACCACGGCACCCGCTGGTATCCCGGCGCAGGGATCTACCGTAAGGTAACGATGACGATCTGCAACCCGGTGCACGTCGCGCATTGGGGCACTGTCGTGACGACGCCGAGTGTCGGCAACACATCGGCCGTCGTCCGTGTGCGTTCGACTATCGAGAATCATTCCGATGCGCAGGCCCAGGCGGTCGTCGAGCTGGCTGTGTTGGACCCGGTGGGCAATCCCGTGACTACAGGCGTCAAGGAGACCCCAATCGCGATCCCGGCGGGTGGCGCGAGCGAGTTCGACCAATCCATCACGCTTGCAAACCCCCAGCGATGGGACGTCGCCAGTCCGAAGCTGTACACCGCCAGGGTGATCGTCCGGGCGGAGGACAAGATCATGGATAGCGACGCCGTGACGTTCGGCGTCCGAACCTTCGAGTTCACCGCCAACGATGGTTTCCACCTCAACGGCCGGCGGGTGCAACTCTTCGGCGTGAACCTGCACCACGACCAGGGTCCGCTCGGCGCCGCCTTCTACACCCGCGCCATGGAGCGGCAATTGGAGATCATGAAGGACATGGGCGTCAATGCCCTTCGCACGAGCCACAACCCGCCGTCGCCCGAGGCGCTGGAGTTGTGCGACCGGATGGGCATCGTCGTGTGGGACGAGGCCTTCGACAAGTGGGATGGCACCGCCGACCGCGTTCGGGACGAACCTCCGTTGGAACAGCACGGCGAGAAGCAGATTTGCAATCTGGTGATGCGGGACCGCAATCATCCCTGCGTCGTGGTCTGGTCCATCGGCAACGAGATCGGCGGCGGGGGCCGCAGCGGCGTGACGCCTGAGCGGGTCCAATTCATGAGCGATTTCGTCCGCAAGTACGATTCCACCCGCCCGGTCGGCATGGGCTGCTGCATTCCGGAACTCGCCCGCGGCTCGAACTTCGACGTTCTCGACCTGACCGGCTGGAACTATCTGCGTCGATACTCGATCTACCGGGAACGATATCCCGACAGACCCATCGTCTACAGCGAATCGGCGTCGGCCCTGAGCACGCGGGGTTTCTACGAGCTGCCGCTGCCGAACCGCAAGAACGAATACTCCAGGCAGCTCCAGGTGAACTCGTACGATCTGAACGCGGCGGATTGGTCGGACATCCCGGACCGCGAGTTCAAGCTGATGAAAGACGATGCCTTCGTCGCAGGCGAGATGGTCTGGACCGGATTCGACTACCTTGGCGAGCCCACGCCTTTCAGCCAGGAGGCGAAGAGTTCGTACTTCGGAATCGTGGACCTTTCCGGCATTCCCAAGGATCGATTCTATCTGTACCGCAGTTACTGGCGGCCCGATGTCACGACCGTGCACATCCTGCCGCATTGGAATTGGCCCGACCGCGTCGGTCAGAACGTGCCGGTCTTCGTCTACACGAATGGCGATTCCGCGGAACTGTTCCTCAACGGCCAATCCCTCGGCCTCCGGCAAAAGGGCGTCGTGCCCCAGGGCCCGCCCAACTACGCCAGGGGCAGGCCCGCCACCGCGAGTTCCGGCGAGACGGCGCATCCGCCGGAACATGCCGACGACGGCGACAGGGAATCCCGCTGGTGTGCCTCCTCGGCCGACCCCAGCCAGTGGTGGGAGGTGGACCTGGGCGAGGCCCGGAACCTCCGCTACCTGGCCATCGAGTTCGAGCGGGAGGAGAAGAACTACGGCTACGAAGTGAAGATCTCGAACGACGCCTCGTCCTGGCGGACGATTGTCACCAAAAGCACGAGCAGAGAACCCCGCTGGGGCGGTCCGACCCAGATTTTCCACGACGTGGACGCGCAGGGACGTTACGTCCGCGTCCAGTTCACAGCGACGCAGAACAATTCCTGGGCCAGCATCCGCGACTTCGCGGCGTATCCCGAGCGGGCCGAATCCGACTACTACGCATCGACTTATGCCTATCGACTCCGCTGGAACGATGTCGTCTATCAGCCGGGCGAGTTGAAGGCCGTCGCCTACAAAGACGGTAAGCGGATCGGCGAAGCGGTCATGCGAACCGCGGATGCCCCGGCGGCGATTCGTCTGACGCCGGACCGCAAGGAACTGGCTGCCTCGGGCGAAGACCTCTGCTACATCCTGGTCGAGGCCCTGGATGCGAAGGGGACGCTCTGTCCCTTGGCGGACAATCTCGTCCGTTTCAAGGTGAATGGTCCCGCGGAGATCGCCGGCGTCGGCAACGGCAATCCGCTCTCGATCGAGCCGTTCCAGGCGGATTATCGCAAGCTCTTCTTCGG
Organism: uncultured Pirellulales bacterium; assembly: GCA_964507995.1. Taxonomy (GTDB): domain Bacteria; phylum Planctomycetota; class Phycisphaerae; order Sedimentisphaerales; family Anaerobacaceae; genus PLanc-01. The sequence goes on along the minus strand of CAZDTD010000059.1, from coordinate 18,827 downwards.
TAAGGCCATGCTGATCCTGCGGACGAAGCCCGGCCAAACCGGCAGGGTGCAGGTCACCGCCTCCAGCGACGGCCTGACCTCGGGCGAAGCGACAGCGCTCGTAGCGATGCCGTGAAGCGTGAAATGTGATGCGTGAAGTGTGAGGTTCGAAGCACGTAGGGTGCGTACCACGCACCATCTTCCCTATGAAGATCGTCGTTGCCATGGATTCGTTCAAGGGCTCGCTGACCGCGGTTCGAGCCTGTGACATCGTCGCCGAGGCGATTCGCTCTGCGATGCCGGACGCGATCGTCATCATGAAGCCGATGGCCGACGGCGGCGAGGGCACCGCGACGACCCTGATGGCCGCCGCGGGGGGCCGGTGGGTTGAAGTGGAGGTCATGGGCCCGCTGCCCGGGATGCGAGTGGCCGGCGGCTTTGCCTGGCTGCCTCAGACGCGCACGGCGGTCGTGGAAATGGCGGTCGCCAGCGGCCTGCCTCTGCTGAGGGCGGATCAGTACAATCCTCTCGAAACCACCACGTTCGGAACCGGCCAGCTCATCCAGGCCGCTATCGAGCATGGCGCGGAGCAAGTGTTGCTCGCCATCGGAGGCAGCGCGACAGTCGACGGCGGCGTCGGCGCCGCGATGGCCCTCGGCTGGAGATTTCTGAGAAAGGATGGGCGAGAGATTGAACTGGGCGGCGGTCGGCTGTCCGAGATCGACCAGATCATCCCGCCGGTTTTCACCGAGCAAGAGAGACTGGAGATCGAAGGCCGCAGACGCCTCCCGCCTCCCGCTTACAGCCTCCCGCCTGTCAAAGTCCTCTGCGACGTGGACAACCCGCTTTGCGGCGAGCACGGTGCGGCCCGCGTCTACGGCCCGCAGAAGGGTGCGACCCCGGAGATGGTCGAGATGTTGGATGCCGGTCTGGCGCACCTGGCGGGACTCGTCAGGAGCCAGCTCGGTCTGAATATCAGGGACCTGCCCGGCGCAGGAGCGGCAGGGGGCCTGGCCGCGGGAGCAGTCGCCTTTCTGGATGGGCAACTCGTCTGTGGCGTGGACGAGGTCGTTGCGCAGAACGGTCTGCGGGAGGAACTCGCCGACGCCGACTGGATTGTCACGGGCGAGGGCAAGTTCGATCGTCAATCGTTGCGAGGCAAGGTGGTTTCCGGCGTGACCCGCGCCGCCCGCGAGGCCGGCGCCAAGGTCGCGGTGCTCGCCGGCCAGGTCCAGTTGCCGCCGGAAGTCCGGGCCCAGGCGGGGATCGAAGCGGCCCTGCCTTGTATGACGGGTTCGATGACTCTGGAATACGCCATCGCTCACACCGAAGCCCTCCTCGCTCAAACCGTGCGGCAATTTGTCCACCTGCACCTTTCGATGTAGAGGCAGTGCTCAGAAGAGCATGGCGTAGGACGTCGGATCGTAGACCAGCACGCGAAGCAGGTCGAATCCCGCGGGAATCTCCACGGCGCTAGCCCGGTCGAAGTCCATGGAGATGTTCCCTTCCACGTAGGTTGGCGCGGCCGAATAGCTGATCATCGTGCCTTTCACCGTGGCGCTGGCGTTGCCGGAGAAATACAAACTGCCGGCTGCCATCACGCCGTTGACCGAGGCGAAGTTGCCCGTGAACGACACGCTGGAACTCGGCGCGAGGATGGACGAGCCCTGCTCGTTGCGGATTGCGTCGAATTGCGAGCCCGCAGGATACGAACTCGAGGCGAAGTTGCCCTGGAAGTTGATCTGGTTGGCGCCCCAGCTCGCCGCGCTCGGTTCCGCGACGATCAGGCCCTGCAGGACCACGTTGCTCCCGAACGTGACGATGTTCGGGGCCTCGATGAACAGGACACCCTGGAGGGTCACGTTGCCGGGGAACGTCGGATTCGTGCCGGCCTGGATCTTGGCGTTGATGAGCGTCATGCCGGGTGTGGCGAGGTTCGTGGTCGAATTGATCACGGGCCCGGTCGCGTACTGTTCGAATCGCGCCGTGTCGGGGACCGGAAATTCCACCGGCTCGACTCCGATGGTGATGTGCTCGTCGACGGCCGTTTGCCCGAAGTCGCCTGCGATCTGGATGTCGCCGCCGAAACTTACGTTCGCCGAGGGATTGCCGATGTCGATGTCGCCGTCAAAGTTCGCGTTCCCGCCGACCTCGATGGCGATCAGGTCGTTGTTGCTCTCGACGTAGACATCGGCCTCCCAGTTCTGGCTGGCCCCGGTTAGCGTGGGATTCTGGGGAAAGCGAATGGCGCCTTTCGTGGCGATGCCGTAATTGAAAATCGGGAAGTGATATGGCTCGATACTGAAATGAACTCCGACGGTGCGCGACGCGATTCCGCTGGCGCCCGTAGAGGCAATATCCAATATAGTAGGATGGGTCGCGTCCACAGACCACTGGCCCGAGAAGACCTGACCGGTGCTGGAGTCGAGCGTTACCGGTCCGACGGATCCATCGTTGGCGACCACAAAATCCGTCACACTGTTATCCTGCAAGTCGCTCTGCACGTCGGCGAGTACTGTGCTGAAGTACTGCGACGTCGGCGTCGAGCTGGGTATCCGGACATGGCTCAACCAATACCGTGTTACCTCCAGCCCCGATTCGGCGTTCGCAAACGCCCGGTTCCCCCGGCCCTGATTGCGGGCAACCTGGACGTTCGCCGCCGAGAGGCTGGCGAGCGCAGCCGACATTGCAGAAACGATCACCAGAACGATCATGCAGGCGATCAGTGTACTGCCCTTGTGAAATGTGCGTACGATCATAGGCTTCACCTGTTGGATGACAATCAGAGTTCGAGATTCAAGGGATGTGCGTGTTGTGTGTACTTCTAATGGGACGCGTGCCCGAACAAATCATACAAAACCCTGGGCTCCGTCCAAATCATCATCATTACTATAGACTACACGTCGGACCGGTGGCGCGTTCTCCGTGGCGGTCCACAGGACACACATATCCCGGAATGTCTGCTGGGATTCAGGTGTTTGCGGATCGTCAGGGTTTGATGGGTAATTCCCCCTGGATCGAGCGGATGTGGATATCCTGCTGGGGGAAGGCAATTTCGATGCCGGCCTTGCGGAAGGCGTCGTCAATCGCGCAGTTCACGCCGTGCCAGACCGGAACGAAGTTCTCCATGCCGCAGAAGTAAACGCGCAACTCGAAGTCCAGGCTGCTCGCCCCGAAGCCTTTGAAGATGACAATTGGCGACGGGTCCTTGAGGACCCGTGGATTCGCAGCGGCGATCTCGTAGAGCAACCGCTCGGTCTTGTGGATGTCCGAGCCGTAGGCGATGCCCACCGGGAAGTCGCGTCGGACCAGTTGGTCGGACAGTGTCCAGTTGATGAGCGTGCCTGTGATGAATTCCTTGTTGGGCATGATGAGTTCTCGCTCATCCGCCATGCGGATCGTTGTGGCGCGAATCTTGATCTTGGCGACTCTGCCCGTCGTGTCGCCGACGGTGACGATGTCGTCGACCCGGATCGGCTGTTCGAAGAGGATGATCAGGCCGCTGATGAAATTGGCGAAGATCTCCTGAAGGCCGAAACCGACGCCGACGGAGATCGCCGCGATGAGCCATTGGATCTTGGACCAGCCGATACCGATTTCGGAGAACGCGATCATCAGGCCGATGATGACCAAAAGGTACCGGCAGATCGTGATGATGGCGAACCTTACGCCGCGGTCTATCGGAAGACGTCTGAGGATCACGATTTCCAGCAGGCCGGGCACATTCCTTGCGACGCTCACCGTCAGGACCAGGACCAGCAGGGCGGTGGCGAAGGCCCCGAGCGTGATCTGCTGCTCGTTGCTCAGCGTCCACAGGGGGTGCCGCCCGATCATGGCCAGCGCGGGCAGCACGTCGTCCCAGATGTACCATGTGCCGAACAGCAGCAGGGCCGCGGTGACCGCGTTGATCAACTGGCGAGTCTGCTGGGAGATCTGCGAGATGGTGGCTTCCGCCTCGGCCTTCGTTTCGACCGCCTCGCCTGGCCGTCCCGCGGTCGTGCCTTTCTCATCGCGAAGGGCCTGCTCCAGGGTTGCTTCCTGGCGTTTCTGCCGTTCGAGGAGCGCGAGCCTTCGCTGCGCGATCGTCAACCAGCGGATGAACAGGGCCCGGACCAGCGCGACGACCACGATCAGAACGGTCGTGTCAAGGAGTCGCTCCGAGAGGTATCGGGCCCCGTAGAGATAGCCCGCGGCGGACAGGCCCGCGAGTACCACGGGCATCAGAAAGGCGGCGGGGAACCAGATATAGCGCAGGCGATTCGCCCAGCCGTCGCGCTTCTGCCGGAGATACCCATCGAGCAACGGCGACTTCGGCCGCAGCACGATGAACACAAAGGCGGCCGCGCCCAGGTTTACCAGGACGAAGAGCATACGTCCGACCGATGTCTGCCATTCCGGCCTGACCTGCTGGATTCGCACCGCCTCCATTACGAAGGCCACCGGCAGCGCCGCGATGAAAAACCATCGCAGGTGACGGCGCACGAACGCCAGGGACTCGCGTCGCACGCGAAAATGCGACTCTGCCAGGCCGTGGGGCATGAACAGGTGAATGATGAACCCCAGGGCGAACGTGATGTACGCGAGTCTCAGCAGGCCCGAGCGGATCGCGTGCGAGAACTCGTCGTCCGGCGCCGCCGACGAGAGCAGCCAGGCGAACAACAGCATGACGACCGGCCAGGTCGCAGCCAGCAGGATCGTCATGGCCAGGACGCGGACCGTCAGAAGGAAATTGTCCGTGCGGATCTGACGCATCTGCTCCGAGATCCCGGCGATCCGCCGATGGATGCTGGAATGCGAGACGAGGGCCCCCACGACCAGGACAAGGACGAGCGCGTAGGGCAGCGGCTGCTTTCGCAGATTCTGTTCCAGGGCGACCAGCGTCTGATACCAGTTTGTCGGACTGATGAGCCATCGCAGGGCGTGAATCACGTCGGCGACGTCCGACGCCCTGGGCGTATCCCGACTCTTGACCCAGAGGATGTTCGCGTCGAGGAAATTGCCGAACTCGCCCACCAGTCGGACGAACTCCCGCTCCTGCGTGTCGAGAGTCGCCAGCCTGGTCGAGTAGTCCAGGTACAGGTCGGAGAGCGTCTTGAGAGTCTTGCGCCGTGCCTGAAGGACCTCGATCAGTTCCTGGCGCAGGAGCGAACGCTCTTCCTCGTCCGGCGAAGGCTCGACCTCGTTGAGCAGGCGGTCCACCTGCTGTTCGACGTTGGTCAACTCGGACCACGCGTTGTCGTATTCGATCCATTTGAGCTGGGCGTCGTTCGTCCTCGTCGCCCGGCTCCGCATCTTCTGGCGGTTCTCGGCAACGTTCGGCAGTTTGCTGCGCTTGGCCAGCAGGCGGATGCCCATCACATCCGTCACGCCGCCGGCCCGCTCCACCTGTTGCTGGGTCTCCTTGTAGTCCTTCTGGATTGCGGCCAACTGCTCGCTGATCGTCGCCGCATACTGCGCCCGGGTGTCGATGTCGGCCGTGATTTGGGCCTGTTCCTTCGCCAGTTCCGCGTTGTACTCCGTGGCCTTCTGAATGACCGGGTGGGAGTACTGGGTCTGCTTGGCCGCTTCGATGGCCTTCGCCTGTGCGGCCTGGGCCGCCTGCTGACGCAGCTCGCTGACCTTCTGCTGCCAGAAATCGGCCTTCTTCTGGGCGTCCGTCACCTCCCGTGCGGCCAGGTCCCGCTGTGCCGCGAGCAGGTCGTTCGTCGCATCGTAGGAAACAAGCTCGTCGGCGTTCGCGTCGATCCGAGCCTGGATCGCGGCCTGTTCGAGCTGCAGGAGAGTCTGGGCGGCCTGGCTCAGCGCGGCTACCTGAATCTGTTCGGCCTCCGTCAGTTTGGTCTTGATCTCTTCGAGCCGTTGCTTTGCGGCGTTCGTCTCCCCCGGAATCTTCGTCTTCCGCTCGGCTCGCCTCGCGGGTTCAGCCTCCAGCGTCTCCGCGGTTCGTTTTGCCTCGGTTAGAGCGGTGTTGGCCTGCGTGAACGACTGTTCCGCCTGCGGCAACGTCAGGTCCGACGGGACCTGAATGGCCGCGTCGGACGCCGGCTGTTCGAGTGTTGTGCGAATGCTCGCGAGCTTCTCCGGCGCTCCTTTGATGGCGTCGTTGAACTGCTTTCGCTGGGCTTTCAGCTCGGTCGTCTGGCGGAACTGGGCAACCGCTTTGTCGTAGAGTTCCGCCACGCGGGCCTTCAACTCCTCGCTGAGGTCTGCCGATTCGGCCGCCTGTTTCCTGCGGGTCTGGATGGTCTCGATGCTGATCTCGACCGTCGCAGCGGGCGTGCCGGTGGCCATCAGGGCGCTGCGAGCCGCGGCGTTCGGGTCCGTCGTGGTCGCAGCCGTCGGCGCAGCAGTCTGCTCTGCAGCATTGGGCTCCGCCGCCGTTGCGGGTGCGGCCTCCTTCTCCTGTCCCCAGGCCGGCAGGCCGGATGCACCAGCCCACAGTAGGATAGCCGCCGCAACGACCGCCCAACGAACGGATGAAACCGCCTTCCACGTCAAGGCTTTCACGTTGATCATCGATATCCTCACAGTTCAACCAACACCCCAGGAACCGGACAATACAATAATCGACCCCGCCCCCAAAACCAAACGGAAAGTGGCGTACCACGCACCAACCGTACTGGGGGTCCTGCCTCCAGGCCCCTGGGCATTTTCCGCTTTGAGCCAGCAGCATGAGAAACGCCATACATAGTACTGTCGTATCCTTGATCGCAGACATCACATGGAGTGCGCAGTGCCGTGGAATCGCATCCTGTGTCTCTCCTTCCTCCCCCTTTTCTGGTTATTCCATCTCTCATTCCTGCCGATAGTACCCGCAGCGGCAAGTTCTTACATCCCTGATGAGACCGATAAGTTGTTTGTCATTGATTGGCGACAATGATGGCATTGGGTAGAGGAGTCAATCATGCTTGACAGAAACATCATTCACGATGTCCGCGACATAGTGTTCGAACGTGGGCACGTGAGCAAGAGCGAGATCGTCGAAATCTACCAATTGTCGGAGGACGACTACACCGACCTGCAGGATCAGATTCTTGTAGACCGCTCCATTCGCAAGGGTCCGAAAAGGTCTGGGGGCTTTGTGCTTCAGGAAAAGAGACAATGGATTCCGGAAAAAGCGGCCAATGAAAGCTCCCTTCTGATGGCACAGTGGGAGAAAGAGGCGGTCGAGCGACTGACACAACTGCTGACAACAGGTGCCCTGAAGACTCTGCTCGGGGACCTTCACCGCGCTGTGCGAAATCTGAGAAACCGGGACACAGGAATTGATAGCACCACAAAAGTGGACCTTGCCACAGCGTTGGTAATCCAGCACGGAAAAGATCTGTTCTGTGAACCCGCCATCAGAAAACACATTGGTGTGGCGTGCAAGATAAAGCATCCCGAGAGGTGGCATCCCGGCAAAGGTGCAGCCGTCGAATTCGTCTCCCGAACCGGATTCCCCAGCGAACTTATCGGTGTTCCGACGCCTGACAGTTTGCCTGACTACGAGGATCTGGACGGAAGGTTTGATCTTCGTCGGCTGGAAGATTTCCAGGAGGAAGTCAAAGGACAGTTGGATTGTGTAATGAAGAGCCGTGGGTGTCGGGCAATCATGACCTTGCCTACTGGCGCCGGCAAAACGCGCGTCGCTGTCGAAAGCATACGCGATCTGCTCACCGGACGTTATGACGTCGCAGGCAGAGTTGCGAATCAGGCAGCCGTACTGTGGTTGGCGCATACTGAGGAGCTGTGCGAGCAGGCATATACTTGTTTCCGCCAGGTGTGGACCAACTCGGAGAACGTCTGTCCCCTGCGGCTTATCCGCTTCTGGGGCCACTATACCCGAGATATGGCCAAGTACGGCGCTGTTCTTCAGGAAATACTTAGTCGCCCGACTGTGCTCATTTCGACTCCTCACCGCATCGTCAATCTCCTTGATGATCGCGTAGGAGGCGGCGAGAGTGTGATCGAAGGTGTGAGGAAATCACTCGGAGTGCTTCTCATCGACGAAGCACACCGTGCGGCTGCGCCGTCATATCGTCGTATCCTGAGAGACCTCCCACCATCTGAACACTCCGTCTCGGTAGCGGGTCTGACAGCAACGCCGTTCCGTATGGAGTACGACGAGGACAATCCGGAACAGGGCACTCGGGAACTGGTGGAGATCTTCCATGATATCATTGAGCCGATACGGACCCTCGGCAACGATCCACGCGAGCGATTGGAGAAGTTGCAGGAGAGAGAGATTCTGGCGAGACCTGTCTGGAAGACAATTCACACTCACACGATCGTACACCTGCCAGACGTTTCAAAGGAGGGATTTGTTGGCGAAGAGGAAATGGAACGGATAGATCGCGGCATGGCTCTGGCAACGGATAAGACCGAGCGGAGAGTGGCGATCCTTAGGCATATCCTGCCTCTCGCCAAGGAGGAGTCTAATGCGATCCTATACTTCGGACCCAGCGTGCGCGACGCTGAATGCATGGCGTTCTTGCTGCGGCGAGAACACATACCTGCGGCAGTAGTCACTGGGAACACCAGAGATGTGACGCGCCGACAGGTGGTTGCGGAGTTCAAACAGGGGAAGATCCGTGTGCTCTGTAATTGTGAAGTTCTGACGACGGGTTTTGATGCCCCTCGCGTGACGCATATCGTCGTCGCCAGACCGACGGTAAGCGGGGTGCTATATGAGCAAATGGTTGGCAGAGGTTTGAGAGGTCCAAGATTCGGCGGCACCGAGTCGTGTGTGATCCTCAATTGCCAGGATGACCTCAGAGGAAAGCTCCCGCCCCTTGGGTATGAGTCGTGGCGCAAGGTGTGGATGACATCGTCGACGAGGGAAGCCATTATGATGGGATCGGGAGACAGGTGTTAGAATGAGCCTCAGAAGACACGATGCAGGACATGCACACTGTCTTCCCTTTGAGGAAAACTGCTCATATTCCTGGTGACATTCTGCAGGAAGGTTTGTGAAAAACTGATGCCTCGTGACATGGGCTTCCATCTCATGAATGATTGGTGGAATGCCGATGCCACACCCCCGCGAAGTGCGTAGGATGTCTGAAGGGCTTTTCGAGTTGTCATGCTGAGGCGAAGCCGAAGCATCTGGCTACCGAATGAGAAGTCCCACAATCGCATACCAGATTCCTTCGCGAGGCTCAGGACAGGCTCTTCGCTGTGCTCAGGATGACAAGACCGGCGAGCGGGACGCTCGCCCTACGCGGAGGTACCTGGCCGGGGCCGGGGGGGGCGTCACGTTTCTGTCATTTGGGTTTCGTGCTTTGGATTTGTTTCGGATTTCGTGCTTCGAAGTTGTTTCGAATTTCGGCCGCTACAGCTTCTTGTAGACTTCCAGGGCTTCCTCGGCCGCTTGCCGTGCGTCGGCTGCGTCCTGCTTGTTGTGGAACTTGGGATTCGTGTCGAGCCGCTGGAGCGTGCCGTCGACATATTTGCGGCGGTACTTGGTCGAGGCCCTCTGCGAAAGTCCGGCGCTGCGGCTGTTGTTTTCGATTTCCCCGTTTGGTCTTTCAACTGTGTCGCAGTGCGTGTGCGCAGAACGAGCGTCCTCGCTCGTCACAAGAAAGTCGTGCGAGGACGCTCGGACTACAAAGAACCACCTGCCGATAGAGGTTGGTGCGTGATACGCACCCTACTTTTCCATCATTGGGATTCTGGATTTCTCGTTGCGGTCGCTCAGATTTCCGTCCACTGGCCCGGGATCGGGACGGGGTAGCGGCCCTGGGCGTCGGCCTGGATCGGCGGGGCGCTGTCGTCCGTGAGTTCGTCGATATTCGGGCAGAACCGGAAGTTCGAGGCCATCGCCTCGTCCCAGGTGATGACCTTGCCCGAGTGGACCGCGGCCCGGCCCATCATGTCCGCGAGGTTCGACTGGGCGGCGCGTTTCGCCTCGTTGTGCGGCCGGTCGTTGCGGATCGCGTCGAGCAGCACATCCCACTCCGCCTGCCACGGCGTGATGGTCTCCCGAGGCGCTCGCCAGGCGATGTTGTTGTTGGCACATCGCTGGTTCTTATACGTGTGCACGGTCCCCTCGTGGACGCTGCCGGAGAACTGGGCGGCGCACTTCGTCCCGTGGACGTACGTCGCGAACTCGTCGTGGCAATTCGGCAGCCAGCGGACCACGTCGTAGGCCTTGGTCCCGTCGGGGAAGGTCCACTCGATGGTGAGCGAGTCGAGGTTCTGGCTGCAGTCGGTGCTGTTGGCGGCACGTCCGCCGGTGCCGTGGGCGGTGGCCGGCCAGTCGCCTTTGAGCCAGCAGATCTCGTCGATCTGGTGGATGTTCATCTCCGCGAACAGGCCGCCGGAGACCCAGAGGAACTGCGTGAAGTTGCGGATCTGCCAGTGGAGGTCCTTCACGTCCGCCGGTCGCGGGCCGAGCCATCCGCACGGCTGCATCCGGTAGGCGCGGATGAGCTGGACGTCGCCGATCTGCCCATCGCGAATCCGCTTGATGAGTTCCTGGCGGTTCTTCGAGTGACGACACTGGAGTCCCGCGGCGATCTTGAGATTCTTTTTCTCGGCGGCCTCACCCGCCGCGATTACCCGTCGGACTGCAGGCGGATCGGTCGCGAAGGACTTCTCCATGAACACGTTGATGCCCTTTTCGACCGCGTACTCCAACTGCCTGGGCCGGAAGCCCGCGTAGCCGGTGAGCATCGCGACGTCGCCGGGACGGAGGCAATCGATCGCCTTCTTCCACGCGTCGAAGCCGACGAATCGACGCTCCGGCGGCAGGTCCATCTTCGCGCCGTACTGCCCGCTCAAGGCCTTGTGGGCGCCGGCGAGCCGGTTCTCGAAGAAGTCCGCCATCGCGACGAGCCGGACCGGGCCGTTGGGCGAATCGAAGGCGTTTGCCGCGGCGCCGCTGCCGCGTCCGCCGCAACCGATCAGGGCCAGGCGGATCGTGTTGTCCTCGCCGGCATATGCCCGCGGGGAAATGTCGAGCCCTGCGACCGCAGCCGCGGCGGCTGTCCTGCCGCTCCATTTCAAAACGTCCCGGCGGGAGGGACTGGGCGTCGTGGATTTGGATGTGCCTGCGTTTCGTGCCATTGCATCGTCTCCGCAATCTATGGTTCCGGGGTTCCCGGGCCCTGATTGGGACATCGAAAGCCCCACGACAACAGGGTGACGCTCGACCCGGCGATTGTCAAGGGCAAAGCGGTCCCTGTTCAGGGCAATCGCATGTTCCCCTGTGTGCCACATCCCTCGGTCCAATTCACATGCAATTGCCATGGGTCCCTGTCGCCGAGTCCGCCAAAAAATAGTTCTTCACGGAATTGCGGGGAAATCGGCATGGCTCTGAGAGACACGCAATGCACTCGTTTGTTCTCCACGTGCCTTCATTTGGGGGCGCTGCCCCCAAGCCCCCGGCATTTGGCGCATTGGGCCAGCAGCATGAAAATGGAGGAAAAGACGGCAAGACAAGCTCTGGCCGAGCGACCGATTCTTCTGCCTCCCTGCTGCTGGTCCAAAGCGGGAAATGCCCGCCGCCTGGATGCGCAGCGGCCCGTCGGGCCGAAGGCGGCGGATTCCGGAGATGTCCGTTTCTTCCTTTCGACAGGCGTCCCCGCAATTCCGTGATGAATCTAAAAAATCGGGGCCTGTACCGGATCGGCACAGGCCCCGAAGACACGCCGCAAACAGACAGATCCGGCGAGACTACCGCAGTCCGGCCAGGTACATGATCTCCCCTTTGGACAACGCCTCGCTGTAGATGCGGAAGTCGTCGAGCGCACCGCCATAGTAGGCATCGGCCGAGTATTGGGATCGGGCGAGCCAGTTCTGCGTGGTGACGCCCAAGTCCTTCGGCAGCAGCACCGTAGCGTTGCTGCCGATCACTTCGCCGTCCAGGAACAGCTTGATAGTCATGGTCGCGCTGTCGACCACGACCGCGACATGATGCCAGCCTGTTGGTTGGGTCGTGGTGGAGTTGACGATCTGCTCACCCACGGTCGCGGTCCGAAGGGCGACTCGCATCGTACCGCCGCTGCTCGTGCGCGGGCACAGGAACAGGTACGCCGACGTACCGGAGCCGAAATCGAACGTGCGCTGCCAGTCGCCGCCCTGGTTGGAGAAGTCCGACCAGGTCGCGATCGTGATGTCCGACAGTGTGCTCATGAGCTCGCCGATTGGCAGCTCCGCGTAGTCGTTGCTGCCATCGAAAGATAGCGCTCTGCCCATGCCGGCCATGCCGTCGATGAAATTGGGCTCGTTGAACAGCGCACCGTTGAGAGTGTTGCCCGAGCTGTCGTCGAGGTTGTCCTCCATGGCGTAGAGGGCGGCCAACATGTCGTCGCCTGGGTCCTTGGGCAGTTCTTTGGTCTTGAACGTCCAGACCCGGCTGGGCCAACGATTGGGGTCCTCGGCATCATTGACTTCGACGACCTGCCAGTAGTAGGTCTTGTCCAGCTCGACCTCCACCTCGCACGCGGGTTCCGAGACGGTGGCCGCGAGGGCCAGGTTGTCCGGATCGGTTCCGAGGTAGACCTCGTGGGTGACGACCTGACGTCCCGGACGCCAGCTCAACGCGATGGGCCCTTCCATCTCGACCGTGCCGGGAACAGGAGCCGGGTTGACTGCTGTCACTGGGATGTAGCTGAAGCGAACCTCGCTCAGGCCGTACTGATCGAAGATTTCGCCCCAGTTGCCGGCGATCGTCAGCTTCACGAACTTGGCCGTCTTGCCGGCGAAATCCACCTTGATGTCGCTCGTGTAGGACGGGTCGCCCGGGGCCTGGGCGAACTCGAAGTCGCCCAGAGTCGTCCACGTGACGCCGTCCAGGGAGTACTCGACCTTCACGTCCTTGACGCCGTACCCGACGACGCTCTCGATTTCGAGGTTGGAGTTCCAGACGAGCATGTCGTTCAACAGGTAGGCCTGATCGAACTCGTACTGGATCCACGCCGGCAGGGGGCCGTCCTCGGAGCTGAGCCACATGTCGGTCTCCACGATGGAGTGTTGCCCGTCGGCGTTCAGGCCGGAGCCGTCGATGGTCTTTTCCGGACCCATCGTGTCCTCGCTGACGCTCGACGCGGTGGCCTGGATGTTGGCGGCGCCCAGCGTGTAGGCGTAGGGCTCGACGGTGAACGACCAGACGTTGCCCTTGTAGACGGTGAAGTCTGGGGCCGGACCGACCTCGTCGACGCGCCAGAAATAGGTCTTTCCAAATTCGAGCCGGCCGGCGTCGAACGTCGTTTCGCTCTGGCCGCTGCTGACCTGCACGTCCATGGGATTGGCTGCGTCGGCGGCCGCGACATCCTCCGCAGAGACGCCGAAGTAGACGTCGTGCGTTTCGGCCTCCTGTCCGGCGGCCCAGCCCAGCGTCACGTCGGGCAGCAGGTACGTCTCCTGATCCGCAGGGCTTGGCGTGTTGGCCAGGCCGTAGCCGATCCCACCGACCATGACGTTCTTGATTTCGTCCTGCGTCAGAACGCGATTGTAGATCCGGACGTCGTCCAGGTCGCCCTGGTAGAGGGCGTCCGGCCACTGCGACTTGCCGAACCAGTTCTGCGTGGTCACGCCCAGATCCTTGGGCAGCAGCAGCGTGGCGCCGCTGGCGACCATCGCGCCGTCGACGTACACGCGGGTCATCATGTCCGCGCTGTTCAGCACGACGGTGATGTTGTGCCAGCCCGAGGCCAGCCTGCCGGGCGTGTCGACGATCTGCTCGCCGATCGAGGCGGTCCGGATGGCGAAGCGGATCACGCCGTCCGTGTTGACGCGGGCGCAGAGGAACATGTAGACGCCGGTGCCCGAGCCGAAGTCCCAGAGCCGCTGCCAGGCGCCGCCGGCGTTGGAGAAGTTGGCCCAGGTCGTGATCGTCGTGTCGCTCAGCTCGCTGAGGATCGATCCGATCGGGACGGTGACGTAATCGTCCGTGCCGTCGAAGGACAGGGCGCCGCCGAACTGGCCGGTGGTCCAGGCGGCGTCACCGGTGATGACGCCGTGATTGGCGTGGGCCGAGGAATCGGCCACGGCCGTGCCGGCGCCGTCGTCGAACGTCCACCAGCCCACGGGGTTTACGTCCGCCTGCACGGTCGTGCCGGCGATGGCAATCGCCGCCAAGGCGACGAGAGCCACGTTCAGATATGTTCTTCTGTTACACATAATTGTCCTCCTGCCTTCGTTGTGTTGGTCTTCTCCAGGATCGAGCCGGACCTCGGATGAGGCCCGGCCTGACCCCAGACGGTTCTATCGATCGCCGGCGAGGTAACGCACCTCAGCTTCGGACAATACGCGGTTGTAGATTCGGAACTCGTCGAGCAAGCCGGTGAAGAACGCGTCGTCCGGCCACTGCGAGTCGCCCAGGTAGTTCTGCGTGGTGTTGCCCAGGTCCTTCGGCAGCACGGTTACCGTGTTGGTGCCCACGACGACGCCGTCGAGGTAGAGATCGGCGACCATGGTCGCACTGTCGATGGCGACGGCGACGTGATGCCAGCCGGTCGGCAGTCGGGCGGGCGCCATGACGCGTGTCTCCGTGGACGTGGTCGCCCGGATGCCGAAGGTCATGGGACCGGTGGCGGTCTGGTGCGACGACAGGAACATGTAGTTCGTGGTGCTTGTGCCGAAGTCAAAGACTCGCTGCCAATCGCCGCCGGTGCCGGTGGAGTTGACCCACATCGTGATGGTGATGTCGCTCAAGGTGCTCAGCAACGAGCCGATGGGCAGGTCCACGTAGGCGTTGATCCCGTTGAACAGAAGCGCCTGGCCGGAGTAGCCGGCCTCGTAGCTGGCGTCGCCGTTGAGGGCGCCGTCCTGCTTGTTCCCCGAGGAGTCCTGGACGTTTCCGTCCATCGCGTAGAGGGCGACCAGACCGGTGGTTCCCGGATCGGCGGGGACGACGACCTCGGGCGCCGCGGCGTACAGGCGGATGTCGTCGAAGAACATCTTGCCTGCGCCGCTGCCCTCGATGCCGACCGTCAGGCTCTTGACGCTCTTGAGATTGGCGCCGGTATCGGCCAACGCGATGTTCCACTGCTTCCACAACGGCAGTGTCGTGGCGGTTGCGCCGTTGTCGAAGGAGACCTTTTTGTCGTTCATCTTCACATACAGCGGCGCCGGAGCGTTGTCGGACAGACCGCGGAAGTACAGGACGAGCGTGGTGACGCCGTGCTGCGTCCAGTCCTGGGCGGGATCGAAGCTCCGCGTGGCTTCGGAATAGGCGACGCCGCCGGTGTTCTCATAGGTCATGGGCATCGACTGCTTGCCGGAGTAGAGGACGGTCTGTTCCGCGAACGGAGGATCGATGTAGCCAACCTGCGAACCGTTGTTGTCGTCTTCGTACCCGTCGATCCACGACTGGAAGATGGCGTCGTCGGCAGTCATGTCGTCCGTGTAGCTCTCAAAATCATCGACGACGATGAAGTGGGCGGTGTCGAAGGTCCAGACCGGACTGTCCCAGGAAGGAATCGCTTCGGCTTCGTTGACCTCGGCGACCTTCCAGTAGTACGTGCCGTCCAGCATCAACGAGGTCTCGTACTCGGGCGAATCGACCGTGACGACCGGGACCGTGCCCTCGGTGACCGCCTGCTCGTCGGCGTCGAGGTAGACCTGGTGCGAATCGGCCTCGCGTCCGGCCCGCCAGCTCAGGACGACCTGCGGGACGACGTCGTTGGCGTCGTCGGCGGGATTCGGCTCTCTTGCGGCGACGGGGATGTAATAGAATCGGACCTCGGCCAGACTGTACTGGTTCAGCACGCCGCCCCAGTTGCTGAGCGGCGTCACTTTGAAGTACCTGGCCGCGGCGCCGCCGAGATCGAAGGTCTGGGGCGCCAGCGGTTCGCCGGTGCCCTGGGCCAGCTCCACGGTGGCCAGCGTCGTCCAGGCGGCGCCGTCGAGGGAGATTTCGACGGTCGCGTCCTTGACGCCGATGCCGATGAGGGACTCGATGCCCTGGTTCGAGTTCCACACGAGCACGCGATCCAGCTTGTAGACCGTGTCGAACTCGTATTGGATCCAGGCGGGTCCCGTCGCGTTCTTCTCGGTCGCCCACATCGTCTTCAGGTCGTCTCCGTGCAGATCGTTTTCGTCGAGGCCCGAGCCGTCGGCCGTCTTGCTCGCGAGCGTATTGGCGTTGTACGCGCTGGACGCGGTGGCCGTGACGTTCTCAATCGGATAGGAGAACGGCTCGACGGTGAAGGACCAGACGACGCCCTTGAAGAGGGTCGCGTCGTTCACTTCATCGATCCGCCAGTAATAGGTCCGGCCCAGTTCCAGCCGGCCTGGATCGTATGTGTTGGCGTCCTGGCCCTCGCCGACGAGCACGCCCAGGGGGTTGGCGACGTCGGCGTTTCGGACGTCCTCCTCGGATGTCCCGAAGTAGACGTTGTGCGTCTCGGCCATCTCGCCCGGTGTCCACGAGAGGTCGTTCTCGCGGGGGACATCCGTGGCGTCGTTGTCGGGGCTCGGTACGCCTGCGGTGATGCCGGTCAGGCCGCCGCCCAGGACTTCGACGATCTCGGCGGCCGTGAGCGCCCGGTCGTAGATCCGGAACTCGTCCAGAGAGCCGCTGTAATAGGCGTCGGCACCGTACTCGGAGCGTCCCAGCCAGTTCTGCGTGGTGGCGCCCAGGTCTTTGGGCAGTACGGCGGTGGCGGCCGTGACGATGGAGACGCCGTCGAGGTACATTTCCATGTCCATGGCGTCCTCATCGATCACGACGGCGATATGGTGCCAGCCGGTTGCCAACTGTTCGGATGTGCTCAACCGCGATTCCGAACCCGAGCCGCCGATTGTGATGGCGAACCGCATGACGCCGTTGTTCGATCCGTCGATGGCGGGGCAGAGGAACATGTTGGCGGTCTCTCCTGTGCCGATGTCGAAGAGCCGCTGCCAGGCACCGCCCGACCGCGTGTAGTTGGCCCAGAGGGAGAACGTCGCGCTGCCGAGGGTGTTGATGACGGAGCCGATGGGCAAGGCGATGTAGTCGTCCGTGCCGTCGAACAGATAGCCGCCGTCGATCTGGCCTGTCGTTGGCGTCGGCTCGCCAAAGTAGGTGCCGTGGTTTTTGCTGAGGGATGAGTCGGTCGCGGTCGTTCCGCTCGTCTCATCGAATTTCCACCAGCCGACGGGTCCAACGCCCGCATTGGCGAAGGCGGGGACCAGCGCCACAAAAGCCAAAGACAGACATATCAGTTTGTTGCCCATAGCGTTCCTCCTTCAGCGAAAATCCCTCTTTTATGAAAGTCATCGGATCGAAAAACGGTACGTCATAAGAAATGCGCCGGATACGGCGCGATCTGGCGGATTCGTGTTTGGTATGCGAGTCTCGGCGAATGGAGGGAACACGGAGCCGAGGATGACGGATTGAGGCGGTTCTTGTGGAGTTCGCAGGGGGCGTATGAGGGCAGACCCGCATCCGCTCCCCCTGTTGACGATGGTCCGAAAGCCGGTCCATGAGCTTCCTGCTCTGTGTCGTGCCGACACACAGGCTCATATCCATCCTACCCTATCCTCCTATCGAATGACACGTCCGTCACGCCGGGACATGTGTCATCGTCCGGTAATGGCCAATCCTCCTATCCTGACGAGATGAGTCCGGTTCCGCGTCTGCTACCACCAGTGGACCGGGTCGCTGGAACGTCGGACGATCATCTGGCTGAAGGGACGTCTATCGAGATGCCCGTCGACGAACATGACGTTGGCGCCGTCGGGCCGGTCTCCATTGGTGACGTGATTCGTGCGGTCGGCCTTCTGCCACCGGGACCACAGGCCGCCCGACTTGATTTCGACGAAGGACGCCGTATCGGGGTCCGTGGATGTACTGAGCGTGGCGTCGAGAAGGAGTTCGGTGCCGCCGGGATTTTTCACCATCAGGTTCTTGGGCCATTTCCAGTCGTCCGGGACGCCCAGCGGCTTGTCCGTTGCCGCGCGGCCGGTTACCGTGTCCATCAGCCAGAAGTAGCTGGTGACTCGATAGGTGTTCTGCCTTTCGGTCTTCGATGTGGGCTCCTGCACTTGTTCGACCGTGGCGTTGATCGGGGGATTGGAGCCAAATTGCCAGACGATGGCCATATCCCCGTTCTTGGTCGTGTCGCACGGGCAGTAGAACGTCTTGCGTTCGCCGCCGGCGGCGAGGATGTAGTCGGTGGTGCTGTAGGCGATGTCCCATAGCCAGTAACCGCCGTAGTTGAGGGGAAACTTGCCGTCGAAATCGTTGGCGTACATGTGGAGCGTCGTGCCGAGCTGTTTGAGGTTGTTGCCGCAGGTGACCCTTCTCGCCTGGTTCTTGGCACGGGTCAGAGCCGGCATGAGAATTGCCATTAGGATTGCGATGACGGCGATGACCACGAGCAACTCGATCAGCGTGAAGCCATTCGCCTGTTTCGCCTTCATGACCATCACTCCCAAACCTTCATCGTCTCGATATGCCGTGTTTGCCCTTTGGTGTCGTATGCTGCGTCCAAGCGTCGCTGTGCTGACGACGCCCCAATAGACTGATACGAACCTAAGACAGTCTATGTGCATTATCGTGGTGAGAAGATAGCGAAACAACACATAATTGCGTTTTTGTTTAACCAAGTTGCGAATCTGAAGGCGAAGGTTCCTGACATGAAACGCTCGGCAAGCGGGAACGGAATGTCATGGACAGATATTCGCATTTTGGTTAAAAGAAAACGCAAGATCGTCTTTGATTTCGTTGGCTGGGCGGGTAACTAAGGATTTGTTCGGATTCTGGCGGATGCTGTTTCATCCGACAACCTGGTGTGCTGATAGCAAGCACGGATAGCGGGCGTGACTTTTGGCAGGGGACTGATTTATGCACACGATGCAACTGGTGATGGGGCAGGTCTTGGGCACGGCGGACTGGATCGCGATTGCCGCCTACTTCGGAATCCTGCTGGGCCTGG
>CAZDTD010000058.1:1380-22141 GCA_964507995.1 uncultured Pirellulales bacterium | reverse complement strand
ATTCTGCCTCGTCGCCAACCAGAACGGCGACAGCGTCGTCGTGTTCCGGATCGATCCCGACACCGGCTCGCTCGAACCGACGGGACACAAGATCGCAGTCTCCAAGCCGGTCTGCATCCGATTTCTGGGCGTTCTGTGACAACCCGAAATCCGAAACCGGGATGTCGGCCACAGAGGGACACAGAGATCCACAGAGGTTCGGAATGATGGATGAGATCGAGAACCTGGGGGGACGGGAAAGTGTGATTTCTGATGTGTGATTGTTGATTTTTCGGTCTTCGAATCAACAATCACACATCAACAATCAAAAATTTCGTGGGGGTTCTACATACCAGAATGTAGGGTGCGTACCACGCACCAACTCTTGCGCATCCGAGCGATCAATGGTGCGTGTTACGCACCCTACAGCGCGATTGTGAGCCATCGCTGGTTCGCGTCAAAACTCACGATTCTTCAAGATTCCCGGCTGCGGCGCGGGGTACAGGCCGTCGGCTCCCGCGTGGATCGGCGCAGGCGAATCCGCCGTCAGCTTGTCCAAATCCGGCGCGAACTCGTGCTCGCAGTGGAGCATCTCGTCGAAGGTCACGACCTGACCGGTGTGAACCGCCATGCGGGCCATCGCGGTCACGAGACTGGCCTCGGCGCCGCGCTTCGCTTCGTTGTAGGGTTTGTCGTTGCGGATCGCCTCGATCAGGTGGTCCCATTCGAGCTGGTAGGGGTTCGGCTCCGGCTGCGGAAACGCCCAGGCGAGGTTTTCCTTCGCGAAGTCCTGACTCTTGTAGATGCGGCACTTGGCCGGTGTGTGCATGAAGGTCGAGATCACGGCCGAGCCCTTCGTCCCGTGCGCGTAGCTGGCGAACTCGGAATAACAGCCGGGCATGTGCCGGTTGTTCAGAAAGAGCTTCGTCCCGTCGGCGAACGTGTACTCGACATCGTAGTGATCGAAGTTCTGATCGACACAGTTGCCGCGATAGCAGCGGCCGCCGGAACCCTGGGCTTTCACCGGCCAGGCGTCTTTCATCCAGCAGCATTCGTCCACGTTGTGGGCGACCACGTCCTGGAACAGTCCGCCGCTGGCCCAGAAGAAGCCCAGGTAATTGCGAATCTGCCAGAGCAGTTCGTTGGCGCCCGCCTCCCGCGGTCCGGCGAATCCCGCCGGCCCCTGCTGGCGGTAGGTCCGCATCATGTGGATCTCGCCGATCTGGCCGGCCTTGATCCGGTCGTACAGCTCCCAGCGGGCCTTGCAGTGCCGGCACATCAGGCCGACGCCCACCTTGAGGTTCTTCTTCGCCGATTCCTCTGCGAGCGCGAGCATCTTCCGCGTGCTCGGTCCGTCCACGGTGATGGGCTTTTCCATGAACACGTTGATCCCCTTCTGGATCGCATATCGGAAATGCACCCAGCGGAACGCCACCGGCGTCGTCAGGATTACGACGTCGCCCGGCCTCAGGCAGTCCATGGCCTTCTGGTAGGCGTCGAATCCGATGAATCGTCGCTCCGGCGGGACATCGATCTGCGACGCCTGGTAGCCCATCACCCACGTGTCGGCCGAGCCGCTGGTCCGCGGCTCGCTGGCGGCCTCGATCAGGCCGTCGTAGCAGCGTTGCAGCCGGTCCTCGAAGACATCCGCCATTGCGACGAGCTTGATCGGACCGCCTTTGGCTGCCAGGGCGTTGGCGGCCGCGCCGCCTCCGCGTCCGCCGCAACCGACGAGCGCGACGCGGATCGTATTGTCCTCGCCTGCGTAGAGTCGCGGCGACAGTGCGACGAGCGAGACAGACGCGGCGACAACTTGTCCGGCGCCTCTGAGGAACTCGCGACGCGATGCTTGCTCTCCGATGATTTCGTTCATGATCGCCTTTCTCCTGTCAAATTCTCCTGTGATCCGAGCCGGACAGTTCTCCCGTCTTCCCGAGAGCCTGCCGCACGGCTGATGTCGTCCGGGTTTCATTCTAATCGATGGTCCTGGGGTCTTTCACCCCAATAATTCTCACGGAGCGTGCAAATAGGAAAGGGCTGCGAGTACCACTCACAGCCCCTTGGGATTCGCACACCATCTTGCGCCCGCAGGCGCAGACACCGACGATGCATTTTTAGAACGGCTTGTGTCTCGGCTCAGTCTGTCCGGCGAGGCCGGCCACCTCTTCGGCCGACAGGGTCTGGCTGTAGATGCGCACGTCGTCGATGTCGCCGTACCAGAACTCGGCATCGTTGCTCACCTGTTGCCCGATGCGGGCCAGACTGTGGACGAGATTCCACGTCTTGGGGGCCGAGGCCACTTCCACGCCGTCCGCATACAGCCGAGCAGTTGTGCCGTCGTAGGTCAGCGCGATGTGGTGCCAGACTCCGATCTTCCAAAAATCGGGAACGGACAGGTCATCGCCGTAGCCCCCGCCGTAGAGTGTGGAACCATAGAGACCGATGAACATCGCCTGGCTCGTCACCCCCGTGCCGTAGGCGACGATCCATCGCCAGGCAGAGGTGGCGCCGTCGGTCATGGCCCAGCCGCACAGGCTGCGCGGTTCGAAACCGGCGGGCCAGTCCGTGGGATTTCCGAGATCGACGTAGTCTCCATCTCCGCCGAACGACAGGGCGCCGTCGATCATTCCGGCGGTCCATTGCGGATCACCGACGAAGGTCCCATGGTGGCCTCTGCCGGAGGAGTCGCCGACCTGGACGCCGGATTCCTCGTCGAAGGCATAGTGCCCCATGAGATGGGTGGACGCCGGCTGGGCCGGGATGATGTACTCGGGGGTTCTGGGATAGAGCCGGATGTCATCGATGTACAGCAGGCCGGCTGCTCCGGAGCCCGAAACACCGATTGTCAGCGAACTGATGTTGCTCGCATTTCCGATCGCGGACAGGTCGATGTTCCACGCCTGCCAGCCGAATCGCGTCAGATCCGCCTCGTCCCCATCGTAGACAACCTTCGTGCCGTTGATTTTTACATACAGTTGGCCGGTGCTGCCGGCCTCTCCGTGAAAGGATATCGAGAGCGACTGGATGCCGCGGACGGTCCAGTCCTGGGCGGGGTCAAGGGTCCGCGTGGCCTCGGAAAATGGGAACGAAGTGTTATCATACGCCAGAGGCATGGACTGGGACCCGCTGTGGATGATCTTCTTCTCCGCAAAAGGCGAGTTGTCGTATCCGACCTGTGAGCCGCTCTTCTTGTCGCTCAAGCCGTCGGTCCAGGCGTGCCAGATTGTGGTCTGGGCGTCGATGTCATCGTCGTAGCTCTCGAAGTCGTCGACGACGGCGTATTCCTCGGTCCTGAAGCTCCAGATGTCGCCTGCCTGAGTCCCTGTGTCTCCGACCTCGTCGACTCTCCAGAAGTACTCTGTCCCGTACGTCAGGTCTGCGGGAGTATAGCCGTGGTGGGTCACCGTTTGGGGCGTCAGCGTGCCGTTCGCCACGGCGTCGCTGTCCGTGCCGAAATAGACCAGATGGGAGGTGGCCTCGCGGCCGGGCCGCCAGTCCAGTTCGCTGGCGACGCGGACGCCTGTGGCGTTGTCCGCCGGGACAGGTGCGAACGCCTGCATCGGAACGTAGAAGAATCGCACTTCACTCAAGCCGGTCTGGAGCGCTGTGCCGCCCCAATTGGTGTCGATCGTCAGCCTGACGAACTGGGCCGTGATGCCGCCCAGATCGATCGTTGTATCTGCGGCGCAGGGCGCTACCCCGGACGCTCGGACGAATTCCGGCACTCCTTCCAGGGCGGTCCACGTCTGGCCGTCGAGGGAATACTCGATCGTGACGTTCCTTGCTCCGAAGCCGACGTAAGACTCGAACAACTGATTGGAGTTCCACACCCACAGTTCGTGCAGCTTGTAGGCCTTGTCGAATTCGTATCGAATCCAGTTCGGCAGCGTGCCGGCACTTGTCCACATGGTCGTCGCTTCTGTGGAGTGCTGATCGCTGGCGTCCAGGCCGGAACCGTTGATTGTGTTCTCGGGTCCCATGTTCAGGCCGGAGCTGGAGGCTGTGGCCGCCACGGGCGTGACCGGATACGCATATCGTTCCGTGGTGAAGCTCCAGGGCAACCCTTTGTAGATGGTGTGCTCGGGCGCCCCGTTGACTTCATCTACTCTCCAGTAGTAGGTCTGACCGTACGCGAGCAGGTCGTCCGGATCGTACTGGGCGTCCTCGTGGTCCCGACGGACCAGTACCCCCATCGGATTATCCCGGCTGGCGCCGTCCACCTCCGTGAAGTCTGTCCCGAAGTACACATCGTGTGTCGCGGCGTACCGGCCCATTGTCCATCCCAGGACGACATCGCGGGGAACATCTGTCTGTCCGTCCTCCGGCGTGGGGTCAATCGCCATGGGGATATCCGCTACGCCTTTTACGATCCGTTGAATCTCGGCCTCGGTCAACGCGTGATTATAGATCCGGACGTCGTCCATCGACAGGGCTGCGTATTCCGTGACCCCTTTGGCGGCGCCGAACCAGAGATCGCCGGCGTTGTCGCCGGTCGCCAAGGCCGTCGTTTCCGAGTCGAGCGCTCCGTTCAGGTAGATTTTCTTGTTGCCGTTGTCGTAGACTGCGGAGACATGGGTCCAGACGCCAGCCTCCACTTCGCTGCCGATCTGATTGTTGGGCTGATGGCCGAAGACCCATCGGTTGCCGTCATTGATCCAGATGCCATACCAGTTCCCGATATCCCGGCCCTTGGTCACGATGCCCGTCCATCGCCCGGGGCGGCTTGCCATCTTGACCCAGACGGCGATCGTAAACGCGGAAGTCTCGTTGAATCGCAGATCGTCCGCGTGCGCGACCACAACCACGTCGTTCGATCCATCGAATTGCAGGCATGTTCCTTCGCCGTTCCAACTGGGACTGCTCCACACGGCGCCGTCGATCGTTCCGGCATGGCCTCGCCCGGTGGCATCCGCCGCCTGATTCCCTGCGCCTTCATCGAAGCACCAGTGGCCGACAAGATCAGCCCAGACAGCGCCCGTCACGCCGAGCGATAGAGCCAAACACAGGAGAAGAGCCGCTTTCTGCGACATGATATGCCTCCTTCCGCGACAAAAACAATACTGGCATTCCAAACGGATCGGAATGCTCTTCTTCATTTTTCACCGATCAGGGGCCGGCAGTTTCCACTCTAATTGTTTGCCGGATCTCTGAAATTCTTCATCCATTGGGGCCATACCGGCATGCCGTAGGTTGCGGCGTCTTTGGCCCATTGCTTGTGCCAGTGAAGTTGCCACAACTCCTTCAATCCAATAGCGCGGACCGACGTGTCCAGAAACACGCCATTCACAGACCCGTTGTGCCGGTTGATACAGAAGTTCCGCATGGCGTTCCCGTGGAATTGCCAGGCGCAATCGCCATCGAAAGTCGGAGGCGAGTCGAACACCTCCGGCAGACCGTCCACCCACTGACAATCCAGGAATACAGGGATCTCGAAGCTGCCCTTGACGTGGATGGACCGCCAGTTTTTGTTTGCATGGATGCCGTCGAGATCGTTGGCGACCCAGCCGTTCAGGCCGAAACTGCCATAGTCTCCTTTGATCGCATAGTCCGGCACGGTCGGCAGATCGCCCTCGCCATAGACCCCCCAACCGACGAACGGGCCCGTGACCCCGTCGCTGTAGAACTTTGGGGTTGCCGGGCAGGCTCGAATCTTTGGTTCGTTGCTGTAATAGGGTCGCATGGCATAGACCCAACTGTCGCGCGGGTCGCCGCCATCCTCCCGATGGAAATTCCCGTTGTTGTCCTCCACGTACAGGGTGAAGGTCAGTCCCATCTGTTTGAGGTGGGATTGGCACGCGACGGCCTGGGCTTGTTTCCGGACTCGCTGCAGGGAAGGCATGAGTATGGCCATCAGCAGGGCGATGATGGCGACGACAACCAACAGTTCGATGAGTGTGAAGGCGTTTCTCTTAACCATTTTCCCTTCCCGTCGACTGACGTTGTCCCTTCAATCGTTTACAGAGGTAAACGCAAACGATTGTGTTGAGATACAAGATACACGGCGAGCCGATCCTTGTCAATGCCTTTTTCATTGTTTGCATTTCGTCATTCCGTCGGCAGGTTCCAGGACGGCCCTGGACAGGATGATGAGAGACGGGTGTCATCGCGGTTTGATTTGGCGAACGGAGGCCCTCTCGATGAGCCTTGTCGGCAGGACGATCCCGCCGTGGGGGGGGGAATGCAGCGCGTGGATATGGTCCAGGAGGAGTCTGACCGCAATGCGCCCTATCTGTTCTTTATCTTGTTCGACCGCGGTCATGGGGGGATTCAAATGGGCGCAGTAGGGCTGGTCGTCGAAACAGATGATGGACATGTCATCCGGCACCCTCAAGGCTTCCTCGGAAAGGGCGCGCAGGATGCCCAGCGCGATGAGGTTGCTCAAGGCGAGCATGGCGGTGACGCCCTTGGTGCTTTTGATCAGGAGTTTGGCGCAAATGTAGCCGTTCTCTTCGCTGAAACTGCTGCCGACGACGAGCGAGTCGTCCACCGGAATGCCGTGCTCTGTCAGCGCCGTCTGGTAGCCTCGCACTCTCTCGCGGTTCGGTGAAGTCTTCGCGAGACCCTGGACGCAGGCGATGGTCCTGTGCCCGCGTTCGAGGAAGTAGTTCGTTGCGTCCATTGCCCCCCGGTAGTTGTCCGAGGTGACGTAGGGAAGTCTCAAATGCGGGAAACGACGGTCGATCACGACGGCGGGAGGATTTCCATCCCGAATCGCGTCGAAGTGCTCCGCGGATTGCCCAACCGGCGCGATGACGAGACCATCTACTTTTCGGTCGCGCAGGAGGGTCAGTGATTCCGCCTCCAGGTCGGTATTCTCCTCGCTGTCACAGAGGATGACGGAGTACCCCCCGGCGCGTGCGGCCATTTCGACGTTCTTTGCGATGACCGCAAAATACGGGTTCGATATATCCGGGATGATCAGACCGATGCTCAGCGTTCGGTTTAGACGCAGGCCTCGTGCAAGCGGGTCGGGGGAGAAATTGAGGCGTTTCGCCGCTTTGCGGACGGCCTCTTCGGTCTTGACGCTGATTCCGTATTCCCGTGCCTTGCCGTTGAGTGAGCGGGATACGGTCGTCACCGAAATCCCCAACTGCTCGGCAATCGCCTTCAACGTCGGCCGCGAACTCTGTTTCATCTCTGTGGCTCCGGAATCCCTGCACAATCTTGACTTGTTGATTCTACCACAGACGAACCCGCAGGCCCAATAGATGTCGTGTCGTTTTCCCTTCGCAAGCTCGAGATCCTGACACGCGAATTTCGTCGGGCAGGCGCAACAAGCATTGCATCTTGCGCCTCGCGAGCCGACAATGCGTTCATTCAAGAGATTCCCAGTATGCAGGAGAGAACCATGCAGAATCGAGTGGCTCAGTTGGTCGTGTTTGCCGTCGTGACGTGTCTTGCGAGCGAGGGGGTTCCCGCGGCCCAGTTCTACGTTGCCCCTGGTGGCGATGACACCAATCCTGGCGTGTTGGAGCGGCCTTTCGCGACCCTCCAACGGGCGCAGGATGCGGCCCGGCGGACACCCGGGGGCGAACCTGTCACCGTGTACCTGCGGGGCGGGACCTACTACCTGCCGCAGACGCTGGTCTTCACCGCCGAGGACTCTGGGACTGAACGGGCCCCTGTGACATACGTCGCCTATCGCGATGAGACGCCTGTCCTCAGCGGCGGGATCGGGCTGAAACTCGAGTGGCAGCCGTATCGCGATGGGATCGTGAAGGCCGCCGTATCCGCAGGGCTCGTGACAGACCAATTGTTCGTCAACGGCCGACGCCAGCCCCTGGCGCGGTATCCGAACTTCGACCCGGCGGTCCGCCACTTCAACGGCTATGCCGCCGACGCGTTCAGTCCGGCCCGGGCCGCACGATGGACCGACCCTCGCGGCGGTTTCATCCACGCGATGCACGCCCACGAATGGGGTGACTTCCACTACCTCATCACGGGCAAGAACGCCGACAACGAGGTCGTCTACGAAGGCGGCTGGCAGAACAACCGTCGGATGGGCATGCACAAGACCTACCGCATGGTAGAGAACATCTTTGAGGAGCTTGACGTCCCGGGCGAGTGGTTCCACGACGCACAGGTCAATGTGCTCTACTTCTATCCGCCCGCTGATCTGGACTTGGGCAAGGCCTCGGTCGAAGCGGTTAGGCTCAAGCACCTGATCGAGTTTCGCGGGACGCAGGATAAGCCCGTGCGATTCGTCACTCTGCAGGGACTGACGTTCCGCCACGCCGCCCGAACGTTCATGGAGAACAGAGAACCACTGCTGCGGAGCGACTGGACCACCTATCGCGGCGGTGCGATCCTCTTCGACGGCGCGGAGGACTGCGCCCTCCAAGAGTGCACGCTCGACCAGGTTGGCGGCAACGCCGTCTTCGTCAACAAGTACAACCGGCGCATTGCCGTCCGCGGGTGCCACATCGTCGGGTCCGGCGCCAATGGCGTTGCCTTCGTCGGCGACCCGAACGCGGTCCGCAGCCCGTTGTTCGAGTACAACGAGCGACAAAGCTACAACGACATCGACAAGACGCCGGGTCCGCGGACCGACAACTACCCTGCGGATTGCCTCGTCGAAGATTGCCTGATCCACGAGACGGGCCGGGTCGAGAAGCAAACGTCGCCCATCCAGATCTCCATGTCGATGGGCGTCACGGTCCGCCACTGCTCGATCTACGACGTCCCGCGGGCGGGCATCAACATCTCCGAGGGCACGTTCGGCGGACACGTCGTCGAGTTCTGCGATGTGTTCGATACCGTCCTGGAAACGGGCGATCACGGCTCGTTCAATTCCTGGGGCCGGGACCGATACTGGGGCCTCAAGGACGTCGACCTGGACGTCGTCACAAGGGGCGCAGATCCCAACCTGCCCCTTTGGGACATCGTGAAGCCCAACATCCTGCGCAATAACCGCTGGCGATGCGATCACGGCTGGGACATCGACCTCGACGATGGGTCCAGCCGATATGAGATCTACAACAACCTGTGCCTGGCCGGCGGCCTGAAATTACGCGAAGGATTCTACCGCCGGGTCGAGAACAACATCATCGTGAACAATTCCTTTCATCCGCACGTCTGGTACGCCAACAGCCAGGACGTGTTTGCCCGCAATATCGTATTCACCGACTACAGGCCGATTCGCGTCAGACAGCCCTGGGGCAAAGAATGCGACTGGAACCTCCTGCACAAGCCCGGCCGGACGCAGCCGGCCCCGGCCCTGACGTTGCAGCAAGCCAGCGGCCTGGACGCCCATTCCATCGAGACGGACGCGATGTTCCTGGACCCTGCACACGGCGACTATCGCGTCCGGAGCGATTCACCTGCTCTGAAGCTCGGTTTCAAGAACTTCCCCATGGATCAATTCGGCGTGCAGAGCCCCTCGCTCAAGGCGATCACCCGAACGCCGAAACTCCCGGACGCCGTCGCCGGCAGCGAGCCTGCGAACGTTCGTGATGCCCGTGTCGTCGAGTGGCTCGGCGCAAAGGTGAGGAATGTCGTCGGCATGGGCGAAGTCTCCGCCGCCGGATTGCCGGGCGAGACGGGTGTCATCGTCCTCGATGTGCCCTCACAGGGCAAGGCGGCCCGAAGCGGTTTGCAATCGGGCGATGTGGTCCTCAAGTGCGGCGACGTGCAGGTCGAAACGCTCGACGATCTGATCCGGGCCTTTCAGCAGATTCCCGCCGGAAAGGACGCCTCGCTCGAAGTCTTCCGCAACCAACAACGCATCACGCTCCAAATTCCCGCACATGGCGAAATGATGCCCGTGGAACTGCGCTGCGAATACGCGGTCGATCCGCTTGGGATCGATGCGCCTGCGCCAAGGCTCTACTGGAAACTGAAGTCAAATGCCCGCGGCCAGAGGCAGACGGCATATCAAGTGCTCGTCGCGTCCTCGTTCGACCTGTTGGCGGGGGACAAAGGTGATCTGTGGGACAGCGGCAAAGTGATCTCCGACGAGACGATTCACATTGCCTACGGTGGCAAGCCGCTGAATTCCTCGCAGCAGGTGTTCTGGAAGGTTCGCGTCTGGGACAAAGACGGCGCGCGGTCGGCGTGGAGTTCGCCGGCGTCGTGGACGATGGGCGTGCTCGGCTCGCAGGATTGGCGGGCGAAGTGGATCATGCGAGGAACGGGCGAAGTCGCCGGCGGGGGACTGCCGCTCTTTCGCAAGTCGTTCGATCTGGCCCGGCCGGTGAGCCGGGCGGTTGTGCACGTCTGCGGTCTGGGCCACTACGATCTGTTCCTCGACGGCCGCAAGGTGGGCGACCGTTTTCTCGATCCCGCGTGGTCGGTGTATGAGAAGACCGCGTACTACTCGACCTTTGATGTCACCGATGCGCTCCGCGACAGTGGTCCGCACGTCTTCGGCGTCATGCTCGGCAAGGGGTTCTATAACACGGTCGGCGACCGTCGCGTGCACGGCGTGAGCGTGGACCACCCGCTCAAGCTCATCTTGCAGGCGCATCTGTGGTTTGCCGACGGCAGCGAGGAGTTCATTGTCAGTGACGGTTCGTGGAAGACGACCACAGGGCCCATCACGCACAGTGCGATTCTGGGGGGCGAGGATTACGACGCTCGCAGACTGCCGGTGGGCTGGGATCGAGCGGGATTCGACGACGTTTCATGGGCTGCGGTCGCCGAGACGCAGGGGCCTGGCGGGCAACTCGTTGCATCGTGTGCCCCGCCGATGAAGGTGCATGAGGTCTTCACGCCTGTGCGGATTGACGAGCCGCAGCCGGGAGTGTTCGTCTACGATTTCGGCCAGAACGCTTCGGCAGTGCCTCGCCTGCGCGTTCGCGGCAAAGCCGGCCAGACGCTCAAGCTGACGGGCGCCGAGCAGCGTCACGGCATGTCCCCGCGTCGAAACGACGGCACAGGGCTCGTCAATCCGGCGGGCGTCGGCACGCCCAACTATTGGCAGTACACGCTTCGCGGCGATGGCGACGAAACATGGACGCCGCAGTTTGCGTACAGCGGTTTCCAGTACCTCCAACTCGAAGGCGCTGTCCCTGCGGGCCGGCCCAATCCCGAGGACAAGCCCGTTGTCGAGGAACTCGTCTCTATGCACGTGCGAAACGATTCGCCGACGGCCGGGCGGTTCGAGTGTTCAGATTCGCTCTTCAACGACATCGACCGAATCATCGACTGGGCGGTGCGGTCCAATATGGCCCACGTCCTGACGGATTGTCCGCATCGCGAGAAGCTCGGCTGGCTCGAGGTCTCCTACCTGATGGGCCCCTCGATCCTGGGCCGATACGACGTCGCGAGTTTCTACAGCAAGGTGACACGAGACTGCGCCGATTCGCAAAAACCAGATGGCCTGATGCCCACGGTTGCGCCTGCGTATCCCGCGTTCTCAGGCGGTTTCGCGTACACGCCGGAGTGGGGCGCTGCGGCGGTGGTCCTGCCCTGGCAGTTGTACGAATGGTATGGCGACAAGGAGGTCCTGGCCATCCGCTATTCCACGATGAAGCGTTTCGTGGACTACATGCGGGATACGTCGAAGGACCTCGTCCCGACGCCGGGCCTGGGTGATTGGTACGACTATGGCCACGACAAGCCGCGAGGAGCGGCCCAGTTCACACCGGTCGAGCTGACCGCGATGGCGACCTTCTTCCGCTGTGTACGGATCGTTGCCGATGCAGCCCGCGTTCTGGGTCGCAGCGAGGATCGGGAGGCCTATGAGAAACTTTCCGCGGACATTGCGCGGGCCTTCAATGCGAAGTACTTCGACGGTGTGGATCAGTACGCCAACCAGGGCAGTCCACAGACCGCCAACAGCATGGCGCTGGCCCTGGGCCTGGTGCCGACCGGTTGCGAGAGCGCGGTGCTGGAGCGGATTGTGCAGGACGCTCGCAAACGGGGCAACCAGCAGACCTCCGGCGACATCGGCTTCTGGTACCTGCTCCAGGCGCTGGCGCGGTCGGGCCGCAGCGACGTGATCTACGACATGACGGCCCGCACGGATATCGGCAGTTACGGCTTCATCGTTCGCAACGGATGGACCTCGATGCCCGAGGCCTGGGACGCGGACACCGGCGCATCGATGAACCATTGCATGCTGGGCCACATCCAGGAGTGGTTCCTGGGCTGGGTAGCCGGCATCCGGCCGGACGTCGTTGCGCCCGGATTCGGGCGGTTCATCGTCGATCCGCATCCGGTGGGCAATCTCACCTGGGCCCGCGCAAGTTACGACTCGATTCGCGGCGAGATCGCCTCCGAGTGGAAAAAATCCGAGGGTGTCTTCACGCTCAAAGTGACCATCCCGCCCAACACTTTCGCTGTTGTGTGCGTTCCAGCAGGCAGCGCGGAGGATGTGACCGAGAGCGGCACGCCGGTTGCACAGACGCCAGGCGTTCGCCTGCTGGGCCAGGAACGCGAGAAGGTCCAGTTCCTCGTCGATGCAGGGACGTACGAGTTCGCGGCGCTGTAGGGTGCGTACTACGCACCAACTCTTGCGCATCCGATGGGTCTATGGTGCGTGATACGCACCCTACGTTACGGAGCCGGGAAGAACGGGAAGAGCTTGCGGATCTCCTGCTTTGAGGGCTGTCGGCCGTATTCGCAGATCTCGAAGGCCTCCGCATAGCGGATCTTGGCTGCCTGCTCCTGGCCGTACCATTCCGTGAGCTGCTTGCGGAACTGGTTGGCCGCTGCGCCGAAGTAACCGTCGAAACGCCGCCGGGTCTGCTCCACGCGGGCTTGTCGAGCCTGCGGGTCCGTCGGGCACGATTTTTCGGAGCCGTCGCAGCCGCCCTCCAGGGTCTGCGATTCCAGGGCGATGACTGCATCGAGTTTCTTGGCAATTGCCTCGTCGATGCCGACGGCGATATCCGCGACGAAGGGATAGGGCTTTTTGAAGCCGTCCTCGTAATACAGGAACACCGGGTTGCTTCGCAGGTAGGGCGTATCCGGACAGAAGAATGGCACGCCCACCATGTATCCTGCGTCCTGGACCAACAGGCCGACGTTGCGATGGTCGGGATGGTAGTCGTTCGAGCGATGGCACATCACGATGTCCGCCTGCCACTGGCGGATTAGACGGACGATGGTCTTTCGGTTCTCCAGGGTGGGCAGCAACTCGCCATCGTGGATGTCGAGGACCTCCGTCTCGATGCCGAAGATCTCGGCGCAGCGTTTGACCTCGGCCAGCCGGCGTTGGGCCAGTGCCCCGCCGGCCATGCCCCAGTGGCCGATGTCGCCGTTGGTGCAGGAGACGAACTTCACGTGATGGCCGCGCGACGCCCACATGGCCGCGGCGCCTCCGGCGCTGAACTCGCAGTCATCCGGATGGGCGCCGAAGCAGATGATTCTCAGTTTACCATCGCTTGGCTCGGGAGCGGCCGGTGGCTTGGACAGTGCGGACCCGGCCAGCCCCTTGGGCATCTCCGGCGATCCGTTGTTTCCACAGGCCGCCACAACCAGAAGAAGCAGGATGCCGACGAACAGGAAGTTGATCGGAATGCATCGTGATCTCACATGTCTCTCGTTCATTGTTCAATCCTCCTATCATTGGATGTTATCCACCGTTCACACCGACAGGATGATTCTACCCGAGTTGCGAAACCACGGGAAGTGTTGGCAGCCGTCTCTTGAATGCCGGGTGTTTGCCCGGTAGCATGGATGTGTGAACTGTTTCTGTTGGAGATGCCGCCCCATGTTGCGGAAGACGTAAGTCCGAAAAGGAGACAGGATGAGAAAGACGATGTTTGCTGCAATCGCTGCGGGATTCTGCCTGATGGCTGGTTCAGTCGCTGTGGGCGAGGAAAGTCTCCGGGTCTTGTCGGAGACGGTGGCCGGGACGCCGACCGGCGAGATGATGTCGCGGTATCTGTCGCGACAGGCACAGCCCAAGTTCGAGCAGTGGAAGCAGCGCTACGAACAACTCAAGACGCCCGATCAGATCGCGGCTTACCAGGCCGATGTTCGCGAGCGATTTCTCGAAGCGATTGGTGGCCTGCCGGCCAGGAGGGCGCTAAATCCGCGAGTGACCGGGGTCATTTCCCGCGAGGGGTACAAGGTCGAGAAGGTCATCTTCGAGAGCCAGCCGAAGCACTATGTCACGGCGTTGCTGTTCCTGCCGGACGGCGGCGGGCACAAACCCCCGTTCCCGGGTGTCATCGTGCCGTGCGGCCACGCGTCCGAAGCCAAAGCCTATGAGGCATACCAGACCATGGGCGCCCTGTTAGCGCTCAACGGCATGGCGGCCCTCGTCTTCGACCCCATCGACCAGGGTGAACGCAGCCAGATGCCTTCGTCGCTTCCGCAGATATGGGGCACTGCGGCCCATACCACGCTCGGAATCGGCAGCATTCTGCTGGGGCGCAACACCGCCCGCTTCGAAATCTGGGACGGCATGCGGGCCATCGACTACCTCCAGTCCCGCCCGGAAGTTGATCCCACTCGCATCGGCTGCACCGGCAACAGCGGCGGTGGTACGCAGACTTCCTACCTCATGGCGCTTGATGACCGGATTGGCGCTGCGGCCCCGAGCTGCTACATCACGAACTTCGAGGCCCTGCTCTCGACCATCGGGCCGCAGGACGCCGAGCAGAACATCTTCGGGCAACTGGCGTTCGGGATGGACCATGCGGATTACCTGACGATGCGAGCGCCGACCGCGATCCTGATCTGCGCCGCGACGCAGGATTTCTTCGACATCCAGGGGACCTGGACCTCGTTCCGATATGCCAAACGCCTGTACACCCGGCTGGAAGCCGCGGAGCGGATCGGCCTGCTGGAGAACGACGCGAAGCACAATTACAACCGGACCCAACGACAGGGCGTCGTGCGATGGATGTCCCGGTGGCTGCTGGGCAGGGACGAGCCGATCGTCGAGCCGAACATCGTCCTGCTCAGCGACGAGGAGGCCCGCTGCACGCCCGACGGGCAGGTGATGAATCTGGAGGGGGCCCGTTCGACTTACGACCTGAACCGGGATTGCGAAAAGGAACTGGCTGACCGTCGAAAGCAGCTTTGGGCAACGACGCCCCGGACGGAACTGCTGGGTCAGGTTCGCCGGCTCGTGGGCGTGCGGACTCTCGCGGAGTTGCCCCAGCCGCGGGTGGAACTGGGGGAAACCATCGAGCGGGGCGATGCACGTATCCAGAAAGCGGTTGTCACGCTGGAGGAAGGTCTGTATCTGCCTGCGTTGGTGTTCCGCCCGTCGGGGGAACCCGCCGGCAACGACGTGTTATACCTCCATGAAAGCGGCAAACACGCCGACGCCGGACCGGGTGGTCCCATCCAGAAGCTCGTCGAAGCCGGACATGTGGTCGTCGCGGTGGACCTCCGCGGCGTGGGCGAGACGCAATCAAAGAATGGCTGGGGTGGCGATCTATTCGGTCCCGATGTGAAGGACGTGCTGACTGCCTATCTCCTGGGCCGGTCGTACGTCGGGATGCGAACCGAGGACATCCTGACCTGTGCCCGACTGCTCCACGAGCGATCCGAGAGGCCGGTCGATATCGTCGTGGTGGGTCATGTCTGTGTACCGGCTCTGCACGCGGCGGCATTGGAGCCCCAGCTTTTCGACTCGGTTCGATTGGTGCGTGGACTGGCGTCGTGGTCGAATGTGATCGAGCTGGGCCGGTCCCGTAGTCAACTGGTGAACGTCGTACACGGGGTGCTGGGACTGTACGACCTGCCCGACCTGGCTGCAGCTCTCGGGGATCGGCTCACAATCGAAGAGCCGCTCAACGCCTTGGGCGAGCCCGCCAGGCCATAGGCTATAGGCGGGAGGCCGGAGGAGAGTCGTTCCTGCAGCCTACAGTCTCCAGCCTTTATCTGAACACGGCGACGACGGACCAGACTCCGACGACCACGAACGCGGCGAAGGCGATCCAAAGCGTTGCGCCCCAGAGCCGGCCCGGGCGGAGGTTCGGATCGCTCCGGCGGTAGCGGAAGTACAACGCCGTCCCGCCGAGCAGGGGGAGCATGATCGATTGGCAGATGCCACAGACGACGATCATCAACGCGGGCGCTCGGACGAAGACGAAGAGCAGCAGGGCGATGAATGGCCAGACCGTACTGACTCTTCGCGTCCACTTGACGCGGGCGGCCTCCGAGCCGTCGGTCAGGCCGTAATGGCCCAGGCCGTCGGCGACCATTCGCGAATTGCCCGCGGCCGCGACGAAGAGCGTCGAATAGAGAACCGCGAACGCTCCACACAAAAAGACCGGATACGCCCACGAGCCGAATACCGGGACGTACATCGCGGCCAGCGTCCGCACCATGTCCCGTCCTTCCGGATTGATCCCGATGCGTCCCAGGACCGCGGCCCCCAGCAGGTAGAACGCCACCGTCGCGAAGGTATAGACCACCATGGACGTCCAGGCATCGACGTGCAGCACGCGAATCCAGCCTCGCGCCCGCTCGATCCATGCGGCGGAGCCGTCGCGCGATCCGGCGTATCGAGCGTAGCCTTTCTCCAGGCACCAGTAGGGATAGATGAGCAGTTCGGACGCTCCGACCCCGATAATGCCGAAGGCGCCGAGCGCGGTGCGGACGGGATTGCCTCCCCCCGTGCCGGAAGGAGGCAGGTGAAAGCTTAGTCCGCCCGTCAGCTCCTTGGTCGATACCGCCCATTCCGGCCTCATCTGGAGAGCGACCAGGGTCAGGATGGTCACGAGAGTGAACGTGGCGACCAGGGCCGTCGAGACGAGCTGAATGACCCGATACCTTCCCACGTACAGCAGCAGCGAAGTCGCGCCGGCCAGGATCGCGGACCAGAGATAGGTGTCATGCGGTTCTCGGCGTTCGGCGATCTGAGCAACGAGACTCGCAATGTTCTCTCGTAATTCCGCGACACGAGAGTCATCGGGGTTCTCTGTTTCGACGAGTTTGAGCTGGATTCGGTTCTGCGTGAGTTGATCCTGGAGGTGGTTGTACTCGGCGCCGGGCTGGGTCAGAGGACAGCCGATCGCAAGCGTCTGGCCGACGCCGCCGAGGATGCCGCCCTGCTGGAAGACGATCAGGCCTGTCATGATCGTCCAGTAGCCGACAAGCCAGTTGACTCTGGGCAGCAATCGTGGGCCGGGGACCTCGTTGATCGCGTCCAGCGGCGTCCGGCCCCAGGTGATCGCGTGACGGGCAAACTCGATCTGCGTCGAGACCTTGATGACGCATCCGATAAGAATCAGCCAGAGCAGGTAGAAACCGGCCTCGGCGCCGGTCTTCGTGGTGGCGATCAGCTCGCCCGAGCCGACGATGGAGCCGGCGATAATCATGCCGGGACCGAGTCTCGCGAATGTCCCCAGCAGGCCCCTCGGCGGCGTTTGAACGTCGCAGGCTGGAGGCCCCGAGCCGCAGGCCAAAGGGGATCGATCCCTGCAGCCTACAGCCTTCGGCCTCCAGCCTGTCTTGCGTCGTTTCATGCCGTCGCGCTCGGCGTCGCCTTCTTCAGCACGTCGTCCCGGAAGATCACCGAGAACGCCACCATCAAGACCGCGGACGTGACTGTGAGGATGGTCCAGATCGCATTCCAATTTGTGGCCTTGGTCACGACCTGTTCAACGGTCTTCTCGACCGTATACATATTGATGAGTCCTTCGCTGGCGAACGTGCCGATGCCCATGCCCACACCGAACAGGAGCAGACCGACTAAACCTTGGGCCTGATTCTTGATCTCCGCCGAGGCCTTCTTGTCCACGTAGACCTGGCCGCCGACAATGAGGAAGCCGAAGATCGCGCCGTGCACGAGGATAGCCACATAGTACAGCCAGGTCTGATCGAATGCGCCACCGATGAGGAACGCCGCGTAACGAACGACGAGCATTCCAAGGCCCGCGGTGATCGCCCATTTGGCGCCGTAGCGCGTCAACGCGATGGGGACCAGGAGCATAATCAGCATCTCTGCGATCTGTCCCCAGCTCATGATCGCCGTCACCTTCTCAAAGCCTTTGCTCATGAAGAACTGCGATCCGAACGAGAAGTACATCGTGAACGGAATCATCGCGATCATCGAAATGAGCATGAAGAAGGCAAAGTTGCCGTTCTTCAGAAGGCCCATCGCCCGCAGGCCGAGCACATCGATAACCGATGCGGGTTTGCCTTTGGCGGGCGGAGGCGTGTTGGGCAGGGTCAGGTTCAGCAGGGCCGCCACGAGGGCTGTGCCGGCTCCGCAGTACAGCGGGATGGCTGTGCCGTCGATCTTGGCGCCGTTGAAGAACCTATCCGCTACGAGACTAAAGACCATCGCGGACGCCCAGCCGATGGATCCGAACACGCGGATCTGCGGAAACTTCTCGGAGGGGGCGTTGGCCATGGCTACGGCCGCGGTCAGGCTCCAGGTGGGCATGTAGCAAATCATGGCCAGCAGCAGGAGTACAAACAGAGCGACCGGGCTGCTCACCATTGCCGCGAGGAAGAGCAGGACCGCACAGGCGAAGTTCATCACCATCAGCACCTTCTGGCTGGCGAAATGGCGGTCGGCGATCATGCCGAAGATCGGCGAGACCAGACTGCCCAGGGGCATGCTGCTCAGGATCAGGGCTTTCATGATGCCTGTGACGCCGATCTTGTCGAGGTAGCCGGCCAGTTGCACGAACCAGACGGCGAAGAGCATGTACTGCAGGAACATCATGACGCTGAGGCGGACTCGGACGTTCAGGGGCATGGCACTCATTCTTCTCTCCTTGGAATAGAATCGATCCCTGTACGGGCGGGTTTCAAACCCGCCCCTACCACGGAACTGGCGGCAATCATACCTGTCCTCAGGGGCTTTTGCCAGCAAGAAACCACTGGCTGCGTTGACGCCCGTCGCTTCGTCCATTAGCATGGGACTACGATCCAATCGAAAGGACTGTCATGAAGAGATCATTCCTGTTGTTGTTGATCCTGACCTTCTCCCCGACGATTCAGATGGCCGTGTTGCGTGCCGATGACGCGAGCTGCATCCGGCCGTGGTCCGAGAATCCCCGCTACTGGCAGTACAAGGGCCGGCCCGTCCTGCTGCTGGGCGGCAGCAAGGACGACAACCTGTTCCAGATCCCCGACCTCAAGGAGCACCTCGACGAGATCCAGGCAGCCGGCGGCAACTACATCCGCAACACGATGAGCGACCGGCGGGACCAGGGCTTCGAGGTCTATCCGTTCGCCCAGCGCCCCGACGGCAAGTACGACCTCGACCAGTGGAACGACGAATACTGGCGGCGCTTCGAGAACCTGCTCCGCTGGACCGCCGAGCGGGACATCATCGTGCAGATCGAGGTCTGGGACCGCTTCGACTACTCCACAAAGAACTGGGAACCGCATCCGTACAATCCGAAGAACAACATCAACTACACCTACGAACAGTCGGGCTTCGCGGAGCACTACCCCGACCACGCAGGCACGAACAAACAGCCGTTTTTCTTCACCACGCCGGACCAGCGGAACAACACCATCGTCTTCAAGTACCAGCAGCGATTTGTGGACAAGATGCTCTCGCACTCGCTCCAGTACGGTCACGTCCTCTACTGCATGGACAACGAGACCTCCGGCCAGGAGGCCTGGGGCGCGTACTGGGCGGGCCACATCCGTCGTCGCGCCGCGGAGGCGGGCAAGAAAGTCTGCGTCACCGAAATGTGGGATGCCTGGGACCTCAAATCCGACGAGCACAAGCGGACGCTGGACCATCCCGAGCGGTATGACTTCGCGGACGTCTCGCAGAACAACCAGAAGAGGGGCCAGGAACATGGGGATAATTTCCAGTGGGTGCGAGCCCATATCGCAGGTCAGCCCCGACCGCTCAACACGGTCAAGACCTACGGCGCCGACACCGGCCGTTATGGCAACAACCGCGACGGCCTGGAACGATTCTGGCGTCATGTCATCGGCGGCGCCGCGTCTGCGAGATTCCACCGGCCCGATTCCGGCCTGGGGCTCTCTCCGCCGGCGGTTGCCGCGATCCAGACCGCCCGCAAGCTGGAATCGCTCATCAAACCGTGGGAGGTCGAGCCCGCGAACCACCTGCTCAACGACCGTGTAGAGAACGAAGCTTATGCAGCCGCCCGTCCCGGAGTAGCCTATGCGCTCTACTTCACCGACGGCGGCTCCGTCGGCCTGGATCTCAAGGAAGCGCCGGGTCGTTTCGACGTCCGCTGGATCGACATCGCGACCGGCCAATGGGCCAAGCGGGAGAGTGTCGAAGGGGGCGTCGTCGTCACGATCGAGGCTCCTGCCAAAGGTCACTGGGCCGCAGCCCTTGTGCGAAGTAATTCGCCGGCGGCCGGCCCCCTGCGGGTCCATCCGACCAACGGCCGCTACTTTACCGACGGCAGCGGCAGGGCAATCTACCTGACCGGCTCGCACACCTGGAACAACCTTGTGGACATGGATCGGGCCGATGCGCCGTCGCCGTTCGATTTCGACGCGTATCTGGAGTTCCTCCGAGAGTATGACCACAACTTCATTCGCCTGTGGACGTGGGACTCCGTGACGTGGGTTACGCAGGCGAATGGCGGGTTGGGAAAGGATTTCGTCCACCAGGTTGCCCCATTGCCCTGGGCGCGAACCGGGCCCGAAAAAGACGAATCGGGCCTATATTCTTCAACGAAACCTTCCGGTTTCGTGGCGAGGGCATCTTGCCCTTGCTCTTCGGATGGGAGCACGCAACATGGGGGCAAGCGAGGCCAAGATGGCCTCGCGACACAAGAGCGGGACGCCCTCGCCACGCAGGTTCTTCCCTCTCAAAGTAAGCCCGATTCGTCTTTTTCGGGCCCAGGCGATGCCCTCGACGGCAAACCCAAGTTCGACCTCACGAAGTTCAATCCCGAGTACTTCGACCGCCTGCGGACGCGGG
>CAZDTD010000058.1:0-1280 GCA_964507995.1 uncultured Pirellulales bacterium | reverse complement strand
AAGTTCGACCTCACGAAGTTCAATCCCGAGTACTTCGACCGCCTGCGGACGCGGGTCCGCGCCGCCGGCGACCGGGGAATCTATGTCTCGGTCATGCTGTTCGAGGGCTGGGGACTTCGCCATGGCAACCGTCGGTCAGGCACGCCCGACGGCTGGGCCTATCGCGGCCACCCCTTCCATCCGGATAATAACATCAACGGCATCACAGGCGATGTGAACGGCGACGGCAACGTCCTGGAGATCCACTCCCTGGCTGGTAGCGCGATCACCGCACTGCAGGAGGCCTACATCCGCAAGGTGGTCGATACGGTCAACGACCTGGACAACGTGCTCTTCGAAGTCATCAACGAGGGTGGCGAGAAGGAATGGAACTGGTGGGTCGTCAAGACGATCCACGACTATGAGCGGACGAAGCCCAAGCAACACCCCGTCGGCCTCACCGCTCACGGTGGCGAGAAGACCGACAGCATGCTCGCCAGCAGCGCTGATTGGATCTCGCCGGGCGGGCAGGATGGTTACCGCGACCCTGCGCCGGCCTGGGATGGAAAGAAGGTCAGCCTCCTCGACACCGATCATATCTGGGGTGTGGGCGGCAATCACGGTTGGGTCTGGCGGAGCTTCCTGCGCGGGCACAACCCGATCTTCATGGACCCCTACGACGGCTCCGTGCTGGGGAACCGTTTCGATCCAAAGTTCGAGCTGCTCCGGCGCAACATGGGCTACACACTCCGTTATGCCAACAGGATGAACTTGGCCGCGATGACGCCACGATCTGAACTGGCCTCGACGGGATTCTGCCTTGCCGACCCGGGCAACGAATACCTCGTCTACCTGCCCGAGGGCGGCGAGGCGACGGTGGATCTTGGTTCCGCGTCCGGCCCCGTGGCCGTCGAGTGGTTCAATCCTCGTTCCGGCGACGCCGTCGCGGGCGCTCGCGCGGACGGAGGGGACAAACGCACGTTTCAGTCGCCGTTTCCGGGTGATGCCGTCCTCTATCTGAAGCTCACCGAATGAGATAGATCGGGACTTCCCCTGGATCGATCTCGGAGTCCGACAGGGGATTACCCATCAGGTCCATCGCACGATACCCCTGCGGGACTTGCACGGCCGGCACAGGCGTCGTCCGGGCCCAGAGGATGACCATGGTCCGTTCTCGCGAGCGGAACTCGAAGGCTTGCACGCCCTCGGGCTCGATCCATTTTCGGATGAACTCGACATCCGGCCCGAGCAGTCGCGAAAGAGCGGCCTGGGCTGCGTACTGCTTGCGGGGCGCGCCGCCG
>CAZDTD010000057.1:20241-22296 GCA_964507995.1 uncultured Pirellulales bacterium | reverse complement strand
TTCATCGACCTGGTGGACAACGTCGAAAAGACGGGCGACCACCTGATGAACATCGCGCAGGCCGCCATCGGCGGCCTCCAGTGGGACGGTATCGAATTGAAAGTGGCCCCGGCGAAGTGACACGCGGATTGCTTCGGCTTCCCGTTGTCGGTTGCAATAAACGGCGGCGCGCCTTCGTCTTGCCATGTGCTGTCCGAGTCGTCAAGATGGTGTAACCGTGCCGCGGTTTTGTTGCGGCATCCGGAGACCTGCCATGAACAAGTCGTTCCCCCCCTCTATTCTGTGCTTCTGCCTGCTACTCGGATCGGGAATCGGCGGTTGCGCCTCTCGGACCGACCTCCATCCGGGCCCGGAAACAGCATCCGCCGGACAGGAGGACGAATATAGCCGGGTGGAGTTGCTGCGCGATCCCTGGGGTGTGCCGCACGTTTTCGCAGAGGCTGACGCCGGGGCGATATACGGCTTGGGCTACGCCGCAGCGCAGGACCGGGCGTTCCAGATGTACTACAATCTGCGGATCATCCAGGGCCGGCTGGCGGAGCTGGTTGGCGATGTAAAGGTGGGCGTTACCCGCCAGCAACCTCAAGGCAGGAATTCGGCGCTCCGCAACGATATTGAAATGCGAACCATCGGCTACTGGCAGGCGGCCGGGGAGACGGCCGACCGGCTCGACCCCGAAGCTCGCGGCTTCCTGGAGGCGTACAGCCGGGGTGTCAACGATTGTCTCGCCGCCGATCCGAACGCCCGGGACTACCTGTTCGAGAAGTACGAACTGGAGCCCGAGCCCTGGACGCCGCAGGCGTGCATTGCCTCATGGTGGAGATTGAGTTTGTTTTTTTCGGGCGATGGGCTGCGGGAACTGGTACCCTATTACGAGATCCAGAACGGCACCAGGAGGGTGCGTCGCTATGCCCTACGGGATAGCGATGAGGCCACGGAGGGCCTTCGTATTCGTGATGATGCGTCCGTGATCCAACGCGGCGACGTGAGCGATGCGTGGCTGCAAGAGGTCATGGACTACGCGACGGAACATAACCTGATGCGGAAGGTGGATGCGCCTGCCACGGAGGGCCGGCCCGGGCCGCGATTCAGCCACGCCTGGGTCGTGGGCGGCAAGCGGACCTCGACCGGCTCGGCGGTGCTCATCAGCGACCCGCAGACCCCCGTCCGCAATCCGTCGCTGTTCTGCGAGTACCACGTCAGCGGCAAGACCTTCAACGCCCGCGGCATCGGGGTGGCGGGCTGCCCCAGCCTCCTGATCGGTTTCACGCCGAACATCGCCTGGGGCCTGACTGCTCTGGGCGCCGACCAGGCGGACCTGTTCCTGCTCAAGACCGACCCGAACCATCCGAACCAGTATCTTCTCGACGGCACCTGGCGCGACATGGAAGTCCGCACCGAGACGATCCAGGTCAAGGGGGCGAGTCCCCACACGCTCACGTTCCGAAAGACGCACTTCGGTCCTGTCGTGACGGCTATCGCGATGGGCGTGCGGCGAGGCGACGAGGTGGCCCTCAAGCGAATCCCAATCTGCGAGCCCGAGCGGGACACGTTCCGTGCCGTGCTCGACATGATCCGATCCCAGGACGTGCACGAGTTCCAGCAGGCCCTCGGCGGCTGGAGCTTCCCCAGTGCCAACTGTGTCTTCGGCGACCGCAAGGGCAACATCGGCTTCAAGACGATCCTCAGCCTGCCCATCCGCTCGGCCCATTCGCTGCTCGACGACCGGGCGGCCCACGAAGGCTGGGATAGCGACAACGACTGGCAGGGCATCGTCCCGCACGAGCTGCTGCCCCAGGTGATCAATCCCGCGCAAGGCT
The DNA here is from genome assembly GCA_964507995.1 of uncultured Pirellulales bacterium. Classification (GTDB taxonomy): domain Bacteria; phylum Planctomycetota; class Phycisphaerae; order Sedimentisphaerales; family Anaerobacaceae; genus PLanc-01. The sequence goes on along the minus strand of CAZDTD010000057.1, from coordinate 20,476 downwards.
GGCTCGTCAGCGCGAATCATCGCCCGATCGCGTCGTTCTACCCGCTGTCGCTGGGCATCTCCACCGGCAGCGGTGGCGACACGGATCGCTCCTGGCGACTGAAGGAACGCGTGCATGTGCTGACGAGCGGCTCGGAAAAAGGCAGATCGGGCCTGTATTCTTCAACGAAATCTCTTGGCTCGATTTCGTTGAAGAACAGCAAGGACGAATCTCTCGATGCGCGTCCGGGGTTTGG
>CAZDTD010000057.1:0-20141 GCA_964507995.1 uncultured Pirellulales bacterium | reverse complement strand
GCCTTTTTCCGAGCCTTCTTTCTCGCCGGAAGACGTGCTCGACATCCACTACGACACAATCGCGCCGATCAAACGGGACCTCATCAAGCTGGGCTACCACCTCCGTGACGTGCAGAAGTACCCGCTGGATGACGACACCCTGCTCGCGCTTGAGTATCTCGAAGACTGGCGGGCCGCCGGCTGCAAGTCGGAGATGTCGATCCAGGGCACGGAGATCGTGAACCTGATGCCCATGGCGTTCCGGCAGAACTTCGCAGCGGCCGTCACCTACGGCGGCGGGCTCTCCGGCCTGTGCAGTATGCTCCAGACCATCGACCAGCGGATCGCGGCCGACCCGAACGCGACCCTGACCGACGAAGAGGCGGACTACGTCAACCTCATCGTGCGGGCCGCCTGGCGATATGGCAAGGCCCGCTTCGGCGACGATTCAAGCCGATGGAACGAGCGAGGCAGACAGGCGCTGCTCGAAACGAAGCTGCCCTATATGTCCACGCTCGACGGCTTCGGCTCGCTCGATGAAGACAAGGACATCACGATTCCGGCGCTGCGATGCACCGATGGTGGGACGATCCTCTCGCAGCAGGCGCAGTCGTACACGCAATTCGTCCGGCTGGATGACGCGGACCAGTCGATGAGCATCCTGCCCATCGGCCAATCGGAGCAGCCGGACAGTCCCTATCGCCTCTCCAACTACGACCTGTGGGGACAAGGCAAGCTGCACCCCGCTCCGCTCTCTCGCAAGGCTGTAGAGAAGTCTGCGCAGTCGCGACAGTTCTTGTATCCCGGCACCGGTCGGCAGAAAGGCTCACTGTAGGGTGCGTACCACGCACCGTTCAACTGAGGACGGGAGCATATAATGGAATCAGGCACAACCCGCCGCGAGTTTCTGAGGATTGCCGGTCTTGGCGCTGTCTCGCTGGCAGTGACGCGAGTGGAGGATGTGTTCGCGGCCGATGCTGCTTCCAAGCCCAATGTGCTGGTGATCCTCGTGGACGATCTCGGGTATGGGGACCTCTCCTGCTATGGCGCCACAGACCTCAGGTCGCCGAACATCGACCGACTCGTCGCGACCGGGATGCGGTTCGACCGGTTCTATGCGAATTGCCCGGTGTGCTCGCCGACAAGGGCTTCGCTGCTGAGCGGGCGGTTCCCCGACCTCGTCGGCGTCCCCGGCGTGATCCGCACGGACATCCGCGACAACTGGGGCAACCTCGCCCCGCAGGCGATTCTGCTGCCTCGGATGCTCAAGAGCGCGGGCTACCACACTGCCCTCGTCGGCAAGTGGCACCTGGGCCTGGGCTCGCCCAACACGCCCAACGAGCGGGGCTTCGACCACTTCCACGGCTTCCTCGGCGATATGATGGACGACTACACGACCCATCGCCGGCACGGGAACAATTACATGCGGCTCGACGACAGCGAGATCGACCCCGAGGGCCACGCCACGGACCTGTTCACCCAGTGGGCCATCGACTACCTGTGCGGACGGGCCGGAAGGAGCATGCGGCAGTCCGGTGGCGAGGGCATCTTGCCCTTGCGTGCCGAGGGCGTCCCGCCCTCGGATCGCAGGCAGAATATCCACGATTTGGAAGCCTCCGGGAACCGCGAGCAAGATGCTCGCGAGACGCAAGGGCAGGACGCCCTCGCCACGAGGCAACCCTTCTTCCTCTACCTGGCCTACAACGCCCCGCACACGCCGATCCAGCCGACGGCGGAGTGGGTCGAGCGGGTCAAACATCGCGAGCCGGGGATCGGCGACGAGCGGGCGAAGCTCATCGCGCTGATCGAGCATCTCGACGCCGGGATCGGGAGGGTGATCGACGCTTTGAACCAGACCGGCCTGATCAACAATACGCTCGTGATCTTCACCTCCGACAATGGCGGCCAGCTCAGCGTCGGCGCATCGAACGGCTCGCTCCGCGCGGGCAAAGGCGACCTGTACGAAGGCGGTATCCGCGAGCCGATGTGCGCCGTCTGGCCGAGCAGGATCGAGCCCGGCTCGCGCAGCGATCGTGTCGCGATGACGATGGATCTCTTCCCCACGGTCTGCGAAGCGGCGGGTGTGAAGATCGATCACGAGATCGACGGTGTCAGCTTCCTGCCCACCCTGCTCGGCGAGCCCCAGCCCGAGGAGGATCGAATTCTGTTCTGGGTCCGACGCGAGGGCGGCGCACAATACGGTGGCCGGGCCTATTACGCCGCGAGGCAGGGTGACTTCAAGCTCCTCCAGAACAGCCCCTTCGAGCCGCTGAAGCTCTACAACCTGGCCGAAGACCCGCAGGAGCAGAGCCCGCTCGACGACAAGCATCCGGTGTATCGTAAACTCTTCAACGCCCTCCAGAAGCACGTGAGCGAATCCGGCGTCATCCCCTGGCAGCGGCCCTCTGCGTAGGGCGAGCGTCCCCGCTCGCCTCCCAGAAGTATACAAGACAAGCACCTGCTTGAATGGCGAGGCGACGCGTAGTGTGCCCGTCAGGGCATAAAGAGGAGATCGTCCGGTTTTCGCGTACTTTTGTGTGGCCCGCCGTACAATGACCGGGGACGCGGTCCCCGGACCCATGGCATTTTGCGCTTTACACCAGCAGCGTGGCAGCAGAACCGTCACCAATCTGCCGGATGGGGTCTGGCCAAGGGATACTCGGATGAAACCAGCACAAACCGGCTGCCGGCAGCAGTCCGTCCTGATGGTCTTCTTCTCTATTCTCATGCTATTGGCCCAAAGCGCAAAATGCCGGGGAAGGCGACCGACGACAGAGGAAGGAATACGCCTCGGCCGCGTGCCACGCACCATTGCCCCTGTTTCCATGCTGCGCGTCCGATGCAGGCGAAAAAGCGATTGCCCTGGCGAAGGGCGTCTTACCTCTTGCCTGCCGCGTTGTGATTGACTACAATCATGGTGGACTATGACAGGAGACCATTCTGTCGCGGAAGGACAAGCTCTCGTATATCTTTTGGAGGGAAAAGAATGGGACGGCTGCATTCCATCGGACGATCTCTGGTCGTGGTGGCACTCGCGGTTTCGTCATGGGCGGGAACCCAGGACCCCAACTCGGAGGCTGAAGTCAGGGAATTGGCTCGCGAGGTCCTGAACGGGCGAACAGCGGTCGTGCGCCTGTACATCGACTGGAAGACTGACCCAAAGGCCTACAAGACGATGACCGTGCCGCTCGACGGGCTCGATGTGGTTTTCGATACCATCCGCCAGGGGGCCGGCGGGAGCGTGCCGATGGATGCGACGGTCGTCGTCGTGCCGGACGATCAACAGGACGAGGCCATCGCGACGGTGATGGATGGCTGTCTCTTTGGCGAACCCTACCGCGCCGACGGCCGGATCACACTCTGGCCGGGTCCCGTTTCCCGCATCCAACAGAGTCCCTGCCTGTTTGAGGATGCCCTGCGCCAACCCATCGAGAACGCCGAGGTGCAGATCCTGCTCGCCGACACTCCCTACGATCATCTCGCCCGGGTCCGACTCTGGATTGCCGACGCCAAGCTCGACAAGAACGGTCGCCTGTCATCACCCAAGGCGTCTGCATCGTGCAGGCTGTGTAGCTTCCTCTTCGTCGTGAACCATCCGGATTGCGGCTCGGTTCCGGCTGTATTGCGCTCATACCCTTCCGAACGGGTGAAGGACAGTTGTTTCCTCGTCGGCACGTTGCCTAAGGATAGATGGTGCGTCTTCCTGGACGCGCTGGGCAAGCCGATGGCCGGCGCGATGGTCGAAGTGTACTTCGCCTTGCGATGGGGGGCCGCGATACAGACTCCTATTGACTCGGTTCAACTCGATGAGGCCGGGCGATTGCGGCCGCCCTACCGAAGTCCTTTCCTCCAGCAGTGCTGCTTCCTCGTATCGGACCCCAACTACGGGACGGCGATTGTCGAGCCGTACGACGAAACGGGCGTCAGCATTGCCGAGCCTGTGTCCTCCTGCATCGTGCCCCTGACGCCCGTTGGGACGAGGGCCGATGAGCGGTCGCTCTGGGGCACGGTGGTCGACAGCAACGAGAAACCCGTCGCCGGAGCGATCGTGCGCTGCAGGGAGGTCACAATCCCAGGGCGCAACCGGTTGTATGCGTTTTTCGGACAGCAGGCGTTGACCGGCAAGTGCGCCAAGGTCCCTACCGACGACGCAGGGCGATTCGGGATGCACCTGCCTTTGGCGAACGCCGACGGTTCGCTCGGCCGGCCGGTCCCGCCGGACGCGAAGTATGAGGTGGTGATCGAGACCCCGCCAAGACTTGGCCTGGAGTCATTCTCGGGATCGCTGGCGGCCGGGGTGGAGCACACGATCACGATGCAGCCGATTGGGACTGCCCCGAAGAGCTTCACCGGTGTTCTCGTCTTCACGGACGGACGCAAGCCGGTGACGGATCCCGAGAAGCTCGCACAAGTGAGTCTGTCGATCCGAGCACCAACCTCGAACGGTCAAATGGGGTATGGTCCTGGCGGCTGGATGGGGCGTGAGAGTCTGCCCTTTGGGACGTACACTGCAACAGCTCGATGGGACAGCGTGCTCTATGCCTTTGGCCCGGTCGAGGTGACCGCAGACAGCCCGCAGACAGTTGTCCTGGCGCCCCGCGAGATCAGGCCCGCCGAGAGGATGTACTGTGGCCGCGTCATCGACGGCATTACAGGTCAGCCGGTCGCGCGGGCCATCGTGATGCCGAGGCCTTTTCCGGAAACGGCTATCGCCGAGAACCTGGGCGACGAGCGTATGGATCAGATCTTGTATCTCGGGCCGGAAGCAGCCGACGACGATGAACTGCTTCGAGTCCTGGAGCAGGAGGTCGGATGGCCGATGGCCCACACTGGCGCCGACGGACGGTATGAATTCGTCGCGGCGGTCGACGGGCAGCCCGGCCAATACGTGGAACTCGTGGCAATCGCGAAGGGTTTTCTCGGCGCCGAGCAGCAGTTGCGCCTTGTGCAACCCCAGATCGACGAAAACGGACAGCAGCGAACCGACTGGTTCGAGCCCGACGCGATGGGCAAGGTATCGTTGCCCGACATGAAGCTCTTCCCGGCGGGCACAGTGGTGATCGATCCGTGCATACCCAGGCAGAATGGGCCGAACAGGGAGAGCGATGTGAGGTTCCACTACACCACCGCTCACGGCGATCCGACGCCGTGGTTGAAGGCGTTTTGGATGGCACCAATCGCCAATCAGGGTCAGAGCGTCTTCTACAAGCGAAGGTTGCCCATCAACCAGTTGCAGAGCGTATACGTCCCTGCCGGCGTGACGCTGACATTGGTCATTCAAAGGCAGGAGACGGCGTTCGCTCCCATCATGGTCGAGAACGTTCGATTGGCACAGGGCGAGACCCTCGATCTGGGACGTGTGGAGTTCGCACGGGCGATCCAGGTTGTCGTGCGCGTCCTGGATTCGAAGGGCCAGCCGCTTGAGGGGATCACCGTCCGGTGCCTCGCCGAGAGAATCGGGTATGGGCTCCGCCAGGGTGTCTCGGACGGCGAGGGGCGAGCCCACGTCCACATTCCGCCAAACTCGCAGGGACGACTCATCGTGGACTTCTTCGACAGGGAGACGAGGACGAATGTCCGCGAGGGGGTTGCCTACCGGGTCGCGGGCGAGGAGGACGCCGGAAAGGAGTTCGTCTTGTCGCTGTCCGACGAGGTCCTGAAGGGACTGCTCGAATCCAGATGATCGATTGAATGGTGCGTGGTACACACCCACAAGACGGGTGCAAGAGATCGGTGGGGCAAGCCCCACCCTACGATTCTGTCTTCCTGGGCGGTAGTGAAGGATCTGGGAAGGGCAACAGAACAAACCATCTTTGCATTCGTGGCCCAGATGCTTTGCTTCGTTCAGCATGACAGTTCGGGGCGTTTCTGCCAGAGACTCCGGTTGCACCCAAGCCCAGCGTTTTATGCCTTGCGTTCCAGCGATTGGTTTGCTACAATCCGGGTGGACTATGACAGGAGACGATTGCTTAGGGGAAAGAGAAGCTCTCGTGTGTTGTTTGGAGGGACAGCGATGCAGCGGTTGTATTCGATTGCGAGCGTTTTCGTCCTCACCGTGCTGGTGGGCTGTTCCTCGACGCAGGCCCAGACCGAAGAACCGGCGTCTGATGCCCCCCTCGGCGACAAGAACGCGGTCGTGCGTCTGTACACCGGCTGGCAGACGGACCCGAAAGCGTACACGACGATGGCTGTGCCGCTTGACGGATTTGATGTGGCGTTCGACGCCGTCGCGCAGGCGGCGGGCGGGAGCATGCCGGAAGATGCGATGGTTGTCATCGTGCCGGACGATCAGCAGGACGCGGAGATTGCGGAGATGATGGGCGGTTGCTTCTTTGGTGAACCCTATCGTTCCGGCGGCCGGATCACGCTGTCCCCGGGCGTCATTCCCGGGTTTCAACTGGCCCCGTGTCTGTTCTGGGATGCCCTCGATCAGCCGATCCCGAATGCCGAGGTCGAGGTCCTGCTCGCCGACAATCCCATACACTACAGCGCGAGTGTCAAGCTCTGGATCGCCAACGCCAGACTCGACGAAACCGGCCGGATGCAGTCACCCAAGGCATCCGCCTCGTGCAGTTTGTGCGCCCTTCTGTTCGTGGTGATTCACCCGGACTGTGGGCCTGTGCCTTCCCTGTCGTGCATGTCCCTGCTGCCCGGGGGGGACCATCTTCTCTCCGTCGGCGCGTTGCCCAAGGAGAAATGGAGTGTCTTCCTGGATGCGCTGGGCAATCCGATCCCCGGCGCGAGCGTCACCATGTTCTATGAATCGGCGTGGGAATCGGCGGATCAGTTCTCCGACAAGCTCACTCCATTGGACGACAGCGGAAGGCTGTGCCCGCCCTGGTGGAGTCCCCTGCGGGAGTACTGCTGTTTCGTGGTGTCGGACCCCAACTACGGGACAGCGATTGTCGAGCCCTATGACAAGTCGTACCGGGCCATCGAGCCGCCGCCTGCGACCTGTGTTGTTCCTCTCGTGTCGCGTGAATCGGACGCCAATGAGCGATCCCTTCGCGGCACGGTCGTCGACGAGAGCGGCGCGCCCGTCGCCGACGCGGTCGTCGCCTGCAATACGGTTGTGATTCCAGGCGGAACACGGCTGCACGCATTCTTCGCTGGATTCTATCTGACTGATAAGTGTCACAAGGTCCTGACTGACGCGCGAGGGCAATTCGTCATGCACCTGCCACTGGCGGGTCGCGATGATTCATTCGGCCAACCGGTCCCGCCTGAGGCAGACTACGAGGTCCGCATCGAAGCGCCGAAGGAACTGGGCCTGGAGCCGTTCTCGGGATCTCTGGCGGCCGGAGTCGAACACACAATCACGATGTCGTCGCTCTCCTCCGGCCCGAAGACGTTCACCGGCACTCTCCTGTTTCAGGATGAAGACGGTGTCGTGACCGATCCCGCGAAGCTTGCGCAGATCACCCTGACGATTCACGTCACGCTGGCGGGCGGACGCTGGTGGGAGCATACATACTCCAACGACTCCTGGACGACAGCGGTGGAACTGCCGTTTGGGACGTACTCCGCAACGGCTGAATGGGACGGCCTGTTCTACACCTTCGGCCCGATCGAGGTGACGGCGGACAGCCCGGAGAGGGTCATTCTGACGGTCAGCGAGATCAGATCCGCCGAGACGACATATAAGGGCCGCGTCATCCATGGCGTCACGAAGGAACCCATCGCGCAGGCGTTCGTGATGCAAATACCCCGGCCATCGAAAATCGACACTGAACTGAGCGAGGAGCGTTTCCTGCAGCTTTTCTACTTCGGTCCCGAGGCGGCCGCGAACGACGAGTTGCTCCAATTCCTGGAACAGGATATCGGCTGGAGGATCATTCGCACGGACGACGACGGCTGCTTTGAGATTACCCTGCCCACGTGCGAGCTGGATTATCCAATAACTAGCATCATCGCAATCCGCGAGGACTTTCTCGGAGCCGAGTTGCAGGTACGCTATCTGCAGTCACAAGCCGATAGGACGGGCAAGGTGCCGTTGCCGGACATGAAACTGTTCCCGGCCGGCACGGTCGTCATCGATCCATGCGTGCCCGAGCAGAATCAAGGGAGCATGGAGCAAGTGCGATTTCTGTACGCCACTGCTGCGGATGATCCAACGCCGTGGCTGGAAGACCTCTGGGCGACGGCCCCAACCAACAAGGGTCGCAGCGTCTTTTGCATGTTCGATCTGCCCGTCAACCAGTTGCAGAGCGTTTACGTCCCCGCCGACGTGACGTTGACGCTGACTATGGGGAGGCACCTCGAAGAGTTCGCTCCCGTCGTGATCGAAAATGTCCACCTGGGGCAAAACGAAGTCCTTGATCTGGGACGCGTGGAGTTCGCACGGGCGATCCAGGTCGTCGCGCGAGTGACTGATTCGGCGGGCAAGCCGCTGGAAGGGATCGCCATCCGGTGTCTTCCCGATGGACTCGACACAGCGGACCGTTGGGGAACGACGGATGTCGAAGGCCTCGCCCACGTCTACGTGCCGCCGCATTCGCAGGGGCAACTCGCCGCAGAGTACGATGACGACCAGACGGGAACCACGGTTCGCGAGGGGATCGCGTACCAGGTCGGCGGGGACGAGGACGCCGGAAAGGAGTTCGTCCTGTCGCTGTCCGACGAGTTCCTGAAGGAGCTGCTCGAATCCAGATGATCGATCGAATGGTGCGTGGTACGTAGCCTGCGCGATCCACTTGTTGTGACGCCGTCAGACATCGTCCTCGATCCTCATGCCGACCTGGGGCTTTTCTTTGACTTCGTTTCGGGACGGGCTTATACTCCGGCAAAGACGTATTTGGCGGAGATGGCCATGAATTACCAGTTCGATAAGGACAACATTTCGCAGCACATCGTCAAGTACGGCGTGGACATGAGGCCGCTGGTGTCGCCGGAGCAGGACCGGACGAAGCTGCAAGACTATGGCAATTGGCTCGTCCAGCAATTTCCAGAGGTGTTCGAGACGATGCTGGTTGGTCCGCGGGAGCTGCGTGTGCAGCGGACGTTCCTGCTGCCCAACGCCAAGCGGATCGAGTTGCCGACGTTCGTGCTGACGGGCCGCGGCCCGGTGTTCACGTTCCCCCAGCGGCTGTACATCGACCAGCCGCACGAGCTGGCCATCGACGACAAGGACAGGATTTTCCGCAAGGCCTTCGACGAGCTGCGGACCCGGTTCGCGGAGCGGGCGGTGCCCCGTGTGGGCGTGGTCCACGAGCTCGTTTTCGACACGGGATTCACGGATTCGCTCGACGTCATCGCCAGCGGCTTCAAGTACGAGTTGTGGCGTGAGAAAGTGAAGAACCTCCGTCTTCTCCTTGAACTGCCCACCGAGGACAAGAACATCGGTGTGGAGATCCGTCCGACCCGTCTGCAGCGGATGGGCCCGCCGGAGCCGACCGAAATGCAGGAAACGAAATTCGGCATCATCGTCAACGTCGACATCAACAATCGCCAGACCAGCGGCGACCTGACGAAGGCTCAAATCACCGACATCCTCGCCTTTGCAGGGGACTACGTCCCGGACGAACTCATCAAGTTCCTCAACAACGAAGATTGAGCAGCGAAGCGGGTCCTATCAGTCCTATGTGTCTCATTCGTCCTATCGGTTTCGTAGGATGAATAGGACTTATGGGACGAATGGGACATTTGTCGTCGCGCCACGAGCGAGGTCTGCGCAGCGGTTGCCGGTCGTTGTGTGCGCAAAAGAAAAACAGGGCTGAGGAGCGGAGGGAGAGGAAAAGCGAGATAACCCCAGCCCTGTTATAGTGCAATACCAATTCGGGACTCAAATTCTAATACGCACTATACACGAGACAGTTCTTTTCAGGCAAGCGAAATTCTTCACGAAATTCGAGCAATTCCTGCACGTGGACCTTTCAAGAAAAGTTCCATCAGAATAATATGCTTTTTCCAAACCACCACATATAGGGCTATCTGGTCGTTTGCATCCTATATGTTGTGGTGTCGCATTCAGGCATTGTCACGAAGGGGCCTACCCAAATTATTCAGTTTTTCCCGTTCCTCTGCTATAATACGTGTCGTCGTGCGAGGTAGGGCCTATGTGCAGGAAGGCTCGTTGGGAGCAGAAGAACTGTCCTTTATGAAGGCTGTCTATGCCAACAGATAACGTGCTGGATTTGATCGGCAACACCCCGCTGGTACAACTTCGAGGCGAGCGTGTCTTTGCGAAAGCGGAATTCCTCAACCCCGGTGGCAGTATCAAGGATCGCATTGCGCTATCGATGGTGGAAGCGGGCCGCCGGGACGGCGCGCTCAAACCCGGCGACGTTATCTGCGAACCCACCAGCGGCAACACCGGCATCGGCCTGGCTCTGGTCGGTCGGCTCATGGGCTATCGCGTTCGGATTGTGATGCCGGAAGGGATGAGCGAGGAACGCAAGAAACTCATTCTCGGCCTGGGCGCAGAATTGGTGCTCGTTCCGGATGAGGAGGGCATCGCCGGCGCGGTCCGGCGGGTCGAAGAAATGGCCGCCGAAGATAAGCAAATCTTTGTGCCACAACAGTTTAAGAACCCTGCAAATCCGCAGGTCCACTACGAGCGAACCGGTCCCGAGCTGTGGCGCCAGATGAATGGCCAAGTCGCTTGCTTCGTCGCCGGCGTCGGCAGCGGCGGGACCCTCCAGGGCGTAGGCAAGTTCCTGAAAGAACAGAATGAGCACATCCGAATCGTCGCGGTCGAACCCGAGAACCGCTCCGCCCTGCTGGGCCACGAGCCGGGATTGCACCAGATCCAGGGGATCGGCGATGGTTTCATCCCCGATGTGCTGGATGTACCCATGGTCGATGAGGTCGTGGAAGTCTCCGATGAGGACGCCATCGAGACGACCCGGCGACTGAGCCGGGATCTGGGCCTTCTCGTCGGGATCAGCTCCGGGGCGAATGTCTGGGCCGCCCGTCGGCTGGCCGAGAGGATTCCGGGCAATATCACGACAGTCCTTCCCGACCGCGCCGAGCGATATTTCAGCACGGCCCTGATGTGATTTCGCTTGCCGAGGCGCATAAAAAAGGCTGGGGCAGGAGGAAGGAGGACTTTTTTGACCCCAGCCTTTGTGTGCAACCATTCTATGTACGGCCTGGACAGCGAGATTGTTCGCGTCCGGCGTAAATCACCAGAAACAGGCCGGGGATTGGAGAAAGGATGTGAAGGTCAGGGAACCCCGGCCCGAAAAGCCCTCTGCCATCTGCGCCGGACGATTCTCAGCCCGCCATCCGTGGACATTATCGGGTCCGATTCTCGTCGTCCGTCTGCGCTGCCCTCCCTGGCGAGGTGCAGAGGCAGGATCGAATTCTGACCTCCTACGCTACCCTATCAGTGCCGGACCGGGAGGTTTTCGTAACGGGTTTCCCGAGAACAGCCCGATGGATCGCCAGTTGTGTGCGTGTGAAGATATTCTGGCAGTCGGGTGGCGCCGCCCAACTTGTTTGACGGTGCTGTTTCGGCAGCGTCGGCTCCTTCGAGATTCCACGGGCAAACGAGTTTGCCCGTGCCCCCCAACCGGGTGGACATCATCGCTTGCCAGTTGTCGGCCGCCAATTCTTTTGTTGACAGAACCGGCGTTCCCTATTATCTGTCCACATCTAAACGTTGGCGGCGGAATAACCGATATGGACCGCAAACGCTCCCGAGTGCGTCCGAACACAAACGCATCGGGTACAGTAAGAAAGCATCATCGCAGGGATAGCGACGCTTCGGAGCAGGCTCGTTACTCCGGCAGTGTGAGGCCAGATGGCAAAATCGAATTCGCACAAATCGCTGGTCATCGTCGAGTCGCCTGCAAAGGCCAAGACGATCAACAGATACCTGGGCCCCGATTACGAGGTCTACGCATCCATGGGTCACGTCCGCGATCTGCCCTCGAAGGGCCTGAACGTGGACATCGAGAACGACTTCGCGCCCACCTACGACATTATGCCGGGCAAGAAGCGGGTCATCACGCAATTGAAGACCGCCGCCAAGAAGTGCGACAAGCTCTATCTGGCGACAGACCTTGACCGCGAGGGCGAGGCGATTGCCTGGCACCTCTCGCAAGTTCTGGGCGTGCCGGAAGACCGCACGTATCGCGTCATCTTCAACGCGATCACGAAATCCGCGATCAAGGAGGCGTTCGCCGAGCCGGGCCGGATCAACACGGACAAGGTCATGGCCCAGCAGGCCCGCCGGGTGCTCGACCGGATCGTGGGCTACGAGATCAGCCCCTTGCTGTGGAAGAAAGTCACTCGCGGTTTGTCCGCCGGACGCGTGCAGTCCGTCGCGGTCAAGATCATCGTCGAGCGGGAACGCGAGATCCGCGCGTTCAAGGCGGAGGAGTACTGGCTGATCCCTGCGATCTTCACGACCGAACTGGCGAACAGCTACCATCAGCAGTGGATCGATTTCGTCACGCCCAAAACGCCGGAAGGCAAGGGTCCCACCATCGAGCAGCAAAGCGCCTGGCTGGCCGAGCACAACGCCTTCAAGGCCGAGCTGTTCAAGATCGGCGACGCGAAGTTCGAAGCCTCCAACGAGCAGCAGACGCAGAAGGTCTTCCAGGAACTCCAGCACGCGCAGTTCAAGATCGCCGACATCGAGACGAAGGAATCCACGTCGAAGGCGTCGCCGCCGTTCATCACGTCCACGCTTCAGCAGGCGGCGGCCAACCGCCTGGGCTTCACCGCCAAGCGGACGATGGCGGTCGCCCAGCAGCTCTATGAAGGCATTGACCTGGGCTCCATGGGCTCGCTCGGTCTGATCACCTACATGCGAACGGACAGCACGCACGTTTCGGGCGAGGCCCTCGGCGAGGTCCGCAACTACATCCAGAGCCATTTCGGGCCCACATACCTGCCCGAGAAGCCGAACTTCTACGCGGACAAGAAATCGGCGCAGCAGGCCCACGAGGCGATTCGTCCCACGGACGTCGATCTGACGCCGCAGGAGATTCGCGAGCATCTCAACGAAGAGCAGTTCAAGCTCTACGACCTGGTCTGGCGTCGTTTCGTCGCCTGCCAGATGGAACCCGCCCGCTGGGATGTCACGACGCTGAGCATCGCGGCGCCGACCAGCGCCGGGACCGCGACGTACAAGGCCTCCGGCCGGCGTCTCGTCTTCGATGGGTACAGCCGCGTATGGCAGACCGGCTCCAGCGAGCAGCAGCTCCCGCCGACGCAGGTGGGCCAGTCGGTCGCGACCGTGGAAATTCACCCCGAGCAGCATTTCACCAAGCCGCCGGCCCGGTACACGGAAGCGTCCTTGGTCAAGGCATTGGAAAAGGAAGGCATCGGCCGGCCGAGCACGTACGCGCCGATCATCAGTACGATCCAGGATCGCGGCTACGTCGAGCAGAAGGATCGCAAATTCTTCGCCACCGATCTCGGCGAGGTCGTCACCACCAAGCTCGACGAGTTCTTCCCTCGGATCATGGACATCGCCTTCACCCGTCAGATGGAAGAGCAGCTCGACCAGATCGAGGAGCAGCACCTCGACTGGGTCCGCGTATTGAAAGAGTTTTACGGGCCGTTCAAGGCGAACCTCGCGACGGCCACTGCGGAAATGAAACACGCGAAGGCAGAGGCGACGCCCAGTGAGTACAACTGCCCCGACTGCGGCCGCCAGCTCTTCTACAAGTTCGGCAAGAACGGCAAGTTCCTGAGCTGCTCGGGATATCCCGAGTGCAAATTCGCCTGCCCCTGCGACAAAGAGGGCAAGATGATGCAGGACAAGGTCAGCGAGCACAAGTGCCCGAACTGCGGCAAGCCGATGCTCCACAAGAACGGCCGGTTCGGCGCGTTCCTCGGGTGCAGCGATTACCCGACCTGCAAGACGACGCTGCGTTTGGACAAGGAAGGCAACCCCCTGCCGCCGAAGCCGCCGGCCGAATCGACGGGGATCAAGTGCCACAAGTGCAAGACCGGTGAGCTGGTCATCCGCAACAGCAAGCGAGGTCCCTTCCTTGGCTGCAACAAATTCCCGCGGTGCCGGACGATCGTCAGCGCCAAGGGGATCGACCGGCTTAAGGAACTGCAGGCGGCAGGCGAATGGCCGCCGAAGGATCCGCAGCGGGCCCAGGAGATCCTCAACGAGATCAAGGGCGAAAAGGCTGTCGCCGCGAAGAAATAACCCGCGCGCAGACCGTCGTCCCGGCGGGATGAAACAGGGGCTGGGACAAGGACCAGCGGGAAGGCAGACGGTCGAGACCGTCTCATGCGCTGGGCCTGTCATTCTGAACGAAGTGCAGCAGAGTGAAGAATCCAGCCGCGACCGAGAGAAACTCTTGACCGCAGCCCAGATTCCTTCGAAGCTCAGGATAGGCCCTTCGGTTGCGCCTCAGGACGACTTCGTAATACGCCGACCATTCCGATTGGGCGGGTGTTGTGCCCTCTGCGGAGACTCGACTCTTCGTAGGACGAGCGTCCCCGCTCGTCTCAAAGGGTCGGGCGAGGACGCCCAATCTACGAAGAAACGCCCACCGATCAGCGCATCGGACTACAGTGGATGGCGTAGCAGGGTGCGTACCACGCACCATCCTGGCTGGCGTTGGAGGGTATGCGGTGCGTGATACGCACCCTACCTTGTCAACCGCTCTCCTTTTTGGGGAATGGCGTGTAGAGCGGATCGCCGATCAGGAGCATTTGCCAGGAGTTGAGAGGCTGCGTGAGGTAGTACGCTTCGACGAGGCAATGGCCGTCGAAGAGCGCCCCGAAGAAGGCCCTCGGGTCGGGGAAGGCGTGGAGGTAGGGCTCGTTGACCGGCCCAAGCGTGGCGGCGATCCCGTCTTTGAGCATGGCGGGACACCATTTCGTGCTGTTGGGATCGTGCAGGGAGGCGGCTTCATAGCTGGCGATGTGGAAGCCGACGGCCCCCTCGACGAAATCGAAGGCATCGACGTACTTTCCCACGCTGTACCAGCCGCAATAGAGGGCCGTCTGTGGGCAACTTCCCGGCTGGAACAACGCGCCTGTTTGCTCTTCCTGGAGGGTCAAGGTGGTCGCGAGTCGCGTCAGGACCGCCAGGTCACGGAGGGATTGATCGTACCGGCTGTAGAGGTCCTTCCCGGCGAGTCCGCGAGAGTCGATGCAGGCGTTGCCGGCGAGACCGGTCTTCTCCGTGGCAATTGCTTTGTCGATCAGTCCCTTCGCGATGTCGTAGCTCGGGCCGTCGAGCCGGCTGATCATAAAGGTCTTGTACGGATGCGGCCCCGCGGTTCGCAGCAGGTTCGGCTGCCAGCGGTAGAGCTCGTACGTGTCGCGCAGCACCAGGGCCAGTTCGCTGTCGACGGAGGCGTCCGTCTGCGCCCCGCTGACGCGGTCGATATCCATCTGGAGCTGCGCGACGCGGAACTGGCGCTCCCGTTGGACGCGAGGGTCGGTTTCGCCGTTCGGCTCCGATTGTGCGATCGCGTCTTTCGCTTCCTGGAGCGCTTCCCGCAGCTTGGCGAGCTGTGTGTTCGACTCGCCAGGCGGCTCGCGCGGCCCGACTTTGAACGGGACGCCGTAGGTCATCACGAGGCACTGGATGTGCGAGAGGTCCTCTCGCGTGGCGAAGGTTCGACGGATCGGGCCCGCGAGACGCCTGTCATAGTCGGCCCGGCTGATGGAATCTCGAAGCTGCGCCCCCACCGCCACAGGAAGGACGTTGTTGGACGGGATGCCCCGGGCCTGGCAGTAGTAGCGAGCCAGTCTCGTCGAAGCCGGGTAGTCCGTATTGGCGACTACGAGGATCTGGTTCGGGTCCAAGGCCCACGCCGCCCGGCCGCCGGCCAGGATCATCGCGATCAAGAGTGTCGCATGGCATCGCATGAACTGTCAATCCGGCCCCAGGGATCGATACGGCAAGGTCCTCGGATAGTCCGAAGCGATTTCACTGTAATCGTCGAGCCAGCAGGCATTCGGATCGCTTTTGAAGAGGAGGACGCGCCCGTTGTCTTTGTCGTCGGCTGCCCGGTGATACTTGAGGTACACGTGCCCGCCGGCGACCGCCAGGATCTCGATCTTGCCGGTGCTGTGGGACATGACGTAACGGACCCGCTTGGCCAGTCCGGAGACGTGCGCCTTCGCGTGCTCGATGATCTCGTAGGCCTCCTCGATCGGAACCGTGTATGTCCGGTTGCCCATCGCCGGACGGCACTGGAAAATGTAATAGGGAGCGTTCCCGATGAAGGACAGCCTGCGGAAGAGTTCCGCCAGGACCTGCGGATCGTCGTTGACGCCGCGAATGAGCGGCGCCTGGTTGGCCGTGATGGCGCCGGATCTCTGGAGCAGAGAGATCGCCTGTACCGCCGCATCCGTCAGCTCACGCGGGTGGATGAAGTGCGTCATGATGTAGAGCTTCTTGCTGCTCGTGCTGTACTGGCCGATCATGTCGAGCAGGGCCGGATCGTGGATAATCCGGTATGGATTGAAGGCCGGCATTCGCGATCCGATCCGGATGATCTGCACGTGCTCGATCTTGCGAAGCCGGCGCACGATGTCGGCCAGCTCCGGCGTCGGCAGGGCCAATGGATCGCCGCCGGTGAGCAGGACGTTCGTCACCTGCGGCTGGCTCGCGATGTACTCCATGGCGGCCGGCACGTCGCGAAGGCACTCCGTCCGGGAACCCATGAAGACCCGCTTGCGGAAGCAATAGCGGCAAATCCCCTCGCATACGTCGCTGACGAGCAGCAGAACCGTGTAATTGTATTTGTGCTCGACGCCGGGCATGATGGTGTATGTCTTTTCATCCGATGGATCGAGCCGACCCCAGTCCTCCATCTCCCCCGTGTCGGGAACGATGGCCCGGCGGATCGGATCGCTCGGGTCCGCCCAGTCGATCAGGGACAGGTAGTAATCGTTGGCGCGAAAAGCGAATCGCCGCGAGACCTCGCTCAGGGCGGATTTCTCCCGCTCGCTGAGCGGCTCGATCTGGTCCACCTTCGTCATGTGCCTGATTTGGGTTGTGCTGATGGTCATAAGAGTTACTCCTTCTGCTTGACAACCTCTTTTTGACCAGAGCCCGACTGCCCGCGGGTGTTCGCAGCCCGCGAATATCTCTTTTCGTAGATTCCCCGGCGTAAGAAGACCCGCGTCAACGTGGCCAGCAGGATGTGCCCGTCCAGCCAAGGGCCTGCCTGCTCCACGTATCGCACATCGAATTCCAGTTTTTCTTCAACAGTCAGCTCCCCCCTCCCGGAAATCTGTGCCAAGCCGGTCAGGCCCGGCTTGACGAGGAGCCGTTTCCTTTGCCGCTCATTCCACTCGGGGATCTGCGAGACATACAAAGGCCGCGGACCGATGAGACTCATATCGCCCTGTATGATAGTAACCAGTTGAGGCAATTCGTCAAGGGAGAATTCCCGCAGAAATCGGCCGATCGGGGTGAGTCGCGGATCGGCGCCCGACTTGGGGCTTGGACCAAAGGGGTTGGCGTCGAGCCGCATTGTCCTGAATTTGAGCAGAACGAACGGCTTGCCGCCCCGGCCGGCCCGCTCCTGGCGGAAGAGCGCTGGACCGGGACTCGTCGCGCGAACCGCAACCGCAATCGCAGCCAGCAGCGGCGACAGAACCACCAGTGCGACGGCTGCGACCAGCGCGTCGAACAGTCTCTTGAGGAGGGGATACGTCAACGCAGGAACGCGAGGATGCAATCCACGACGGCGTCTTTCATCTCATCCGTCAGTTCGGGGTAGATGGGCAGCGCCATGATCTCGTCGGCCGCCTTCTCGGATTGCGGAAAATCGCCCTCGCCGTAGCCCAGGTAGGAGAAGCACTCCTGCATGTGAGCCGGCACGGGGTAGTAGATCTCGCAGCCGATCTTGTTGGCCTTCAGGTGGGCGACCACCTCGTCGCGTCGCGGCACGCGGATGCAGTATTGATTGTAGATTGTTACGCAGTCCGGATTCACATAAGGCGTCTGCACCGCTGTGCCGGTGAACCGCTCGCTGTAATAGGCGGCGTTCCGCCTGCGGGCCTCAGACCAGTCGTCCAAGTGAGGCAGCTTGACCAGCAACGCGGCCGCCTGGATCGGATCGAGGCGGAAGTTGGCGCCGACGAATTTGTGATAATACTTCGGCTCCATGCCATGATTGCGCATGAGCACGAGGCGTTTGTACAGGGCTTCGTCGTTTGTGACGACCATGCCGCCGTCGCCGATGCCGCCGAGGTTTTTGCTCGGGAAGAAGCTGAAACACCCCGCCGTGCCGACGCTGCCGGCCTTTCGGCCTTTGTATGTGCTCGTGATCGACTGGGCCGCGTCCTCGACGACCGCCAGGTTGTACCGGCTCGCGATCCCCATGATGGGGTCCATATCGGCCATCTGGCCGAACAGGTGGACGGGCATGATCGCTCGGGTCCGTCGGGTGACGGCGGTCTCGATCTGGGCCGGATCGATATTGTACGTCTTCGGGTCGATATCGACGAAGACCGGCGTCGCGCCCACGCGAGCGATGCAGCCTACCGTCGCGAAGAACGTGAACGGCGTCGTGAGGACCTCGTCGCCCGGACCAATGTTCAGACTCATCAGGCAGTTGAGAATCGCATCGGTTCCGCTCGATACGCCTACCGCGAAGCGGCATTCGCTGACCGCAGCGATTCTCTTTTCGAGTTCCTGCACTTTCGGCCCGCCGATGCAGACCTGTGAATCCAGGACCTCCGAGATGCCCGCCAGGACCTCGCTCTTGATCGTCTTGTACTGGGCCTTCAGATCCAACAAAGGTACTTCCATGGTCGTTCCTTCTGCCTTCTATCTATCGCGTTTGCTTCACACAGATCTTATATTCAGGATGACGGCCCGTGTTCGGCAAGCACCCCGTTCAGGGCCGATATCATCGCCGATTCCGGCCTTGCTGTAAATGGGGTTCATACGGCCTCGATCAGGTATCGTTGTGTGGCCTCGCTGAGGACTTCTTCGAGGCAACCCGCCAGGAGGTTGCGGTCAAACTGTCGTTCGGCCAACACGCGGGCGTTCGCGCCCATCCGCCTGCACAAGTCGGGCTCTCGCGAGAGTTTTGCCAAAGCGTCGGCCAGCGCCTCCGGCCGGGCGGGATCGACACTCAGGCCGCACTCGTTGCGCTCGACGATCTGGCGGAGCCAGCCTCCGACGTTGATGAGCACGGGTTTGCCCGCCGCCAGGGCGTCGAACATCTTGTTGGGCGACCAGCTCTGCTCCTTTGCGGCCCGGTAGATCGTCAGGCAGACGTCGCAGCCGGCCACGATGCGGGCGAGCTCGCCTTTATCCGGCACCAGATCGCTGAACACGACGTTCGTAAGGCCATACCCCTTGGCGAGCGACTCCAGCTTGCCCCTGTTGCCGCCGTCGCCGTGGAGGACGAGCACGATGCGGTCCTCCTTCCGCTCGGCGAGGATCTTCGCCGCCTCGACGACGTACTCCAAACCGTTCGCCATCCCCATCGCGCCGAAGTAGATTGCGGCGAACCGATCTCCCAGGCCCAGCCGCTCGCGGGCCGCGGCGCCGTCGAGACCGGGCCGGAACAGATCGAGATCACTGGCGTTCGGGATCACTGTGACCTTCTCCTCGTCGATGCCGCTGTCGACGATGCCCTGTTTCATGCCGGGCGACAGGGCAACAATGTGATCCGCCTTGCGATAGATGTGATGGGCGGTCCATTTCATCAATTGAATGACGACCGGGTTGCGAAGGACGCCGATGTTGACCAAAGCCTGCGGCCAGAGATCCCGCACCTCGAAGACAAAGGGCACGCCGAAGTGGCGGCCCAGGACCTCCCCTGCCAGGCCAACCGTCAGCGGCGTGTGGGTCGCGAAGACCACGTTTGGCGGCACCAGCTTCTTGCCCGCCCGCACGGCAGCCTGCCAGAATCCGCAGAATTTGAGCATCCGCCGGCAGCCGCCCATAGTGGTGCCCAGATGCGGATCGTTGTACCCGCCAGCGACGGACAGGACGCGAATCCCATCCACCGTGTACTCACGATCCTTCCCGTCCGGACCCACTGGGAACTCGGCATTGGCCAGGCCGGAGGTGAGCATCGTCACCTCGTGGCCCTTGCCCGCCAGGTAGCGGCCGAACTCATACGATCTCGTCCCGGTCCGGCCCTTGCGGGAGGCGAAATACTGGTGAATGTACAGAATCCTCATGTGTGAAAGTCCAAAAAAGGAAACAACCCCTAGCAGCCCGTTGAAGAATTCACAGAACGGAGGGCTCCGGTCGCGGGATATGC
>CAZDTD010000056.1:0-22355 GCA_964507995.1 uncultured Pirellulales bacterium | reverse complement strand
GGAAGGAGAAAACTATGAGAGTTAGCAGATCCACCGGATACGCGTTATTGGCCGTCGGATACATCGCCAAGAATCAAGGCGACGGCGTGGTCTTGTCGCAGGACATTTCCAGCCAGTACGACATCCCGCTTGAGTACCTCCTGAAAATCCTTCAACAGTTGGTCCGGGCCAATGTCCTGCGGAGCAAACGCGGTCCTCGCGGTGGCTTCTCCCTTGCCAAGCCCACGAACAAGATCACCATGCTCGAAGTGATCGAGGCGGTGGATGGACCGCTCACCGGCGAACTGAACCTGACCGATCAGGCCGGCAACGACCCGTACAGCGTCCGGGCCGAGCAGACCTATAACAAGGCCATCGCGCAGGCCCGAAACGTCTTCCAGAAGACGAAGCTCTCCGGCCTCCTCGGCGGCAAGTAAGAAGCTCCTCAACTCGACGCGTTGTCACTGTCGGGTCGGGACGCGGAAATCGATTCGAAAACAAAGGGAGTGCGCGCACGCCATGCAAATCTGTGAGTTCCAGGAGTTGATCGCCCGAAGATACAAGGAACGAGATCAGGAGCGTGGCGTGCCGCGTACTTTCATGTGGTTCGTCGAGGAAGTTGGCGAACTGGCCACCGCTCTGGCCACCGGCAACGACCGGGCCAACATGGAGGAGGAATTCGCCGACGTGTTCGCTTGGCTGTGCACGCTGGCGAACATCACGAACGTGGACCTGGAGAAGGCCATCGAAAAGTACACCGGCGACCGGGTCAAGAGCTTCAAACCGAAGTAATCGCGACGAACAGCATCGTCCGGATCACCCCTTCTTCTTGAGGGTCCTGTAGAAACAGAAAACCGCAAGGCCCAGGATGGTGCCCCAACTAACCACAAGGAAAGTCCAGCCCGTGACAGTCATTGCGTCGCCTCCCGGCCCTCTCGTTTCCGCCACGCCAGCCAGACCAGGAACGCCAGCGCCGCGAACAGATCGACCATCAGCACCCGCACGCCAATCACAAAGGGAACCTTCTCCGCAGGCGTCTTCTCCAGCAGCAGCGTGGGCCAGCCCTCGTCGATGAACCAGTATCCGAGGATCAACAACAGGAATGTCGGCGTGACGTACTTGATGATGAAACGATAGGCCCCAGGGATGCGGATGTCGGAGCCGCTGTGGAGCTCGCCCCAGGCCTTGTCCATCCCGAACACCCACGCGAACAGGACCACCTCAATCAGCGCAAACAGGACCACGCAGAAGGTGCCGCCCCAGAAATCCATCTCAGCCAGCGCGCCCTGACCGTTGAAAAAGATCACCACCTGGCACAGGTTGAACGTTACGACTGCGAAAAGAACGCTGGCGGTCTTGCGGTCCAGGTTGAACTCGTCCTGGAGAAACACGACCGCTGGGAGAGCCAGGGAGATGGCGCTGGTGACGCCGGCAATGAACAGGAGAAAGAACCACAGAAAGGCGAAGAACTGGCCGAGCGGCACTTTCTGCAGCACCAGGGGCATGGTGACAAAACCCAGGTCGAAGGCGCCGCCCTGGGCAATGTCCATCGTCCCCTGGGGGCCAAAAAAGACGAATGCCGCAGGGATCACGATGCTGCCCCCCAGAATGACCTCCGCCAGCTCGTTGGTCGTCGCGGCAGTCAGGCCGGAGAGGGCCACATCATCCCGCTTTCGCAGATAACTGGCGTATGTCAGGATCACGCCGAAGCCGACGCTTAGCGTGAAGAAGATCTGCCCGGCAGCCGCCAGCCACACTTTGGCTTCCTTCAACTTGGCCCACTGGGAGTTCCACAAGAACCCGAACCCGTTGTTGACGCTCCACTCGGGCCGGGCCGGGTCCGGCGTCCCGAGAGTCACCACGCGAATCATGATGACGATCGCAAAAACGAATAGAACGAGCATCCCATACTTGCAGACCCGCTCGATGCCACCCCGCAGGCCGATCCACACCACCAGAATGTTGATCGCAAACGTGATCAGAAAGAAAAAATAGGCCGTGCTGACGCTGGAAAAATGTTCGTTCTGCACGAGCCCCTGATAACCCTGAAGGAAAGCCGCCATACTCACGTGGTCCGTGCAGGATGCATACTTGCCCGTCAGAGCGAAAACACTGTAGCCCAGCAACCAGGATTCAACGTAGCAGTAGTACGTAAAGATCACCGTCGGGCCGAAGATGCCAATGACACCGAAGTACTTGACAAAGCGGTTCTTCTGCCAGACCGTCTCGAAAATGCCCGGCGCAGTGCTGCGGTCGAAGCCGCCGCCAAACCGACCGATCGTCCACTCGATCCACATCAGAGGCAGTCCAAGGAGCAGGAAGGAGATGAAATAGGGGATCATGAACGCGCCGCCGCCGTTGTTGGCGGCCTGGACGGGGAACCGCAGGAAGTTGCCCAGTCCGATCGCGCTGCCGGCAACCGCCAAGATAACTCCCAGCTTGCTGCCCCACGCTTCTCTTGGTTCCTTGCGCCATTCCGCCATAGGTGCGATCAGTCCACCGGATCAACTGCCGCCGGCGTGCCGGATGCCCAGTAATTCAAGCGAGTCACGCTCGATCACGCCGCGAATGTTGCCGCGGGGGACCGTCGGCAGCTTCGTATCCGCCAACAGCATGTTGAACCCCAGCAGCGCCTCCATGCATTCGCCCGAGTTCGCCGCAGGGAAACCGCTGCCGAACAGGAGCTTTTCCATCACGTTGCGTTCATGAGCGGCGACCACGATATTGTAGGTCTGCCAGATTTTGCTCGGACGGATCGTCAAATCCGCAAACACATTCTCGTGTTTCGACACCATCGACAGGGTCTGCTCGACGAACGGGACGCCCATATTCCCAATGACCATTTTCAGCCCGGGATAGGCCCTCGCCACCTCGTCCAGCAGATAGGGCTGGGCATACTCCAGGATCGCCTCGGCGCTCAGTGCGTGACTGCCGTTGTGGAAGAAGATCGGCAATTCCGCCTCCTGGACTGCTTCGTAAAACCGCATCGCCCGACTGTGGGCCGGATGGAATCCTGCCTGGGAACAATACAGAACAAGCCCCTTCAGACCGAGCTTCTCGGTCAGAAAAGCCAGAAATCGATCATTGAGGCTATCCTGAGTCGGGTCCACGACGGCAAAACCGACCATCTTCTCCCGGTGCTGCCCGACGTACTCCGCCAGTTTCCGGTTCGCCTCCTCATGCGGGCCCCCCGTCGCCGCCAAGACGATACAGGCATCCACGGCTTCAACCGCCGCCAGATGCTCGGCAGTATCCACGCTATCCAATGAGCGAACGTGAGTATGACAGTCGATTATCATCGTTTCGTCCTGTTTCGTTCCGGGTCCGGCAAGCCGCCGTCCGCTGCAAAGCTGGTTATGTTAAGGGCAATACCCCGCGTCCGTCAAGGGCAAATCTGGCCGGAGCGGGGTCCTGCCGCGGGGTTCAAGAGGTCGTCCAAAACGTTGATGGAACCGCCGGCCTGCTGTAATATCGTCGCGGCGCACGGCGGACTTGTGTACGGTTCGGCGTGGGGCCTCCGTGCGATGTGTCGCAAGGTACAGGTTGTCCGTTGGAGGTTTTGTCATGCAGGCGATCCAGGATTTTTTCCAAAACGACAGATTTGCACAACACAGCGGAATCGAGTTGCTGGAGATCGCAGAGGGCCGGGCCAAGGCGAAAATGCCCATCCGCGACTGCCACCGCAACAGCGTGAATACCGTCCACGGCGGCGCGATCTTCACCCTGGCCGATCTCGTCTTCGCGGTCGCCTCCAACTCGCACGGAACGGTCGCCGTCGCGATCAACGCGAGCATCTGGTACGTCAAGGCCGCCAAGGAAGGGACCCTGTACGCCGAGGCCAGGGAGGTCTCCCGGAACCCGAAGCTGGCGGTCTACGCCATCGAGGTCACTGACGACGCGGGCGATCTGGTCGCCCAATTCGAGGGGATGGTCTACCGCAAGAAGGACCCCATCCCGCCGCAGACGTGAACAGGCAAAATTCGAAACTCGAAGTACGAAGCTCGAAACAAATCCAAAGGTTCCAGATAACCAAAACGCTGTCGTCCGACGAATGGTCCGTTTTGAGCTTTGGGTTTTGGTCATTCGTGCTGGTTTCGGATTTCGTGCTTCGAATTTCGTATAGCTGTACATGAAGAGACCTGAACGATATCCTCGAATCCAGCGGGCCCTTCTGGCTTGGTACGCCGCCAATGCCCGGGACCTGCCCTGGCGCAGGACGCGGGACCCGTATGCCATCTGGATCTCCGAAATCATGCTGCAACAGACGCGGATTCCAACGGCAATCCCCTACTACGAACGATTCCTGAAGCGATTGCCCACGGTGCATCGCCTCGCGCGGGCCCGGCTCGACACGGTCCTGAAGCTCTGGGAGGGCCTGGGCTATTATACGCGGGCCAGGAATCTGCACCGTGCAGCCCAAGAGATCGTCTCGCGATTCGGAGGCCAGATGCCCGAGTCGAAGGACGACCTGCTCGCCCTGCCCGGCGTCGGCAGCTACACCGCCGGCGCGATCGCCAGTATCGCCTTCGACCAGCGGGAGCCACTCGTGGACGGCAACGTCGAACGGGTCCTGTGCCGGCTCTTTCGCATCCGGGGCAATCCGAAAACCGCCGGCATCCGCAAAAGGATCTGGTCCCTTGCAGAGGAGTTATTGCCTACAGAACAGGTCGGCCACTTCAATCAGGCGCTCATGGAGCTGGGGTCCGAGGTCTGCACGCCACGAGGTCCGCGATGTAGCGACTGCCCGCTGCGACGGCTGTGCGAAGCGAAACAACACAACGAACAGAACAGGCTGCCCACCCGCCCCGCCGGCAGGCCCGTGCCGAGTCACACGGTCGTCGTCGCGGTGATCTGGCGCAACGGCCGAATCCTGATCGACAAACGCAAGCCAGAAGGCCTGCTCGGCGGGCTCTGGGAGTTCCCAGGCGGCAAGGTCCGCCCGGGCGAATCGCTCGAAGCCGCCCTGCGACGCGAGATCCGCGAGGAACTCGACATCGAGATCGAACCAGGCCGCCAGATCGCCACGGTCGACCACGCCTACACGCACTTTCGCGTCCGCATCCACGCCTTTGAGTGCGGCTACGTTGCAGGCGAGCCCCGTCCCATCGCCTGTGACGCCCTCAAATGGGTCCGCCCGGCCGACCTGAACAGATACGCCTTCCCCGCCGCCAACAAGAAGATCATCCAGCTTCTTCAGTCGTCGTCCATAATCAGTGTAAATCTGTGAAATCTGTGGATCAATAAGAGCTTTTGTCCGCAGATCACTCAGATTACGCCGCTTTGCACACCACGAGAACGACAACCCCTGGGACAGGTTTCTGGCCCCTCTCGTCGTCCTGGGCCTTGTTTGTATCCCCCTGACCGCCGGACTGGATGCGAGGTTCGGCTGGTCGCGTCCCTTCAGCCTGCCAGCAAAGGTCCTCTCGCTGACCCTGGCCGGATACGCCTGGGGGACATACGCCCTGCTCAAAAATCGCTTCTTCTCCGCCATCGTGCGAATCCAGACCGAGCGGGGCCACCAGGTAGTATCGACCGGCCCTTACCGCTGGATGCGGCACCCAGGCTATGCAGGGACCCTGCTGGCGTCTCTGGTTACGCCGGTTACGCAAATAGCGTCCGTTATCGCCTGCTGCCGGGAGTATGGTGAGACCATTCAGCCGTGTAGGGCGAGTACCGAACACCTACTCTTGCGTCTCCGAGGGGACAAGGACGGGTGATATGTGTTCTGTGCATTCTAACCTTGCTTCTCATGCCATTGGCCCAACCCGGCGAATGCCGGGGATGCCACACCCTCTTCAACTTCTCATTGTCCAGGCACACTCCGAGAAGACTCCCTCGGCCTGTCGGGCGGATTCGCCACTACGGCACGGCGGCAGAGTCCTCCGTCGCATCGTTAGCGCCCGGATCGTAGGTGTAACCACCAGCGGCTACGTTGGCCACCACGAAAGTGAAGAGATCGCCGGATTTGGCCGGTGTCTCAAAGGGTGTTATGAAGGTCGCCACACCACTGTCCGTCGTCGTACCGGTGACGGTGTTCTGCCTCATGATGACTCCCTCGAAATACCAGTCGCCGGTCACCACCGCCCCTGCAAGAGCAGGGGTCACCGCAACCGTTGCCACCGCAGAGTATTTCTTGCCCACGTTCAGAGTGACCGTGACAGACGAGACGCTGACGAACTGCTCCGCAGGGATCTCGGCCACCGTCACCCACACCTCATCGCTGGAGTCGCTGAGGTTGCCCGACAAATCCACAGCTCGTACGACATAGGAGTAGGTTCCCGCGGCACGGTTGGAGTCGACAAATGCCGTTCCCACCACCAAACCGCTGCTGGCCTCCGTGTAGCCCGTCGTACCCGACGTGCCACGGTAGACCCGGTAACCAGCGAGATCCGACTCCCCATTGGCATTCCAGGACAGTTGAACGCTCGAACCGCTGCTGACGGCTGTCAGGCCCGTCGGGGCAGATGGCGGATCGCTGTCCGAACTCGGGACTCCTGTGCCTGTCGATCGAATGTTGATGCAGTCAACAGAGACCGAGTCCACCGTCGAATCGAGCTTGTCGCTGTTCGTATCCGAAACCCGGATGTAGAGAACCCCGGAGATGGCATTGGGCAGACTGTAGTCCCCTTCCACAGCTCCGGCAAGAGTCACGATGTTCGTATAGGAGACACCGTCGGTGGAATAGGCAAAGACAAACTGGTCGGGGCTGCCGACCACGAGTTGCGTCGTCGCCGCCAGATGCACTGCGACCGTGTCGCCGCCGGCCACATCAAACTGCCAGATGTGTTCCAGCGCAGATCACACGACATTCTTGTTGTTGCCGCTGACGGCTTCCTGAATGACTTCGACAACCCCATCGCCGGCGCTCCAGGTCGCCTGATAGTCGCCGGCCACGCGCGTGCCTTCCACGTCATTCGCCTGGACGCCGTCGCCGCCGAGAACGGAATCCCATGTCGCCGTATCGGACCAGTCCTGCAGCATCGGGTACAGCGTTCCTCCGTTTCCCGTATCAAGCGACCAGAGGCGGAGCGTCGCGGACTCGATGGTCACATACGCAGGGATCTGGTCGCCGGCAGTACCGACGAGGTTGTTGAATCGCAACAACACCTGAGATGGAAGTCCGGAACCGCTGTCATCCGCATCCACGGTGATCGTAGAAGCGCTCGAATAGCTTGTCCACGGGGCTGCTCCGAAAATCATGGTATCGACAGCGCTGGTGAAGCTGAGCGTTTCCGGAAGCACTATGGACGTGTTGATCCGGACGGTGAGAGTCGTAGCTGCCATCGTGCTGGGCGGGACGGCAAGAAGGAAGGCTGAGGCGCGTTGACAGTGACGGAATCGCTGGTTGGATCGAGGTCGGCCGCCCCGTTGTCGAGCGGAACCGATAGATCGGCGCGGGGAGGGCCGTCGGGACCATTGCTCGTGACGAAGACCGGCGACGAGATTGCCTCGCCGCCGTCGCTCTGTGTGACTTTGCAGTAGACGTAATCGCCCTGCTGTGTGAACAGGTCGCAAGTGACTACGGGAAACGCGTCGGACACGGCTGTTGTATGGACGATTTCGCCATTCTGGATGATTTCGACCTTCGAGAAGTTCTCTCCGTCGCGATCCGCCGCTTTCACCACACTCTGATTCCAACCACCTGGGATCGACGAGCCCATTTGGCTACCGCCGACAGTAAAGGAGAGTTCCAGGTTCCGGTCCAGCGTCGAATAGAAGCGCCGGCTGCTCAGGGCGTTGAGGATCGTCTCGCGGGTGTTCGAGCCGGATAGAACGGCCAACTGATAACTGCCGCCGCCCCACGTGGTGCCATGATGATCTTCCGAGCCCGCGGCGCCGATCGACCAGCCATTGAACAGGGCCTCGTCATAGTGGCCGGAGCGATCCCTGCTATCGCTGGTATACCCGTCGTTGTAATAGTACACGCTGAAGCCGCTGGTCTTGTTCCACAGCTCCATGCCGACAATCTTGCTCGAGTACGCACCGGTGAAATGCTCGAACTCGGGCTGCGACGTCGAACCGTCTTGGCGACCAGGGTGATTGAAGAACGCGATGCTGGCATTGCCATCCAGCCAAGCCATAAACTCACGGAACGTACTCGTCGCGCTCGTCGTCGTGAACCCGCCGGAATTGACGACAGTAATGTGACCGTAATTGCTGTGGCTCCATTCAAATCCCCAGAACGCGCTGAAGACCCCCGAGACATCCGCCGCATCCGCCGCGGATCGCATGGTCTCAAACTCTGCCGCAGTCAACAGGTCACTGTGGTCCGACAGACCGAAGAAGTCCAGCCCGTTCGCCTTGGCGGTGCTGTAGGCCTGCGCGGGCGTTCCACTACCGTCTGAGAGGCTCGTGTGATTGTGCAGATGGCCGAAGTAGATATTCTCAGTTCCAATTAGAGAAGCCGCCTGCGATACGGCCGGGGAAATCGAAACCAGTGAGAAGAATGCACAGAGAATTCTTCGCATCATCGCGACGCCCTTTCATTACACATTTCGCATACATCGACTCTTGATCATTGTACACGAAATCCCCCGGGTGTCACGACTCGATTTCTCGGATTTCACCCCACAATCCACGGCCGGGGCAGGTCCTGGCCGGACCGCCCCGTCCCGTTTGCGTCGTCATTCGCACATCATCAATTCAACCACCTGTTCCCTGGTCTCTGCCCCGGCCAAGGCCCGGCACAGTGTTTTCGATCGGGCCAGCCTGGCTACGTCGGCAAGAGCCTGTACGTGGGGCCCGGCCTGATCGGGCGAGCCGACGAGGAGAAAAAAGAGCTTCGTCGGTTTGCCGTCGAGCGAATTGAAGTCGATTCCGTCGGGTGCGACGCCGATGGCCAGTTGCAGAGTAGAGACAGCGGGCGTCTTGCCGTGTGGAACCGCGATGCCTTCCTCCAACCCGGTGCTCTGCTTGTCCTCGCGGTCCTGTACGGCCCGGAGCACCGCATCGAAATCCTGAATCTTGCCCGCGTCCCTCAACACCGCGACGAGTTCCCACAACACGCCGGGCTTGTCCTTCGACACCAGGGGTATCTTGACAACTTCCGGCACGACCAAGTCAAGCAACGCCATGACATGCTTCTCCTGAACGTTATCGTATGAAAACAATCGAGTTCCTTCGATCCTCGCATCACGCCAGCGATTCATATACCTCGCTGACGCGATCTTCGTCTTTGACGATCAGTACGGAACAGGGCGCCGCGCGCATCGCCCGCTCGGCCTCGCTGTAGAACTCGTCTCTTCGGCTGCGAATCTGCGACAGTTCTCCGACGACAAGAAGGTCCACATCGTGCCTCTTGACGGCTTCGACAATTTCCTTGTGCACGCTTCCCCT
The DNA here is from genome assembly GCA_964507995.1 of uncultured Pirellulales bacterium. Classification (GTDB taxonomy): domain Bacteria; phylum Planctomycetota; class Phycisphaerae; order Sedimentisphaerales; family Anaerobacaceae; genus PLanc-01. The sequence continues at coordinate 13,040 of CAZDTD010000056.1, read as the reverse complement.
GCCTTTTTCCCGAATGATCGCGACGCCCTTTCTGGCGGCCAAGTCGCCCACGTAGTTGAGATATCGCTCGGCGTCGGCCTCCATGTCGCGCTCGTATTCGATCTGTTCATCCCGGAAGAAGATTCTTGCTCGCAGCAGTTCCTCGACCGCCGTGGTGTTGACGATGTAGCAGGCGACGAGTTCCGCGCCGGAGAGCGAGGCCAGGCAGATGGCATACTGGGCGCCGGTGATGGACGGCTCGCTTCCGTCGATATAGACCATGATTCGCTGGATGGGCTTACGCACGATCGGCCTCCCTGGCTTTCATTCGTTTCCTGTCCAGATTTTCCTTGACCATCTTCATGAGGACAAACATATCCCGCTCGTTTTCCTCCAGCCGGGCCTGAATAAAGCGCACGGTCTCTTTCAAGTCCGGAATGGCGATCTTCTCCAGAGCGTTGACCTTGCGAATCGTCTTCTTCACCTCGTTGGCGAGCCGGAGCACGGAGATCTTCAGCTCCGAAAGCCTGCCCAGCAACCGAAGGACCTCCTTGAACGACCGGACCGAACTGTCGATCCAGAAGCTGGTGCCCATGGGACTGTAGTAGGGACTGTGCTCCGTGAACTCAGTCTCCACGACGGGTAGACGGACCCCCATCACCCGCCTGGACCGCACCGTGATCTCGGTGGCGATGTTCACCGCGCCGGTCAGGTACTGCACCTTGAGCCTGCCCATGTCGAGAACGGCCCGCTCCAGCGTCTCGTATGCCTGTGCCAGCGCGTTGTCCACCCGGGCCTGGTAATCCACTGTCTGATCCACCAGGGCCAACAACTCGAGGATGAGGATGTTCCGCTTCTGGTCCAAGAGCTCATATCCCTGCTCGGCGAACTTCAGATCGCTCTTGAGCTTGAGCAGGTTCGTCTTTGTCGGTGCCCGATCGGACTGCGCCATGAAAGCCTCGGTTACGCTCCGTAGTACTTCTCGATCTCCTCTTCCGTGATCCGGTGCAGTTCGCCCGCCGGCAGGAGTCTCAAAACTTCCCAGCCCAGGTCCAGCGTCTGCTCGATGCTCCGGTTCTCATCTTTACGCTGCGAAATGAACTTCTGCTCGAACGCTTTTCCGAATTCGAGATAATTGTGGTCGAGTGGCGTCAGCTCCTCCTCGCCGATCACGGAAGCGAGGTTGCGCACGTCCTTCACGTGGCTGTATGCGGCAAAAAGCTGGCTCGCCAGGTGGGGATGGTCGGCGCGGGTCATGCCCTCCCCGATCCCGTCCTTCATCAGTCGCGAAAGCGACGGCAGCCCCGCCACCGGGGGATAGATCCCCCGGCCGTCCATCTCCCGCTCGAAGACGATCTGTCCTTCCGTGATGTACCCGGACAGGTCGGGGATCGGGTGGGAGATGTCGTCGTTGGGCATGGTCAGGATAGGCAACAGGGTGATGGAACCGCTGTGATCTTTGATCATCCCCGAACGCTCGTAAAGCTCCGCCAGGTCGGAGTAGAGATACCCCGGATATCCCTTGCGGGAGGGGATTTCGCCGCGGATCGTGGAAATCTCACGCAGCGATTCGCAGTAGTTGGTCATGTCGGTCATGATGACCAGCACGTGCATGCCGGCGCTGAACGCCAGATGTTCCGCGAGGGTCAGGGCCGTCCGGGGCGTGATCAGCCGCTCGATGGACGGATCGTCGGCCAGGGACAGGAACAGCGCGACGTTGTCGAGCACGCCGCTTTCCTCAAATGAATTCGTGAAGAACCGGGCCACATCGTGCTTGACCCCCATGGCCACGAAGACGACGGCGAACTCCGTCTCCGCTCCGCGAATTCTGGCCTGGCGTGCGATCTGGGCCGCCAGTTCGTTGTGCGGAAGCCCGTTCCCGGAAAAGATGGGCAGCTTCTGCCCGCGGATCAGCGTGTTCATGCCATCGATGGCCGAGATGCCGGTCTGGATGAAATCCCTCGGGTACTGCCGGGCTGTCGGGTTAATGGGCATGCCGTTGACGTCCAGTTCGACGTCGCCCCGGGGCGGCGGCCCCCCGTCGATCGGCAACCCCAAACCGTTAAACACCCGCCCGAGCATTCCCCGCGAGACGGGGATCGTCAGCGGTTCCCCGCGAAAGCGGACCCGCGTATCCGGCAGTGCGAGGCCGCCGGTTCCCTCGAACACCTGCGCCACGACAACATTTGTGGAGGATTCCAACACGATCCCCAGGCGAACGTTCCCATGTCTGTCGACGCACTCGATCAGCTCTCGGTACCCTACCGGATGGGTCCGGCCGACGAAGACGAGCGGGCCGTCGATCTTGTCAACGCCGATGTACTCACGGCCGGACAGAAGACGTCTGTTTCTCATCTCGGGCATGCAGGGCCTCCAACTGGTCCATGGCGCGTTCCAGGCGGGCTTCGATCTTGTCGAAGCCGGAAAGGTCGTCGTTCGGAATCGAGAACTTCATTCGCATGATGTCCTGATACACCTTGAGTTTTTTGAGTTCGATGAGCGTGGCGCCGTTCTTGATGACCTGGTAGCCACGTCTCCAGAAACTCGCGATGATGTGCAGCATCCGAATCTGTTTTTGAACGACAGAGAAGGCGTCGATTCTGTCGTATGCATTCTGCTGGAGAAAGGCGTTCTTGAACAGCCCGCACACTTCGAGGATGAATCGCTGCGTATCGGGCAGCGCATCGGGGCCAACCAGCTTAACCACCTGCTGGAGCCGGACTTCGCGATGCAGCAGGTCCATGATCTCAGTCCGATCGGCGGTCCATTCCACGCCGACGTGCTGCTCCCACCACGGGACCATGTCGCTGAGGTATTCGCTGTAGCTGTCGAGCCAGGAGATGGCCGGATAGTGACGCGCGTTGGCCAGCCCGCGATCGAGGGCCCAGAAACAACGGATAAACCGCTTCGTGTGCTGCGTGACCGGCTCCGAGAAGTCGCCGCCGGGAGGAGAGACAGCACCGATGATCGTCACCGAACCGCGATTGCCGCCCAGCGTTTCCATGGAGCCCGCCCGCTCGTAGAATTCCGCGATCCGGGTCGGCAGATAGGCGGGGAATCCCTCCTCCGCCGGCATTTCTTCCATGCGGCCGGAGAGTTCCCGCAGCGCCTCGGCCCATCGCGACGTGGAATCGGCCATCACGGCGACGTCGTAGCCCTGGTCGCGGAAGTACTCGGCCATGGTGATCCCGGTGTAGATGCTCGCCTCCCGCGCCGAGACGGGCATGTTGGACGTGTTGGCGATCAGGATCGTGCGCTCCATGAGGGATCGGCCGGTGCGGGGATCGACCAGCTTCGGGAACTCCGTCAGGACGTCGGTGATTTCATTGCCCCGCTCGCCGCAGCCGATGTAGACGATGAGGTCGGCGTCGCACCACTTGGCGATAGCCTGCTGCGTCATGGTCTTGCCGGTTCCGAATCCGCCGGGGATGGCGATGGTCCCGCCCTTGGCGACCGGGAAGAGCGTATCGATGACCCTCTGGCCGGTGATGAGCGGGATATCGAGGGCCAGACGCGAGCGGACCGGACGCTGCACACGGATGGGCCATCTGTGCATGAGGAAGAGGTCCCTCGTGCTCGCATCGGCGGCCCGCAGCACGGCGATGGCTTCCTCCACGGTGTAGTCGCCCTCGGCAACGATGGATTCGAGGACGCCTTCGGTATCGGCCGGGAGGAGGATCTTGTGCAGGACGTTCCCGGTCTCCTGGACTGTGCCGAGGATCATCCCGCCGCCCAGGTGGTCCCCCGGCCTCGCGGAAGGGATGAAATGCCACTTCTTCTGGCGATCCAGCGAGGGGACCGTGACGCCCCGCCGAACGTAGATGCCCGACGCGGCGCGGATTGCCTCCAGCGGTCGCTGAATCCCATCGTAGATCGTGCCCACCATGCCGGGACCCAGCTCGACCGACAGCGGCATGCCCATTCCATAGACGGGATCGTACGGAGCGACACCCGTCGGGTCCTCGTAGACCTGGATGACGGCGCTGTCGGTTTCGAGCTTGATCAGTTCGCCGACAAGCCCTTCCTCGCCGACTCGGACCAGTTCGAACATCTCGGCATCGGTGATCCCCATCACCTCCATGACCGGGCCGTTCACCCGCTTGACTCGCCCTATGATCCTGTGGGTCATATTCGTTCCGCTCTACCCATCTGCAAACAAAGAATCGTATATCATCGCCTCAATCTTGCGTTGGCTCCGCAATATCCGCGTTTTCGCCTGGTTGTTGAAGGCGGTGCGTCCATCGGCCGCGGTCAGGAAGACGCCCTGGGCCGGCAAGGACGCTGAGGCGGACAACGCCAGGACGACCTGCTGGCCGGTCGCCGCATGGATTTTCTCCGCCGCCTCGGCAAGCAGTGCGGCGTCGATCAGGGCACGTTCCTTCTCGGAGGCATTGACTTCGGCTTTCTCCGTCCCGAGCCCAACGCCGGCCTCCACGATCCAGTTGATCAGAACGGATCGATACTCGGGACACTCGACCATCGAGGCCAGCCGCTGCTCGACCTGATCCATGACCTCCCGGACGACAGCCGCCTTGTGAAGCATCAACTTCTTCTTCGCTTCGCGCTGGGCGTCGCGGACCGCCTTCTTCTCGATCGCCTCGGCCTGTTCCCGGGCCTTCGCGCGGGCATCGTTCAGAATGGACTCCACCTGTTTCCGCACATATCGTCCCTTCTGGGCCGCCTGGTTCTCGGCCTCTTTGACAATCCCTTCGGCCTCCACCCGCGCGTCGGACTCGATGTCCGAGATCAGGGCTGCCTTGTCCTGTTCCTGTGGTTCCATGCGAGGTCGCACCTTGTCACAATCGTATTCCAATGGCCGCGTTGACCAGTTCCCGGATGCCGGGCCGATTCGGCTGCCGGCCCTTGCGATCAGGAATTTCCACGATGAGCGGAAAGCTCTCCGTAAACAAGTACTTGTTCACGAGAGGCCGGATCATGTCGGCGACGCGTTCGGTAATGATGATGATGGCCGTCTCCTTGTCGGCGAGGACATCGCGAAAGGCCCGATGCGCCTCCTCGGGACTGCGCGCCGTCCTGCCCGAGACGCCGACCATCTCGAAGCCAAGCACCGTATCGTCGTCGCCTATGATCGAGTACTTCATGACGCCGCTACACCTTGCCAAGAATCATCAGGGCCGTAATGAAACCGAACACGACGAGTCCTTCCGCCAGGGCGACGAAGATCAGCGCCTGGCCTGCGATCTGCGGCTTCTCCGCAACGGCGCCCATGGCCGCGGCCCCAACGTGGGAGATGGCAATCCCGGCGCCGATGGCGCCCAGGCCGAACGCGACGGAAGCCGCCATAAGACCCCACTTGACGTTCTCCGGAGATTTGACAACCGCCCCGGCAGCCTCGGCCGGCTGGGACGATGCCCCGAACGCGCTGGCGCAAAACACCGTCGCGACGATGGCCATAACGGTAATCAGCATGACAATGCTCTGTGTGATGTTCAGTTTCAGCTTGCCTTCAGCATCATTCATAGCCCCGATCCTTTCCCTACCACTCGCTGTTCAGCGAGATCGGCGTATACAGTTTGCCCGTTCCATGGAAGAATTTCGTGAAGAACTCGTAGTAACTCAACCTCAACGCCTGGATGCCCGCCGAGAGGCCTTCGAGGGCGATCACGAGAACGTTGCCAACGACGAGGATGAGAATCGAACCGATCCCCGACGTCATCTCGGCCAGCGTGAAAAAACTGATCATCAGGCAGACGTGAGCGATGCCCAGTCCCGCGACTCGCATGAAGGAGAGCGTATTGGACAGATAGCCACTGAAGATCTCGAGCAGCTCGACGACCCAGTGCATCACAGCGTTCAGTGCCGCGAATACGGGATTGGGCATGGAAGCTTCAGGCTCCAGGTCCCGACGAAAATGGTGGTATGGCTCCTTGAGGAACAGCAGAACCGCAGGCAGTCCCGCCAGAAGGAACAGCCGGCCGCCCGGAGGAAGCGACCCGTAATCATGCGAGACGAGGTAAAAGGCGATGTAGATGCCGCCGGCGTAGATCCAGGCGCCCAGAATGCCGCCCTTGTCGAAGAGCAATTCCGCCCATTTCCCCCTTCGGACGACATTCACCCAATTGAAGACCAGGCCGATTCCAATGACAGCAATGCCAAAGTAAATCGTGATCGCCAGGATATCGAACACGTCGTTCACGACAGAGCCTTCGGGACGATGGCCTGCGATGATGCCGTGGAAGTCGAACCAGAGCGGCTTGAAGAGCGCCACGCCGAAGAAGGACCCAAACAGGGCGCCGAAAAAGACGGAGGACAGGCCGCACCAGATAATCAGCCAGGAGAGTGGACGCCAACTCTTGCCCGCCATCGGACGCCGGGCCAGAAAAACGCCCAGGACGCCGAGGGCCACCAGGACAAGCCCCTGCCCGACATCGGCGAACATGAGTCCGAACATCGCCAGGTACAGGGGCATGACGACGGGCGTCGGATCGATCGTGCCGTATTGCGGCACGCCGAAATTGCTGACCAGCATCTGAAATGGCGCCAACAGGCGGGGATTGTCGAGCTGCACAGGGACTTCCTCGCTGCCGGCGTCCTTGCTGGAGACCTCGTTCCACTCCATGTAGCATCGGCCCCCGCTGGCCCGCCGGATCGCGTCCGTCAGACGCGGCTGCTTCTCCTTGGGCAGCCAGCCGGTGAAGACAGTCGTCCGCGAGAGGCACGCGAAATGGGTCTGAATCCGCTGGAGAAGCTCGATCACCCGCAGATTGCTCCAGACCGTTCGCAAACGCTCTCCTTCTTTCCTCACGAGGGCATCGGCCTGAGTTTCCAGCTTCTTCTGCTCGTCCGTGAGCGCCTTGAGTTTCGCGGAGAGTTCCCTGAAAGCATCCTCCTTGAGGGATTTCAGCTCCTCGGGCAGCTCGATGGCCGTCCATCCGACGCTGTCCAGGACCTTCTGCGCCCTCTCGGCGTCCCGCTTCATGAAGATGACGAGATAGTGGATGCTGTCGCGTTCCCGTCCCACGGCGATGTTCACGGAAGGAAGACTTCTGAGCCCCTCCTCGAATCGCCCTTCGTTCGATGCGGCGATCTTGCCGGTCTGCATGACGATAAACGAGTGCGGCGCCGATACAGCAATGTCGGAGAGCCCCCCGCCGTAGAGCGTCACCTGCCGCCGGATGTCCTCCAGCTTCAGGATCTCCTGCTGGTTCACACGCTGCTTTTCCCGAACGACCGCACGTTCATTGTCGATGCGAGCCAGATTGGCCTTTTCCTTCTCCACGTCGACGGCGATCCGGTCGCCCAGGTCCGCCTCGGTGGGCGGCGGCGGAATGATACCGATCGTGTGCAGGAGCCCCTCGATTCGTTTCCTGAGATCCGAAATCTCAGTCGCAGAAGACGGGACCTTGGCCGACGAGGCCGCAAGATCCTGTGCCTTCGCGTCGATATCCGAGGTGCTGATGAACTGCATCACGCCCTCACGAAGGAGGGCCTCTGTGACCCGTTCGGAGTCTTTCGGCAGGACCACGGCGAAGAGCTGTACCATTCGGCTGGTGAATATCATATCAGACTCTCGATCCGCTCCGGCTGGATGCCCTGCTGTTGTGCGTTGAGCACGATCCGCACCCTCTCCAGCTCATTCTTCTTCAGGATGAAGTACGCGAGAATGATGCCGATCGTAAACGGGTACCCGCTGAGAATCCGCTGTACCTCCTGCCCCATGATCTCCTCCATAATCCGGCGGATCAGAAGCAGCCGCGAGACGCCATCCGACACCTGCGAGGAAAGCAGCGTGGACAATCCCGGGTATCTCGCCTTGACGAAGCCGTGAAGAGCCGCCGTAACGTTCTGGGCGTGGTACAGTTCAGCAATCGTGGCCTTGTTCAGATTGAACCCGCCCGGAATGATCGCCGCCATGACGGTTTCCATCGGAAGATCGTAGAAGCTGCGAAGCCGGATGATCCAGTCCACATTCTGGAGGTCGATTCTCACGCCGACCAGTCGCAGCGTGATAACCCGATCCTTGCGGTCCAACGTTTCGATGGCGGACAGAAGGTTCGCGTAATAGAAATGATCGAGTGCGATCTCCATGCGAAACAGCGAGCCTTCCGCTTCCACGGTATGGCTGTACTTCCGAACGATCAGGCTGTACGGCGTCCCCTCGCAGACGCCGGCGATCTCGTCGAAGCTCTGCGCGTTCACGATGACATCGAATGGGATGTCGTGAAGGATCGGCTCATACAGGATGTAGTGGGCGTTGACATCCGCGGGACGTCCGCGAACCATCCTGTCGAAGTAGACCCGGATGGCGTTCTTCAGGTTCTCGACCTCGAACTGGCACAACAGAGCGTCAACGAGCCCAATGGAGCTGCGGTGCAGGTGCGACTTGAGATTCCGGTAGAGCCCGATCTCGCCTTGGAGCAGTTCGAGTTCCGCCAGGCGCAGATCGCCGGTCCCCGAGTAGGTCTCCTCCAGATGAGCAAAGGACGTTTCCCGCAGCATCGCCAGCGCCGCTTCGAGCGACGGGGCCCTCGCCAACTGCGTGAACACGCGGTCCGGCAGGATCTCGCTGATCCGCGCACGCAGTTTGGCGTTGATGAGCGAATACTTCGACAACGGGCCCGGCATCATTGGTCATCCATTTCACATTCCGGGTTCACAATTACGGCGCAGATCCTGGTCACCAGGTCATCCACCGCTTGCTTCTTTCCGTCGAACGAGGCATGCATCTGCTGGTCCGCCCGCCCAAGGGTTTCTTCCCGGATCTGTTGGGACTTCTTTCTCGCCTCTTCCACCTCGGCCTGAATGATCCCCTGGGCCTGCTGTCTGGCGACGCGGACCTGTTCAGAGACCTCCTTCTCCGCTGCAAGTCTGATTTCGGAGGCCTTCTGCCGGGCCTGATCGAGAATCTCGCGGATCCTCGACTCTGTCTCAAGTATGTCCTTGACGATCTGCCTCATAGTCGATCCATATCCTCAGCAGAACCACCACAAAGGGCCTCAGGGCAACCTGCAAGCAGCAATCCATTGCCTTCAATTATAGAAGAGTTGATGACAACGGGTCAAGCATCCAGTTCTCGATCTCCCAGAGCGGTTTCGGGCACGCCTTGCAGCAGGAAGACCCCACGAAGATGTTTTTTCGCCGAAAGGGACGACAGACTGCGCCGCCCTCGCGCATTCGCACGACATCGCGAGAAGCCTTCTTGAACAGGCCGCTGGGCCTCGCGATTCGTCCAGCGACATACTCCACAACCACGGCAGATACTCCAGACAGGGCTTGACTCCCCAGGCGCTCTCGCGGAAGATACCCATCAGACAGCTTCCCGTGACTTGTCACATATCGGGCGGGAGGCGGAGTGCGGCGGGACAGACGTGTGGCATGTAATGCAGAACAGGCGTTGGATGGGAGGTGGAGCCATGAAGACGTATGGTGTCGGCGTATTCGGGATCGGCTGGGTAGCGGGGGAACACATCAAGGCTTATGGACAGAATCCCCATATGAAGGTCGCGGCGCTGGCCTCGCGGCACAGGGAATCCGCCCTGGCCGCCAAGGACAGCTTGGCTTTGGACTGCGATGTGATGGACACGTTCGACGATCTCCTTCGACGCGATGACATCGACGTCATTGACATCTGCTCGCCCAATGTGTTCCACGCGGAAGAGGCTATTGCGGCCGCCGAAGCGGGCAAACACGTGGTGATCGAGAAGCCCGTCGCGATGAATCTCCGCGAACTCCGGGCGGTCCGGGACGCGGTCGTCAAGGCGAAGGTCAAGTCGCAGGTCGGCTTCGTCCTGCGGTGGAATCCGCACATCCAGACAATCCGCAACATGATCGACAAAGGCGGCCTCGGCGACCTCTACTACACCGAGGTCGATTATTTCCACGAGATCGGGCCGTGGTGGAGCGGGTGGAAATGGGGGGCCGCCACGCGTCAAGGAGGTCCCAGCGCCACCCTCATGGCGGGTTGTCACGCGGTGGACCTGCTCCGCTATTTCGGCGGCGAAGTCGAAGAAGTCTTCGCCTATGGCACGTTCGGCCATCGTCGAGACTACGAGTACGAACCGACGTACGCCGCGGTGGTCAAGTTCCGCAGCGGCAAGATCGGCAAGACCGGTTGCAGCTTCGAGAACGAATGTCCCTACATCCTGAATCTCCTCCTGCACGGCACGAGGGGCTCCGTGCTGAACGAGAAGTTCTTCGCGAAGGACTGGTTCCCTGGGCAGAAGGGTTGGCAGCAGTTCAACACGACATTCGCCGACAGCGGCGACGTCGCCCATCATCCGTTCCAGGGGATGGTGGACGACCTGGCCTCGGCGCTTGCGGAGAACCGGGAGGCGACGGCCAATATCCATGAGGCATATCAGTCGCACGAGTTGTGCCTGGCCATCGACCGCTCGATCGCGACCGGCCAGGCCGTGAAATTGCCTCTGACCGAATGAGGCTGGCGAGTCCGCAAATCGCCCGGCCGAGTTGATTCGAATCGTGAAAAAGGAGAATGCAATGGCAGAAAAGCTGGCAATCGAAGGCGGTCCGAAGGCCGTAACCAATAAACTGACGCCATGGCCGAAGTTCGATGAGAACGCGATCCGGGCGGTGGAGCAGGTCCTCCGCTCGGGCAAAGTCAACTACTGGACGGGGCCGAAGGGCATGGAGTTCGAGAAGAAGTTCGCCGCCTGGCAGGGCAGCCGGTTCGCGATCAGCGCATCCTCGGGGACGTCCGCTCTGCACGTGGCCCTGACCGCTCTCGGGATCGGTCCCGGCGACGAGGTGATCGTCCCGAGCTACACGTTCATCGCGAGCAGCTTCTCGATCGTGCAGGCGGGCGCGATCCCTCGCTTCGCGGACGTGAACCAGGACGATCACTGCATCAGCATCGCCTCTGCGGAAAAGCTCGTCAACAAGCGGACGAAGGCGATCATGCCGGTGCATCTCTACGGGAACGTGTGCGACATGGACCCGATCCTGGCGTTCGCGAAGAAGCACAAGCTCTTCGTCGTGGAGGACAACGCGGAGGCCTTCGGAGGCGTCTACAAGGGCAAAAAGACCGGCACGCTCGGCCACGTCGCCGCGTGCAGTTTCTGCCAGAACAAGACGTTCACCACCGGCGGCGAGGGCGGCATGGTGACGACCGACGACGAGGACGTCGCGTGGAACGCCCGCAGCTTCCGCGATCACGGCTACGACGTCAAAGAGCGGCTGCACCTGCTGGAACTCGAACAAAAACTGCCCTATATCCACAACATGGTCGGCTGGAACTACCGCATGACGGAAATGCAGTCGGCCATCGGCCTGGCGGAACTCGAACGGATGGACACCTGGAACATGCCCAACCGGCGGCGCAACGCCCACATCATCATGGACGCGGTCAGGGACCTGCCCCAGGTGAAGTACCTGCCGGTGGACACGAAGGACCGGCAGAACGGCTGGTACGTGATGGCCTTCTCGCTGGACATCGAGAACATGAGTTGCGATATCGGAAAGTTCGTCGCGGCCGCCGGCGCCGAGGGGGCGCCGTGCTGGAAGGTCTTCTGGCCTCAGTGTCACACAGAGAAGGCCTACACGGAGCACCACGCCTTCGGCCGAAGCGGGTTCCCGTTCCAATCGAACGAGTACACGGACTCCCAGAGCGTCGATTACAGCAAGGTCGAAGTCCCCAACGCGATCTGGCACCAGAGCCACACGTTCACCTGCTTCGCCTTCCCGACCTTCACAGAGGACGACTGCCGGCAGATCGGAGCGGCCCTCAGAAAGGTGATTCAGGCCTACACGAAGTAAACTATCCTCGCCTGAAGGCGAGGGTTTTACTCCCATTGTGGGACAATAAAGGAGACGGTTTCATGCGCAAAGTCGGCTATGCCATCATCGGGTTCGGCGGCATCGCAGAGAATCGCATCGCCAAGGAAGGTTTCGGCATGGACGCCACGCGGTTTGCGGGGCACCCAAACGCCACGTTGCTTGGCGTCACCGACGCCAGCACAACCCGCAAAGAGGCCGCGTCGCGTCTGGGACTGACGTGGTACGATTCTGTGGACGCACTCCTCGACGATCCCCAGGTCGAAGCGGTGTTCATTGCCACAAACAACCGGTCTCACGCCCTTTTGGCACAGAAGGCGATAGAGGCGGGCAGGCATTGTCTCATCGAGAAGCCGATCGCCACTACACTCGATGATGCCCGACGGTTGCAGCAACTCGCAAGCCAACGGCGAGTCAGTCTGGCTGTGGATCACATGATGGTGGAGAACGCGTACAATCAGCGAGCGCGCAAGCTGGTTGCGGCGGGCTCGATCGGCGAGGTAAACGATATATGCCTGCACATGGAGTTTTGCTACGGAGCAACGCCCGATGAGGCGGCCTCCTGGCGATGCGCCGATCCATCGGAGATCGGCGGGCCCCTCGGCGACGTGGGCAGCCATTGCCTCTACATGGCGGAATTCCTTCTGAACGGCACGGTGAAATCCTTGTCCTGCGTGTACACACCCAGGACCCTGAACATCGCTGTCGAGAACGGCGCCTTGATCCAGTTCCGGCTGGATAGCGGAATCCAGGGCACGGTGCGCGTGGCGTTCAACCAGCCTCGCGGCGGCCTCGGCGGCACACTGACCAATCTCGGCTACGAGATCTACGGCGCAACGGGCGTGATCCGCAGCTATGGCACGCTGTTTCAATTGTCGGGCCATCCGGGAGAGCCGGTCCCAATCCGGCTCGAATGGGATCGTTTCACAGAGGTTGAGACGGTCAACGTGGACCAGGTCGGCAACATCTACCAGGCGGTCATCGACCGACACGCCAAGTCCATCCTCAACAAGGAGCCGCTTGACGCGGGTGACGCCGTGCATAACCTTCAGCTCGTGCACACCTGTCATACGTCTGCCGGCCGGCACGGGCAGATGATCGACGTCGCATAAGCGATTGTCAGAGAATCAAGGCGGCGATGGAAGGCTTGAGCTTGACATTCCCGACGCCGACACGTATTATGAGACTCGAGACAAGTGTCTGATCAGAGCATCACAGGGCCGACAAACACAGTCGAGACCGACATCAGGTCTACGACGGCCCCCAGGGTGTGGATCTAATTGCGTATCTGTGGCTGGACACGCAATTCC
>CAZDTD010000055.1:0-22414 GCA_964507995.1 uncultured Pirellulales bacterium | reverse complement strand
CGTTGGGCTTGCCGCTCTGGCCGGCCCAAGCCGGGAAGGCGGTGAACACCACGACGAAAACCACCAGGGCAACTCCACACACAACCGTGGAGACGGCTTCCGATGTTCGTTTCATGGCTTGTGCTCCTCTCTTCGAGATTCCGTTGCGATCCGTGAAAACTCACACTCCGAGAAACCCGGGAGGAGACCGTGTTCCCGATGCCACTTGTCCGCTGTACAACCCGGGAAGACCGCATTCCGAGGAATCTCCCGCTCCGGTTCTGCCGAACAGGGACACAGCGCCCCCACACAACGGATCGACTCGCCCGCAACACGATGCCTTCACGCTCGATCCCTCCATGAGGCTCTGGTCGACACCTCGAATCGCTCCGACATACGTACACTACGCGCGGGGGCATTTCTGCCCCAGGGGATGCAATACACGACAACAGATATCACAGTACCGCTATGGGGAGTATCCTGTCAATCACACGACGACATAATTCTGCCGCGAGTCACACATTTTCACCAGAAGCGGCTGTCATCCTACTGTAAGTGTATCCGCTTCCTTGATTTGCGCGATCTGCGAACAAGATCGCCGGCTCGCCAAGCGTCAGTCTTTTCCCGCACGTTCCGAGGCGTCCGCAGGCAATCCGGCAATCCACCGGCTGTAGACGCTCGCCCCCGGCCCCGCACTCAGGCCATGCACGAGAATACTCAACAGCACTGTCATAATCACAGCGACACGGACGGCAGGCACTTGCGACCCATGCGACACTCGTTCCAGGGAGACGATGCCGAGCACGATGGACCCCAATCCACGCGGGCCAAACCACCCCATGAACAACACCGTTGCAGTGGACAGACGGGTCCCGATCAGGCAAATCGCCACCGGCAGCATGCGCACCACAGTCAGGCTCAGCACGGCATACAACAGGCCCAGCAGGTTGAACTGCAACCATGATTGTGCGGCCAGCACGCCGAAGATGAAGAAGATGAAGAGATTGAGCAGTTGACCCCATTTGTCACTGAATTCCACGCTTTGTTTTCCAACATCCCGAAAACCCGCCTGCACCGCGAAACCCGCGACGAACGCGGCAATGAACATGCTGGCTCCCAGAACTTCCGAGGCCATGGCGCACAACAGCGGCAACACGACTACGCCAAGCTGCTGGAGCGGCTGAGCCATCCACTGCCTCCGATGCGACATCCCCAGGAGCCAGCCGCCCAAAAGACCGATCCCCATGCCCACCAGCACGCCCAGGCCAAGCTGTTGGACGATAAATCTCACCAGGCGCACGTTGCCGCCTTCCGTCGCAGCGCCTCCGAGTGCGATGAAGAACAGCAGAAACGGGACGGAGAGTCCGTCGTTAAGACCGGCCTCCACGTTGAGAGCCTGCCGAATCCGCATCGGCACGCGAGGGCTGTTGACGATGATCTGTCCGAGACAGGGATCGGTCGGCGCCAGGATGGCGGCAAGGACGCCCGCTTCCCAAAGGGAGATGGACCGAAAGACAAGCATTGCGGTAAGAACTCCCAAGCCAATCGTCAGCAACATGCCCGCGCTCAACAGCCGCACGCACAGATGGCGAGTGTTCTTGATTACGTTCCAGTCGGTGCGGCTGGCATCGGTGAACAGCAACAACACCAGGCCCACTTCGGCTGTGACGAGAAAAACCTTGCGGTCGATCTGCCACCCGCGCAGATCCGGCACAGCAAGCCATACCAGCATACCTGTGAAGGTAAACACCATCGGCGCAGTTATGACGGTTTCATTCAACCGGCGTGAGACCAGGACATAAGAAAAAAGTAGAACGGCAAAGATCGCTATGAGAGCCATAATCCGAACTTCCCCTCGGGAACACTTCACACCGCACGATCAAGACTCGCGGGGAGCAGCGGTGTCATGTTCGCAAAAAGTATCTTCCGCGTGCGATCACCGCCCTCGCAATCTGCCCCCGCCACCACGGTTGACCCTGGCGGAGGGCGGATTGGCCCGCCGCTGCTGAGCCTCCTGTGAAGAGATCGTTCCGCGATCCCGCGACTGGGCCTGCCGGCTCAAGTCCCTGTCAATCGGCGAAACCTGCCGGGAATCCGGCGGCGCGATTTGTGATGGGCTCGCTTCCGTGGGCCGCGTTCGGCCCTCCATTTCCCTCGGGCGAGTCGCAGGCTTGGCGCTTTCGACAGGATTCCACTGTCCATCGTCCCTCTTCGACCAGTCGCCATCGGAGTCCCGCCGGTAGATGTTCCCGTCGTGCCCGACGTACACGTCGCCCTCTTTATTCTTGGCGACCGCGGCGCCTTCTCCGTATCGCCCACGGCCCGCAATGACCCCGGCGCCTTCGGATGTCACAACTCCAGCGACCCCGCCGCCCGGACCGGTCCTGTGACCCGCCTTCGCCCAATCGTCTCCGTTGGTGACAACCGACCGGCCCCAGGAGCCATAGGGCGTATTGACGTTGACTCGGGCGCCATAATTGCCGGTCCACGGATTGTACGCTTGTCGCACGGAAGCGGTTCCACCGGGACCGTAGCGGTAGGCGCCCCTCGCGTAGCCGCCTGTCTCGGGATTGTAGGCGGCCCACGCTCCGGCTCCTCCATACGGCCCGTAGCAGCCATAACCGGCACAGTAGTATCCGCCGTGATAGTGGCTGTAGTACACGCCGCACCCGTAGGAGAAATACGCCGTGGGGTAGTGATAGTACCAGTACTCGTCGTCATCCACGAGGATCACCCCGGCGACCACACCGGCGCCGAACACCACCACTCCAGCCGCAATATACTGCCCGGAATATCCGCTGGTGACGCCAACGACGACCGTCTCCGGAGTCGAATCGTACACGTAGACGTAAGTCACATTGTACAAAGGATGCGTGGGGGGAATCGCATAGATGGCGGCCGGCACCGCGTCGGCGACCATCCAGGGACCGGATGGCGACGACGAGAGGAACCAGATGCCGTCGTGACAGCAGTAGTACCGGCCCTCGACCGCAAACACGCTGAAGGGAGTGTTGACCGCATAGCTCACGGTCGTGCCTTCGATGACGACGAAACTCGGTTGCCCCTGGTAGACCACGGACACCGTCACATCCTTGCGATTCACGACCGCGGTCTGCGGGATCGAGGCTTGAATCACGGCCTCCGCCGCCTGCTGGGTTCCCGGCACCGAGGCGAGGATGGCCGCGTCGTCATGATCTTCGGGAATCTTGGCAAAATCCGAGGGCAGGTCTTCTGTCGCCGACGTCCAGGGTCCGTCCAGATACTTCGACCGGAACCATCGTCCGGCGGCCAGAAAGTAGTACTGCTTCTCATATGCATGATAGAAGAGCTCGCTGTCGGTGTTCGATACCCGCATCAGGCGGGTGCCCTCGATCAGCTCAAACTGCGGCTGGCCCGCGGTGACGATCAACTCGGCAGGCGTCTTCGATGTGAACACCACAGGCGCCGTCTGGGGTTTCTTCAGGACAAGGTTCGCTCGGACATCCTTCCAGTTGTCGTCTGCGGGAAGCGACGAGAGGCCCGCCGGAAGGCGCGTCGCCAGCGTCCACGGTCCTTTGAGCGGGTCCTTCGTCGTCAGCCAGCAATCGCCCGCGAGAAGGAAGTGCTCCGACGTCGTTCCCTCGAAGAACAGGTCCCAGTTCGTGTTCACGACGTACATCAGATCGAGACCGGGGACCTGCTGATATCGCGGTTTTCCAGCAAACGTCACCAAGACCGCCGGAACCTGGCTGGCATAGATCGCAGGCGGATCGAAGCTCACCTGGGCCTGGCGCGCATTGAGCTGCTCGCCGATCGTCGCCGCAGCGATCAGCCGGTCCAGATCGATTGTAATGGTCTGTTCGTTCGGAAACATGGCCAGCATGATGTTCCGGAGTTCCTCCACAACCTCGGGCTTCGCGCCCGGCACGCGGAACTCTTCCAATCGACGAGGTCCGATCAGAACCGTACGTTCCTGCTGGTTCACCCAGGTCGTGGCACTGGCCATGACAGCGGCGTAGTCGCCCTCCGCAGACCCTTTTTTGCGAATGAGCACGGCCGCTCGGAAGTGGATGGTGCGGTAATCGTCCCAACCGTCCACCTGGGGTTGATAGATCACAACCGTATTGCCGTCTTTTTCGAGTGTTCGCGGCCAGGCAGGCGGCATGGATACGGTCTGTGCGAAGACTTGTTGCGTCAGGACGATGGCCAGCATCCTCTCGAGAACGGCTGTCAGCATGTACCTTCTCATAATGTTCTCCCGAATAAGCGATTCACAGCAAACGAGAGACTACCGGAATACGATCATTGCGCCTGGGTCAATCGTTCGGCGTTTTCGACCCATCCTCCGCCCATGGCCTGATAGATGCCGACAAAGGCCCGCAGATAGGAGGTCCGGGTCTGTGCGCAACCGAGCTCCGCGCCGAAGAGCTGGGAATCTGCGGACAGAACCGTCAAGTACGGCGTATATCCTTCATGGTATTGCAGCCAGGCCAGACGACTGTACTCCCGAAGCGACGTCGCCAGTCCTTCCTGGGCCTTGAGCTGGTCCGCGAGTTTCTGGCGGGCCACCAGCGAGTTCTCCACGTCGGTAAACGCGCTCAGGATGGCGTTCTGATAGCCGAGCAGCGCCGCTTCCCGTGCGGCCTGGGCCTGTTTCACCTGTCCTTTGATCGCTCCGGCCGTGAAGATCGGCCCCGTGACGGAACCGGAGTAGTTCCAGATCCGCGACGATCCGTCGAACAAGTCGGACAATTCGGAGCTTTGATGGCCATAGGCGCCGGTCAGCGAGATGCTCGGGAAGTACAGCGATTTGGCGGCTCCGATCTGCGCATTGGCGGCAATCAGATTCTGCTCGGCCTGCGCAAGATCCGGACGTCGCTCCAGCAACTCGGAGGGCAGGCCGGATGGAACCGCCGGATTGTCAAGCTCGGAAAGAGACTTGCCACGCGGAATCGGGCCGGCATGACGGCCCAGGAGGACGCTAAGAGCATTCTCGGTCTGAGCGATCTGCGATTCGAGACTCGGGATCAGGTTCGCCGCCGTCTCATACTGAGATCGCGCCTGCTCGACCACCATCTGGGACACCTGGCCGTGTTTGAATTGCAGCTCGAACACCCGGACCGATTCCGCATAGGTTTCCAGCGTGCGTTTGGCGATTTCAAGTTGATCGTCGAGACCGCGGAGCTGGATGTAGGCCTCGGCCACCGACGCAACCAGCGAGAGAATCACGCCGCGGCGAGCCTCCTGTGTCGCGAGCAGATTCGCCTTCGCCGCTTCCGAAAGCCGGCGGATTCGTCCCCACAGGTCGATCTCCCAGCTCGCGCCGGCCAGGATCTGATACGATTCACGCTGTCCCAACACATCGGACAGCAACGGCGCATCCGAGAAACCCGTGCGCTGTCGCGTGGCGTCGCCGTTGTACGCAACCTGGGGAAACAGTGCCGACCGGGTCTGGACAAGCACAGCGGCCGCCTGCTCGACGTTGGCTGCGGCGATCTTGACGCTCAGGTTGTTCGCAAGCGAGTCGGCGATCAGAGAATCCAGAACGGGATCGTCGAACTCCTTCCACCAATCCGTGTTCGCGGCGCCCTGCGCATCTTTCTCTTCGTAGACGAAAGACTGTGGGACGTTCACATCGGGCCGCTCATAGTCGGGCCCGACCCTGCAGCCGACGAGGAAGGCCAGAGGCAATACAAGAGCAAACCGGTACATGTCAGGCTCCCTCCCCATCACTCTTGGATTCTGCCGGCGGGGCAGCGCCAGGTTTCGGTTTTTCCTTCTTCTTTTCGGCCAGACGCTCGGTCAGACGGTCGAACAGATAGAAGAACAGCGGGACGTAGAGCATGGCCAGCGTGGTCTCGCCAATCATGCCGCCGATGATGCCGGTGCCGATCGAGTGGCGAGCGTTCGCGCCGGCGCCCGTGGCAATCGCCAGGGGCAGGACGCCCAGGATGAACGCCAGGGACGTCATGACAATCGGCCGCAGGCGTTCCTTGCCTGCCTGGATCGTAGCGTCCATGATGGAGAGCCCCTGCTTTCGCAGATCCACCGCGAACGCGACCCGCAGGACCGCGTTCTTGGCGCCCAGGCCGATGAGGACGAGCAGGCCGATCTGGAAATACACGTCGTTGTTGAGCCCGCGAAACCAGTTGAAGACCAGCGCGCCGAAGATTCCGAATGGCACCGCCGTCAAGACCGAGCCGGGCAGGGTCCACGATTCGAACTGCGCCGAGAGCACGAGGAATACGATGACGATCCCGAAGGCGAAGGCGACCGCGGAGGTGCCCCCCGACTGTTTCTCCTCGAACGCCATACCGGACCATGCGAAATCGTAACCCTGTGGGAGGACCTCCCGGGCCACTTCTTCCATCGCGCGGATCGCGGCGCCGGAACTGTAGTCCGCCGCGGCGCTGCCGGTGACCTGGGCGGCCGGGAACCCGTTGAAATGACGCACCAGATCGGGGGCAGTCACATACCGCGTCGTCACCATAGCGGACAACGGAACCATCTGGCCGTTGTTCGACCGCGTGTACAGTTTGGTCAAATCGCCCGGCGTCTGGCGATACGGCGCATCCGACTGCAAGACCACGTTCCATACCCGGCTGTACTGGTTGAACTGGCTGACCTGGATCGAGCCAAACTGGGCCTGCAACGCGATGTAGACATCCTCGACCGGCACGCCAAGCAGCACGGCCCTGGAGCGATCGACCTCGGCCTGCAACTGCCGCGACGCGGCGCGGAATGTGGAGTTCAAACCCGTCAATTCCGGCCGCTGCCCTGCCTTTTCCAGGAACTGCTGCGTCAGTTCGTACAGGCGAGCCGGGTTTCCCGAGGCCTTGTCCTGAATCCAGAACTCGAACCCGCCGGTGGTTCCGATCCCAGGGATCGCGGGAGGGGCAATGGGAATGAAGAACCCCGCATCCATCTCTCTGGCCTGGCCGGCCACCGATTGGAGCACCGCCTTCGCATTTTCCTTCACGGCCTGCTTGATGGAGGAGTATCGTTCCTCGAAGTCCGTGAAGGTAATGAAGAAGGTCGCCATGTTGGGCTTGTACTGGCCGTCCAGCAGACTGAAGCCGTTGACGATGGTGCGGTTCGCGACCGCGGGGTTTTTGGCGAACAGCTCATCGATCCGACCGGAGGCCTCTACGGTGCGTCCGAGGCTTGCTGCGTCCGGCATCATCAACTGACCCATCACGTACCCTTGATCCTCGTTCGGGACGAAGCTGGATGGAATCGTCATGAACAGATGCACCAGCCCCCAAACCAGGAAAGCCAGAATGACGAACGCAGCGAGTTTTCTCCGGATCATGAACACGACCGCGTCGCCGAACGCCAGGGTGAACCGGTCGAACTGGCGGTTGAACCAGGCGAAAAAGCCCCGCTGGCGAGGGGCGGTGTGCCGCAGCATGATCCCGCACATCGCCGGGCTCAGCGTCAGCGCCACGAATCCGGACAAAACGACGGAGATCACAATCGTGATGGCGAACTGCTTGTACAGTTGTCCCGTGGTGCCGGGCAGAAACGCCGCAGGGACGAAGACCGAGGCCATCACCAGCACCACCGCGATCAGCGACGTGCTGATCTCACCCATGGCCCGCGTCGTCGCTTCTTTCGGACTCAGGTGATGTTTCACCATGTTCCGCTCCACGTTCTCGACCACCACGATGGCGTCGTCCACCACCATGCCGATGGCCAGTACGATGCTGAACAAGGTCAGCAAGTTGATCGAAAAGCCCAGCGCGAGCATTCCGACGAACGTACCGATCAACGCGACGAAGATGGCGACCGTGCAGATGATCGTGGCCCGGAAGCTCTGCAGAAAGAGATACACGACCAGCACGACCAGAAGGACTGCTTCGAACAGCGTGTCCATGACCTCTCTAATGGACAACCGAACGAAGTCGGTCGTATCCAGGGCGATGACATACTCGATGCCTTCGGGCATCGTCTTCTTCAAATCCTCCAGTGTCTTGCGGACGGCCCTGGACACGTCGAGACCGTTGGCTCCCGGCTGCTGATAGACCGCGATGGGAGTGGCCGGAAAGCCGTTGAACCGGTTGTCGTCGATGTACTGCCGGCGGCCAATCTCGGCCCGGGCGACATCCTTGATGCGAACGATCGCGCTGCCGTCGGCGCTGGCGCGGAGAATGATGTCCTCATACTGCGAGGGCTGGGTAAATGGCGATTGCGTGACGACAGGAAAAGTCAATTCGGTCTTTCCCTCGTTGGGCTGCTGGCCGATCTGGCCCGCGCCGAACAGGGCGTTCTGCTTGGCCAGCGCCCCCTGAATGTCGGTGGTCGTGATCCCGAGCGAGGCCATTCGATCCGGGTTCATCCAGACCCGCATGGCCTGATCGGGCATGCCGAAGATCTGTGCCTGGCCGGCGCCTTTGACCCGCTTGATCGCATCCAGGACGTAGACGTTCGTATAGTTGCCGACATAGTCCGGCGTATACCGCCCGTCCTTGTTGTAGACCGCGATAATCATCAGCGTGCTGGACGATTTCTTCTGAACCGAGACGCCGTACTGCTGCACCGCGTCCGGCAACTGCGGCGCCGCGAGGTTCACGCGATTCTGCACCTGAACCTGGGCGATGTCGGGATCGGTGTCGAGGTCGAAATACACGGTGATGGTCATCTGGCCGGTGCTGGAGCTCGTCGAGGTCATGTAGAGCATGTTGTCCACGCCGTTGATCTGGGCCTCGATCGGGGCTGCGACCGACTCGCTGACCGTCGTGGAATCGGCGCCGGGATAGGTCGTCGTGACCTGGATCTGGACCGGCGTGATGGTGGGGTACTGAGCGACCGGCAGCGCGTTCATGGCCACCAGTCCTGCGATGACGATGATCATCGCAAGAACCGTCGCGAAGATGGGACGCTCGATGAAGAATTTCGAGAACATGCGGAGATGCCTCCCTCACGGATTTTTCGTTTGGGTTCCTTCTGGGTTTTCCGCCAGGGGTCTGGCATTCACCGAAGTCCCGGGGCGAAGCGTGAGCACGCCATCCACCACCACGCGATCCCCCGCCTGCAAGCCCTCGTAGATGAACCAGTCGTTCTCGTGCCACTCTCCGACAATGACGGGACGGGACTGCGCCTTGTTCTCCTTATCCACCAGCCAGACGAACTGCCCCTTCGACGACTCCTGAACGGCTCGCTGTGGGACGAGGATCGCCCGGGGCCGGCTTGCGCCTTTCAATCGGATATGCACGTACTGGTTCGGACGCAGCAGACCCTGTGGATTGTCGAACGTCGCCCGCAAAAGGAAGGTCCCTGTCTGCGGATTGAACGACGGGTCGGCGAAGGTCACCCGTCCGATCTGCGGAAAGACCGAGCCATCGGCCAGGATGACCTCGACAAGGTACGCCTTGTCCTGCGGCTCCGTCAGCCGGCCGGAGGCGGCCTGCCTGCGATACGTCAGGATTTCATTTTCGGAGATGCTGAAGTTCACATAGACCGGCGAGAGTTCGGTCACCGAGGTCAGTCGGCTGTTCGCAGGACCCAGGTAGGTCCCGTCCGCCTGTTCCGCAGCGCCCGCGATGCCCGTCACCGGAGAAGTAATCACCGTGTAGGAGAGATTCAGTCTGGCTTGCTCGACCACAGCCTTGGCCTGCTCCACGGCGGCGCCGGTCGATTCGAATCGGCCGGTTGCGTCATCCAGGTCTTTCTGGGAGAGGGCATTGGCGGCCGCCAGGGGTTGAATCCGATCCAGGTTCTTCTTGGCCACGTCAAACGCCGCCTCCTGCCTCGCCAGCGCCGCCGCGGCCTGATCGAGCTGGGTCTGGAACGGTTTCTGATCCATCCGAAAGAGCGTATCCCCTTCCTGGACAATCGCCCCTTCGGTGTACTCCCGCCGTTCGAGGAATCCGTTGACCCGTGCCTGGATGACCACCTGCCGCGAGCTCTGCACCTGTGCGACGTATTGGAACGAAACGGGCACATCCCGCAGCTCGACCGTTACCACGCTGACGTTGGCGGGAGGCGGCTCGATCGGGGGACCCTCGTCCTTCTCGCAACCCGACATGGCACACGTCCAGCAGCATACATACCAGACGGAAATAACCTTCCACCCTGTACGACCTCTCCGTGTGGAGCGGGATCGCTCAGAATCCGATTTGTGGCGCGCGTACATCGATTCTCCTCTCGACAGTCTGAATCTCAGCAACCGGCGTCCTTCCGGCGATCACAACCGCCCTCTGCACATTCGAACAACGACGCCTGTCCATACGGCAACCTCATCGACCGCAACAATTCTATAGTTGCCGACATGGCCTGTAAACACCCGATGCATTCGCAGGCTGCAAGACGGAGGACGCTGGATCACCGCTTTGCCTGTGGCCGTTTCCGGACAGCAGGATGCCCGATTGACGATTCCAGGAATTCAGGGTACTGTGACACCATGCATGGAAATCGGGATACATGGAAAGGACCATTATGAAACTGACGATCGGAGTGAAACGCACGGAGCCGGGAATCGTGAATCTCACATTGCACGGTCCCCTCGACGGCGAGACCTGCACACTTCTGGATAGTGAGGTCGGCAAGGCTTTGACGGAATCAATTCGCACGCTGGTTCTCGACATGACGGGCGTCGACTTTGTAACGAGCGCCGGGATCGGAACCATCATGAAAGCCAAAACGTCTTTGGCCAGAAAGAAGGCCGAACTGGCCCTGATCGGCGTGCAGCCGCAGGTCCAGAGGGTCTTCGAAATCATCCGCGTGTTCCCGATGATGCAGGTCTTCCGCGACAGGGCCGAACTCGACGAGTATCTGGGCAAGATCCAGCGCCGGATCACCGGCGAAGACGAGGACTGATCCCGCGAGAACGATCCTCCCCGAGAGAGACGGATACCGACATGAAGATCCGCAGGAAACTGTTGTTGTTGCTTCTGGTCACGACCGTGACGCCGCTGGTCGCGATCTCGGCGTTCCGCCAGATCACCCTCCGACTGGCGCGTCAGCGTCTGACCGGCAAGATCCAGGCAACGCTGGTGTCGGACGCCGGTTTGCAACTCCAGCAACTGCTTGAGAGCTACGATGAGATCCTCGTCCGAGAAGTCCAGATCATGGATGCCCTGGTCCGGCGTCAGGCTCGCGAAGTGGAATTTCGGTTGTCCCAGGCGCCAGCAAATCACGTCGCAGACAACGAACTCGCAGGTCAAAGACCCGATGTGCCTCGTAGCACCGTGGCCGGGACAGGCGGTGGAGAATCCGACGGCATCCAGGCCCAGGATCATCACGAACTGCCGGTTGACTATCGTCGCCAGACCGTCTTTCTGCCCGAGGGGGTCCAGGAGAATGCGGTCGCCGCGGACCTGGACCGACTGCTCGACATGACCGCTGCCTATCGGGAAATCCATCGTCTGGGACCCGCGGGAATCCTGTGGCAGTACACGAGCCTGGAGAACGGCCTGCACATGACCTATCCCGGCACGAAGGGGCAGACTCATCCGCCCAACTACGATCCCAGAAAACGCCCGTGGTATCTCCAGGCAAAGATTGCCGATACCGTCGTCCGAGTGGGCCCCATCGTCGACGCCGTCACAGGCAAAATGACCATCACGGTTGCCACCCCGCTGCACCGCGACGAGGGCTCGTTTGCAGGCGTGACCGCGATAGATCGAACCATCCCGGATATTCTTGCCGAAATGAGATTGCCGCAGCGGTGGGCCGCCGGGACAGAGAGAATGCTGGTGGCAATCGATCCGCACTCCGATCCCTGTGAGCCCAAAGTCATCGTGGTCATGCAGAGCCGCAACGCGGATGCCGGTGGCGACTGGCAGCAACAGGTTCAGCTTGAAGTGCTCCAGTCACCGGAGGCGTCGCAATTCCGAATGATGACCGACGACCTTCAAGCAGGAAGGCCGGGCATTCGAAAGATGGAGTACCAGGGACGTTCCTGCCTGTGGGTCTATGGCACTCCCAGGGTGGAGCGAATCATCCCCTTGCTGATCGTGCCCTATGACGCCGTGATCGAGCTGGCAACCGCCACTTCGCAGACGCTGCTCCGCGAGAGCGCCGTCTGGTTGTGGGGCGCCGGCATCGTGCTCCTGGTTGTCGTCGCGGCGACGGCGTTGATCGCGGTCGCCCGCGCCAGGTCTGTGACCCAGCCGATCAGCGACCTGGCGCAAGCGGGAACCCGGCTGGCGGAAGGCGACTACTCCGCCCATGTGCACATCACGACGGGCGACGAACTGGCGCAGTTGGGAGCGGTGTTCAACGAGGTCGGCCCCAAGCTGAACGAACGGGAGAAGTTGAAGAAATCGCTCGAACTGGCCGGGGCGATCCAGCAGGGTCTGCTGCCTAAGCAGGCGCCGAGTCTCAAGCATTTCGATCTCGCGGGACAGTGCCTGTACTGCGACGAGACCGGCGGCGACTACTACGACTTCATCGATACGGCCGACCTCGGACCGGGCAAGGTCGGCATTGCCATCGGAGACGTCACCGGGCACGGGATCGGCGCCGCCCTGTTGATGACGGCCGCCCGGAGCTCGCTGAGGGCCAACACGCGCCAGCACGGAACGGACCTGGTGAAACTCTTCGACAAGACCAATCGCGACCTGGTCCGGGACACCGGCGACGACAAATTCCTGACCCTGTTTTACGGAATCGTCGATGACCGGGACCGCTCGTTGACCTGGGTTTCCGGCGGGCACGATCCGGCCCTGTGGCTTCACGCAGATCGCGGCACGATCGAGGAACTGCCCAACACCGGCATGCTCATGGGAATGTTCGAGGAGGCGACGTTCGAACAGGCGGGCCCCATCCACCTGGAAAGCGACGACGTGGTCGTCGTGGGAACGGACGGCATCTGGGAGGCGAGGGACGCCGGCGGGAACCTGTTCGGCAAGGAGCGGCTGTGCGAAATCCTGCGCACGGCCCACGGCTCCGCGGAGGAAATCTGCCGGACGGTCTTGAAAGCCGTCGAGGATTTCGTCGGCTCGGCTCCCCGGCAGGACGATGTCACCCTGGTCGTATTGAAGACCCTCCGATCGTTCAGTCGTCTTCCTCGCCGGTCATTCGACGCTGAATCGTCCCCAGGTAATCATCCAGTTCCCGATCGTCCTGAAAGACCCCCAACGTCGGCAGCACCCGAATGATCTCAAACACCTTTCGGACCTGCGGCTGCATGTTTATCAGGGCCAGTTCCGCCCCCTTCGTCGCCAGAGAGGCCCTGGCCTTCATGATGGTCCCGATGCCGGCGCTCGTGATGAAATCCACGCCATGCATGTCGAGAACCACCACCTTCACAGGCTCCTCCAGCATTCTGCCGAGTTCCTGATCCAACACGCCGTGTGTCTCTCCGTCGATTCGCCCCTGGGGAGTCACGGTGATGACTCCCGGCCGCGTCTGACGTGCCCTGACTGTCAATCGCATCGCTATCCCCTCTCGTGTGAGTTCGCCCGCGAATGTGTCACCGGACATTCCCTGTTTGCGACAACCGATTTCGCCGCATGGTCTTGCCTGTATGAGAATAGAGCATCCGCCGCAGGATTTCAAGTCCGAATGCCGGGCTTCTTGGGGTTCATCGACCGGATGGGCTCCCCACATCCGCCGCGTGAATCACAGCGCCTCGTCGAGGTCCTTCTCCAACTCGGCCAGAATCTGTTCGAGGCATTGATTGAAGGCCGCGACCAGCGCCTCGGCGGTCCGTTCTGCCGCCTCATGGGAGGCCCGATAGTCATGCACAACGACAATCTGAGGCCCGGAATCCTCGTTCGCCACCACGAAGACGCGAACCTGCATCACCGCCTGGGGCAGGCCCTGCCCGCGAAAATCTCCATACAACGCCAGCACGTTGCCTTCCAGGATGTAGGTGGCCTCAATGAGGCTCCCCGGTTCGAGCACCGTTTTGAACTTCCCGGATTGCGTCAGCCAGGCGCGGGTTTGGCTGCTGATGAGAGCCTGCGGCGCCACGAGGAACTGGTTGTAGAAATCCGACTCGTACTCAGATTCGCCCTTGCGACACAGCAGACCCAATGAATCGCAGACGGGATCGATTGTGAAGCCGCGGACCGCCAGCACGACGTCATGGCTTGGGCCAGCGGGCTGGTCCGACCGGATGGCTTCGAGGACGAATTGACGTTTCGCGTAGGAATGACGGCTTACGCATCCCGAGCCCAGGACGACCAGAACGAGGACCGCACTCACGGCAATACACGGCTTCATAGCGACTCTTCTCATTTCAGTAACTCCGATTCACGGGGAGGCGAACTCAACAGCAGATCCGAAGGGCTTCGCTTGAGTCCTTCGCTCAAATCCTTCACATCACTGGAAATCTTCCTGAAGTTTTCCAGGGTGCCCTCGATTCGCGGCGCCTGCGTCGCGATCAGCAGGTTGACGCGACGCATGGTCGTATTCAGCTCGTCGACCAGAACAGCGATGTTGGCCAGTTCCTTGTCACTGTCGGGACGGGCAAGCAACTGCTGGAGCTGGCTGTTCGTCGTCCTCGCCTCGGCAAAGAGATTTCGGACCTCCACAGCGAGCGAGGCCACATTGGCGTCGGTGATCGCCCGATCCAGCGAGGCCAGAGTGCTCTCAAGTCGCTGCCCGATCTTCTCGGCGTCGATCACCTCGATCTTCGCCCTCACATCGGCCACCGCGCCGTCGGCGTTGGCCACGAGGTCTTCGACCTGCCTGCCGATCTTCTCGGCATCGATGGCCTGAACCTTGTTGCGGGCATCCGCCAGCAGACCCGTCGCCTGCTCTCGCAACGCGCCGACGTTTGCGTCCGCGATGGCGCGGTCCGTCGTGAGGACGAGACTGTCGATGTGGTTGAACAATCTCTGGATGTCGAGTTCCTCCAGCTTCACGAGAATGCGATCGACGGAATCCTTCAAGGTCGCCAACTCGCCGGGCACCGAGGGTACATACAGGAACTCCGTCTCCCAGGCCAATTCCGACACGGGGAACCGATCCGGATCCACGTAGGTCCCCTGGAGGTAGCCCTGGCCCGTAATCAGATTGGACTCGAGCCGGACTCGAAGACCGCTGCGCAGCTCGCGATCGCGCCGTGCCTGGCGTTCTCCTGGATTCAGCGCCCTCACGAACCGCTGGTCCACGGAGAAAACGACTCTCACCAGGCGGGCCTCCCCCAGGGTCGCGGTCACTTCGGGGGGAATGTCGTAGACCTCGCTGGCGAAGCCGATGCCTTCGACCCGGCCGATCTCCACGCCTTGCATCTCGACCGGCGAACCCCGGCTCAGGCCGCCGACGGATCGGTCGAAGTAGGTTTCACAGTACATTCCCTCGGGCTTGAACGCGCCGGCTCCCAGGACCACGACGGCCGCCACAATCAGGGCCACGGCCACCACGAGGAAGACGCCAAACTTGAAGTAGTTTGCTTTCATAATTCTCTGTCCGATACTCTGCCGCAAGTCATGTCTGCTGCGATTCCACGGCCGCTTCGGCCTCACGATTGAAGAACTGTCGGACCCATGGATTGTCGCTCCGGTCGCGAAGTTCGCCCGGCTTGCCGGTGGCGACGATCGTCTTGACTCTCTTATCCAGCATGATGACCCGGTCGGCGATCTTGTAGATGCTGGGCAGCTCGTGGGTCACGATGACGAAGGTGATCTGGAGCGTCCGGGACAGCTTCAGAATCAGCTCGTCGAGCTGCGACGAGGTGATGGGGTCCAGCCCGGCCGACGGCTCGTCGAGGAACAGGATCTTCGGGTCCAGGGCCATCGCCCGGGCAATGGCGGCCCGTTTCCGCATCCCGCCGCTCAGCTCGGACGGCATCTTGTACTCCGATCCGTCCAGGTTCACCACTTTGAGCTTCGTCCGGGCAATCGTCTCCCTCGCGCTGCGGGGCAGGTCCGTGAACTCTTCGAGTGGCAGGCAGATGTTCTCCAGGAGGTTCATCGACCCGAAGAGCGCCCCTTGCTGGTACATGACGCCGATCTTGCGAAGGATCGCCAGCTCCTCATCCCCTTCCGCAGTGACGATATCCATGCCGTCGATCAGGACGTGGCCCTTCGCGGGTTTGTTCAGGCCGATCATGCTCTTGAGCAGCGTGCTCTTTCCGCAGCCGGAACCGCCCAGGATGACGAAGACTTCGCCCGTCTGGACCTCGAAGTTGATGTCGCGCATGACGACGAAATCGCCGTAGGCGACGGTCACATCCTCCACCCGAATGATCGGTTCACCAGCCATTCAACCTCGTCAGCCGCTGATTTTGTTTCGCATTTTGGGTTTCTTGTCAGATGCCCAGGAAATAGTAAACCATCGCGAACGCGCCGTCGACGACGACGATCGCGACAATGCCGCTGACGACGGCCCTCGTGGCCGCGTCCCCCACGGCGCTGGCGCCCGTTCCGGCCTGAAGCCCACGCAGGCATCCGATTCCCGCGATCAGCCACCCGAACACGAGCGTCTTGGCCAGGCCGCCGAACAGATCGACAAGATCCGATGCCTCGTAGATCCGGTCCATCACGATCTGCGGTGCGAATCCGATCGCGAGCATCACGACGAAGCAGCCGACGAGCGCCAGCAGATTGTTGAACATCGTCAACAGCGGCACGACGAAGACCGCCGCAATCATCCGCGGCAGCACCAGGAACCGCACCGGATCGATGCCCATCGTCTTCAAGGCGTCGATTTCCTCGTTCACTTTCATCGTGCCCAGCTCGGCCGCAAACGCCGAGCCGCTCCGGCTGGCCAGGACAAAGCACGTGATGAGCGGACCCAACTCGCGAAACGTAGCGATGACCACCAGATCTGCGGTATAGATCTGGGCGCTGAACATCGCCATGGCAATGGCCGACTGGAACGCCAGGATCAGACCGATGAGAAAGCCCAGGAGGGCCGTGATGCCGACGCCGTCGGCCCCGGCCTTTTCCGCAATGAGGAGGGTGTCGCCCCAGCGGAGTTGCCCAGGGTGGATCACGAGGCCCGCCAGCTTCCAGACCGTCTCGCCGATGAAGCCGATCTGATCGCGGAGGTCCCTCAGGAACTCCATCGCGGACCCACCGACGGTTTCGAAGAAACGCGCGGTCACAGGGGAACGCCTGGCCGGCCTGGCCGACGGACCGATCTCGAAGAGGGTTATCAGCTCCGCCAGATCGCCGCGAAGGCCTTCAATGTGGAACTCGCTCCGGTTTCCCTCCTGGCGGTTCTTCAGCTCTTGCAACAGCGCGATGCCGACGCCGTCGCAGCCTTCCATCCGGCTGGCGTCCACCTCGACTCTCGGGGGCTTCGTGCCGACGACCTGGCTCACGATCTGCGCCCAGAGCGACCCGATCCGTTCCGCGTCGAGCCTGCCCCGAACGACAAGCCGAACGATTCCCCCTTCGCGGGTCTCGCACTCCAAGCCTGTCGCCGTGCTGGTTGTCACAATCTCACCTCGTCTTTCACTGCCACCATCCATACACGCCGGACTTCCACGGCCTCAAAGTATCCACAGGTCCCACACATTATTCAACCACAAACTTGATTTGTGCCTTGCCCCTTTCCGTGTCGTACATCTATCATGGCAGTTCAACGACAGCAATTCCGGTGGCCCGATGAACAAGTACGGATATCTGCGCACGGTGGAATCGTGGGAGCGTGACGATGGCTGCGTCGCGCCGCTCGGGGCGACGTGGGTCGAAACGGAGCAGGCGTGGAATTTCGCTTTGTTCTCCCGCCATGCGACGGGAGTGACGCTGCTCCTATACGGCAAGAAGGATTTCGTAGAGCCGGTCTTTCAACTCCGCCTCGATCCGCTCCAACACAAGACCGGGCGGATCTGGCATTGCTTCGTGCCACTGCAATCCGCGTCTGCGGCATACTACTACGCGTACCGGGTGGAAGGCCCCTGGGACCCGGTCCACGGACATCGGTTCGATGCCCGGAAGATCCTGTTCGATCCGTTCGCTGAGAATGTGTTTTTCCCGCCGGGGTTCTCGCGAGAAGCCGCCTGGCGGCCCGGTCCGAACGACGGGCACGCGGCGCTTGGCGTGCTGCCTCGCGACGAGGGACCGGAAAAAGCCGAATCGGGCCTCGCCGGAAGTGACTCGTCGCTCGTGACTCGTGACCCGGGTCACGGGCCACGGGCCACGGGTCACGACTCGGACGCGCAACCGTTCGGAGTCCCGCCTTCAGGCGGGAAGACCGGTCCGACCCGCGTAAACGCGGGACTCCAAACCGATTTGGCTTTTTCCGGTCCCGAGCAGCCACCCGACCGGGACGAGGCGAAGCCGGCGCGACATACGCACGATACAATCGTCTACGAGCTGCACGTCAAGGGGTTCACCGCCCGCCCGAATTCGGGCGTGACGCCGAAAAAGCGGGGCACGTTCCTCGGGCTGATCGAGAAGATTCCCTATCTGAAGGAACTGGGGATCACAGTCGTCGAACTGATGCCGGTCCAGCAGTTTGACCCGCAGGAGGGCAACTATTGGGGTTACATGACGCTGAGCTTCTTCTCGCCGCACCAGGGCTATGCTCTGCGCGATGCCGTGACGGAGTTTCGCGAGATGGTCCGGGCCTTTCACCAGGCCGGAATTGAAGTCTGGCTGGACGTCGTCTACAACCACACCTGCGAAGGCGATGAAACAGGTCCCGTGTATTCATACCGGGGCATCGACAATCGCAGCTACTACCTGCTCGATCCGTCGGGACATTATCAGAACCACAGTCAGTGCGGAAACACCACCCGTTGCGCGCACCCGAGCGTCCGCGCCCTCGTATTGCGGAGCCTGCACCATTGGGGCGAGAAAATGGGCGTCGACGGGTTCCGCTTCGATCTCGCCTCGGTATTCGCCCGAGGCAAGGACGGCAGCCTCGACACCGATGCGCCCGCCATCATCAGCGAGATCGGCGCACTGGCAGTGCAGCTCGACCTGCGTCTGGTCGCCGAGGCGTGGGACGTCGCCGCGTACCTGCTGGGCCGGAGTTTCCCCGGCCTGACGTGGCAACAGTGGAACGGTCAGTTCCGCGACGATCTGCGTTCGTTCGTCCGAGGCGATCCCAACATGGTCGCGGCGTTGATGCGACGGTTATACGGGAGCGACGATCTGTTCCCGGACGGCCCGGGCGACGTGTACCGCCCTTACCAGAGCGTCAACTTCGTCACCGCCCACGACGGCCTGTGTCTGTACGACCTCGTCTCCTACGACCGCAAACACAACGAGGCGAACGGCCACGGCAATCGCGACGGCATGGCGGACGACCGGAGCTGGAACTGCGGCTGGGAAGGCGACAACGGCGCGCCGGCAGAGGTTCTGACGCTGCGCCGCCGACAGATCAAGAACTTCTTCGCCCTGCTGATGCTGGCCAACGGAACGCCGATGTTCTGCGCCGGCGACGAGTTCCTGAACACGCAGCACGGCAACAACAACCCGTACAATCAGGACAACGAGACCACCTGGCTGGACTGGTCGCGGCTCGAACGCAACCGGGACATGTTCCGTTTCTTTCGGGAGATGATCGCGTTCCGCAAACGCCGGCGTTCCATCGCCCGCAGCCGGTATTGGCGCGAGGACGTGCACTGGTACGGCGCCAACGGCCCGGTGGATTTCAGTCCCCAATCGCGGAGCCTGGCGTACTGCCTGATCGGCAGGCATTTCGACGAAGGCGACCTGTACGTGATGATCAACGCGTACTGGGAGCCGGTGCGTTTCCACATCCAGGAGGGTGACGTGGGCGACTGGAGACGCCTCGTCGACACCGGCCGGCCGAGCCCCGAGGACATCCTCGGCCCCGGCGACGAGCAGCCCATCGGATCGCTCGACTACGAAGTCACACCGCGTTCCGTGGTCGTTCTGGAACGCAAGAGCACGGGATGAGAACTCATGTATGATGAAAGGCCCGCACCAACCTTCTGGCGATGCGGGCCCGTTCCTTGAGTCATTTCTTGCCTTTTGTCAGGCTTTACTTCCGGGTCGTGGCGGCCACCATGCCTTTCATGGCGGCAACCTTGACAGGCGCGGGCTGATCCTTGCCCTGAAGCTCCTTGTACAACGCCACTGCTTCAGTCTTCTGGCCATCGGCCAGCAACTGCTCGGCGCAGATCAACATGGCGTCGGCCACCGGCATCTTCATCCCGGCCGGCGCCTTCTTTGCGAAGTTGCTCAGCTCTTTGGCCGCAGCGGGCGTGCCGATCAGGCCCAGCGAATGGGCCGCGGCCAGGGCAATCCCGCTATCGGAGTCGCCGAGAAACTTCGAAAGGGCCTCGATGCTCTTGGCGTCGCGACGCTTGCCCAGCGAGCCGATCAGGCCCGGCTTGAGCTTGGCGTCGACCTGGGGCAGCGCATCCCGCAACGCCTGGGCCGCCTTCTCGTCCGCGATGCGTTCGAGAGCGTACCGCGCGATGTGCGAGGTCCCCTCGGCCGGCAGCAGCGTGGCGAGGGCCGGGACGGACTGGGCCGTACCTGCAACTCTCAGCCTGCGGCATACGTAGTCCTGCGCCGATCGCGAGAGGCCGCCGGAAAGCGCGCCCACCAATCTTTTCTCCAGCGCCGCGCGTGCGGCGGCATCGCCATACGTGGCGTTGATCGCCTGGTCGATCGGGTTCAAGAGCCCGCGGTCCGCGCCCCAATCGTATGTCTTGAGCGTCTCGAACGCCTTGTCCACCGCAGCGGAATCCGCCTGCGCAATGGCCTGGGCGGCAACCCCAGCGGCCGCTCCGGCCGCCAATGTCATTTTTGCAGTCTGTTCACTCGTCATATCAGTCTCCTTGACGCGACAGTCGCGTCCTCAAATCACCCACGGCTCTCTTCTTGCGACGTCGACAAGGCGGTTCGCTTCGTCGTCGCCAACGAACTGCTGTTTGGCCGTGTCCCACTTGAGCGAGCGTTCCAGCTCGTAGGCAATGAGGAACAGATGGCACACGGTCGCGGTGTGGACCGCGAATTCGATGTCGCGGAACGGCTTCTTGCGCGTCTTGACGCAGTCGATGAAGTCGCCGTAGATGCCGCCGGTTCCGGCGTAACCGGGGACCGGCTTCGAGGGGCACTGTTCGGTCGTGTATTCCACGTCCAGGTTGCCCCGGCCCGGGTGATTGTGGTGGAGGAGCTTGCCGTCCGGATAGCGGCACGTCGCGTACTTCTGGCCGTTTTCGTTGTGGAAGATCACTTCCTCAGGCTCGAGTTCCCGGACGTCGATGGCGAAGGTCGCGCCGCCGAAGTGATGGGCGCCCCAGTCGGTCATGCCGCCGCCGGAGTAGTCCTTGAACGACCGCCAGCTCGTGCCGTCGATGTTGTAGCTTCCGCTGCACCGATGGGGATGGTACGGCGCCCAGGGTGCGGGTCCCAGCCACATGTCCCAGTCGAAACCGTCGGGAACCGGTTCGCCGGCCTTGTTGCACTCCTTTGGGAACGGTCCCACGTTCACGTTGATCGACTTGACCCGGCCTTTGCTGCCGCTCCAGCAGGCGTCGACGATCTTGCGATAGTCCTCGAGCACGCGCTGGCTGCCGCCGGAGACGACCCGGCTGTACCGCCGGGCGGCCTCGACCATCAGCTTGCCCTCGCGGAGGGTCTTGGTCTCGGGTTTCTGGCAGTAGATGTCCTTGCTGTTGCGGCAGGCCTCGATCACGATGATCGCGTGCCAGTGATCCGGCGTGGCACAGTGCAGCGCGTCGATATCGCTGCGAGCCATGACTTCGCGGAAGTCGCTGTAGGCCTTGCAGTCCTTGTTGTTGTACTTTCCGTTCACCTGGTTCATTCGGGCGTCGCGGACATCCCTCTTCACGTCGCACACGGCGACGTACTGGACGTCGTCGCGGCCGAGGAACGAACTCATGTCGCCGCTGCCCATGTTGCCCAGGCCGATGCCGGCCATCACAATGCGGTTGCTCGGCGCGGGCCGGCCATCGTTGCCCATCGCGGACGCCGGAATCAGGTAAGGCAACGCCACCGATGCCGCCGTCGCTTTCAGAAATGCTCTTCGACCCTGGGACATGCCTTGGTCCTTCGCTGGTTTGTTCTTCTGGTTTGCCACGTCTTGATCCTTTCCTGGAGCCAATGTGGATACTTGCCCTGATATGGCGTCGATTCTAACGAAGCCGCGGAGTACGTGCAACCAAGTTGCACAAGAGATGTCTCATCATCATTCTTGAAGCCGGCAAGCTGGTCGCCCGTCAGTCAAGTCGGCCGGGAGAACCTCCGACAGTCGCGCTGGGTCGCCAGGAGGCCGATTCACTCCATGCGGCAGGGTCGCTTTGCAGATCGATCAGGGTCAGCGAGAAGCCGTTGCCGTCGGTGCTCGGGAACCAGTCGTCGCTGTAACCCAACTCGGCGATGGTCCCGTTCCAGAAATCCACCAGACGCAGGGTCTCACCGTCGTTGGCCAGCTTGCCGTCGTACTCGCCAGCGATCAGGCCGGCCAGTCCCATACCATATCGCGATGCGAAGGCCGCCTCGTTCTGCACCACCAGGACAAAACCGCCGGGAGGCAGGCTCTCGACACGGCTGCCACGGAAGCCGAAGGCGACGCCGTCCTCGAACGAAACGCCGGTCAAGTCGAGCGT
>CAZDTD010000054.1:0-22553 GCA_964507995.1 uncultured Pirellulales bacterium | reverse complement strand
TTCCAGGCCGACGACCGGCAGGACGCGGACGGCAACGGCCAGCCCGAACACAAGAACCTGTAACCCCCCTCAGCCCTTATCCCAGGCTACGACAACCTCCACGGACTGCGCTGGGCACGGGCGAGCATCCGATCCGCCTCGGGATCGTGGAGGAATCGTTCCGCTACAGGGTCCCACTGGAGTTTGCGGCCCAGGCGCAGGCAGATGTTGGCGATGTGACAGGTCGTCGCCGAGCGGTGGGCCACCTCCGGCGACGCGATCGTCCGGGCCCGCGTCCGAACGCATTGCAGGAAGTCGCGATGGTGCCCCTCCATGAATTCGTATCCCCGCTGGGCGGCGTTCAACCTCCGCAGAATGGCGTCGCTGGAGGCGGTGACTTTGCCCGTGTCGTCGACGCTCACCCACCCCTGCGTGCCGACGTACTTGTTGCCTCGCGGCCCCCGGCCCGGCTCGGTCTCGTCGTGCATGACGAGCTGGACGCCGTCGGGATAGGTCGCGACGACCTCGAATCGCACGGGCGTATTCCACAGGCCGTCCCTGGGGAACTCGGCCCAGCCGTCGTATTGCGTCGGACTCGTGGCCTCGTCGCCGTGGGCCCACTGGGCCAGGTCGACAAAATGCGCGCCGAGATCGGTGAGTTGGCCGCCGGAGTAGTCGTAGATCCAGCGGAACGTGCCGTGGCACCGTCGGGCGGTGTAGGGCTCGAACGGCGCGGGGCCGAGCCACATGTCGTAGTCAAATCCCTCGGGAACCGGCTCGACCGGCTGCACCGGACAGGTCGGGCCGTTGTGGTAATAGCAATGCAGCGTCTGAAGCTCGCCGAGCACGCCGCTGCGGGCGATATCCACGCCGAACCGAAAGCACCCGATGCTCCGCCGCTGCGTGCCGCTCTGGTAGACCGCGTTGTACCGGCTCATCGCCTTGACGACCGCCCGGCCCTCGGCGACCGTCAGAGAGATCGGCTTCTCGCAGTAGACGTCCTTGCCGGCTTTGGCCGCTTCGATGGCCAGGATCGCGTGCCAATGGTCCGGCGTCGCGATCAGGACCGTGTCGAGATCCGCCCGCGCAAGGAGATCGCGAAAGTCTCTGTACGTCGCACAGTCTTTGTTGTCGTAGGCGGCGTCCACTGTCTCCTTCGCCCGCTGGAGGTGGCCCGCATCGACGTCGCAGACAGCCAGCACCCGCACGTCGTCGAAGGTCAGAAAGCTCTTGAGATTGTGCAGACCCTGATTGCCCAGACCGATGGCCCCCATCGTGATCCGTCGGCTCGGCGCGCCGGCACCCCACACGCGAGAGGAAACCACACAGGGCACAGCCAACGCCGCCGCGGTGCCGAGCACTTGCCGTCTCGATACCTGTCGATTCATACTGCATCTCCCAAAGGCCAACGCCCCAGCGCATCGCTGGACAGCCGGTCCATTGTACGACTCGAACGCCCAATCATCAATGGAACTGTTTCGTGCCGGGGACATCTGCCCCATCGAAGGGAGGTTACCCGTTTTCGGCAGGCACCTTCAGGAGCCGAATCTTGCCGTTGTCGATACGCCAGAGCCTGCCGTCCACCGTCACGACGTACAACGGCCGGCCGCATAAAAGATTCAGGAACACATGAATCTCGGTCGGCCGAACGTCGAGGATATGTCCCACTGTATAGGCGGTCGAATCGGCATCAGCCTCCGTGCCCTTCGGGTTCTTCAGGACCAGACATTCCTTCGTGAAATTCCGTTGTTCCAGGATGGTTCGGCCGTCTGCGGACATCGTGGCGCGATAGTGTCCCCCAACGAGGAGGAGATTCGGATCGCTCGTCGCCGCCAGAGCGTACGCCAGCCAGCCCGGGTCGCCCTCCCGCGGAATCACAACCGTGTTATACGCATCGGAACACGGGTACTCCACAATGCCCAGAACCAGTTCCCTCGCGTTGAACATGGCGGACTGGGTCTCCGTGAGGTCCTTGTCGATCAGGATGATGTTCGGCTCCTCGCGACCAGCAAATGTAACGCGGCAAACCGACCGCCACGGTTCCGGCTCGTCGGCCACGAACGTCACAGCGCAGCCATCCGGCGTGTCCTCGGTGATCCAGCCCCGGGTGCCTATTTCCATCAGGTCTACACCCCGCGCATACAGGAGACTCGTCGCCCTGGCTGCGGACTGGTCGTGCAGATAGACCTGTCTGCCCAGTTCCTCCGTCCGCACAATGATCTGGATCTCCTCCCCGGTTAGAGAGACCTCTGTTTCCTGGCTCATCCTGGCTCGTTCGTGGCACCCTGCGCCCAGGACGGACGCGAGGACTCCCGCAAGCACGACTGTCTTCTTCATGGCCTCTCACAATCTATTTCGCATGCATTCGCCAACACGGTGGTCAGTGTACCCTGTCGATGCCTGCAGGGGAAGCCCCATGGCGTACCTGCGATGGCCGGTCCCGTCCAGGTTCTCGTTGATCGGCATCTCACGAAGCAATAAAATGGCTGCGATCGAGGGCAGCCGGAAGCCCATGAGGCTGCCGAATGGCCAAACGCAGGATTACACAGGAGGTCGAACAATGACGATTCACCACACTCGCGTAAAACTGGCCGTTGCCACAGCGCTGTTGGCCTTGTGCACAGCAATGTCGGCCGCGGAGTCCAAGGAAGAAGAGGGATTCATGCCGCTGTTTCTGAAGGACGGCACGTTGGAGGGCTGGTTGGTGCGGAGTTGGAGCGATGTGAACCAGCCGCCCACGAACCCGAACACGAAATGGGTCCTCCAGGACGGTATCCTGCACGGCGGCGAGCCGCGAGGGAGTTGGCTGCTCAGCAAAAAACAATATGGCGACTTCATCCTGAAGTTCGATTTCAAGCTGGGTCCCACCGGCAACAGCGGCTGCGCCCTGCGGGTCCCCCTGTTCGGCGATCCCGCCTTCGACGGCATGGAACTCCAGATGGCCGACTATCGCTACAATCCGCAGGCCAAGGATTCCGAGCTCACCGGCGGAATCTACCGCGCAATCGCCCCGCGCAAGCAGGTCTACAAGCCCACGGAGTGGAATTCCTACACCGTAACGCTCCAGGGCTCGCGCATGCGCATCGTGCTGAACGGCGAGGTGATCCACGACCTGAACCTCGACGAGCAGAACCAGCTCGTCCTGCGACACAACGGAAAACCGTGCCCACTCGTCAAGGACCGGCCGCGAAAGGGCCATATCGGTTTCCAGGAGCTCAGCCGGGGCGCCGAGCACGTCCTGATTCGCAACGCCCGGATCAAGGTCCTCGACGGGTCACAGGGCCCGGCGTAGAAGCAGGACGGCGCCAAAGACAAATGACGACAAAAAAATACCCCGGGCTCTGGGTAACAGCACCGGGGCATAGAAAGAAAGCACGGTTCGTAGACTTCCCTGTCCTGCTGCGCCAATCGTCATCCTTGACGTTGGACGGCGACTTGTCCTCTGATGGATAATACGCACCGTCCGATAAGAAGTTCGTTCCAGCACACCGAATCGACACGAATGGACAAGATGCAGTCGACGGAAACCTTCGCTGACAGAAAGGATCAACTATGTTTGGATGGCGCTCAGGAAAGCTTCCAGCCCGCCGATTCTCCTCAGCAAGTACGGCGATTGTGCTGCTCGTGGCCACGTGGGCCGTGGCGGCCCCCCTCTCGCTGCACCCGGAGAATCCGCACTATTTCCTCTGGCA
The DNA here is from genome assembly GCA_964507995.1 of uncultured Pirellulales bacterium. Taxonomy (GTDB): domain Bacteria; phylum Planctomycetota; class Phycisphaerae; order Sedimentisphaerales; family Anaerobacaceae; genus PLanc-01. The sequence goes on along the minus strand of CAZDTD010000054.1, from coordinate 18,882 downwards.
GGGTAAACCGACGATCCTGCTCACCTCGGGCGAACACTACGGGGCCGTACTGAACCGCGAGTTCGACTACAAACGGTATCTGGACACGCTTCAATCGTATGGTTTCAACCTCACGCGGACCTTCAGCGGGGCCTATTGCGAGCCGGTGGGCGCGTTCAATATCGAGAAGAACACCCTCGCTCCCGCCTCGGACGATCTGATTTGCCCTTGGGTTCGCTCCGACGAGAACGGCTACGCCGGAGGCGGCAATAAATTCGACCTGGCCCGCTGGGACCCAGCGTACTTCAAACGCCTGACGGATTTCGTCGGCGAAGCGGCCAAGCGAGGGATCGTCGTCGAGTTGGTCCTGTTTTGCCCGTTCTACGAGGACGCGATGTGGAACCTCAGTCCAATGAACATCCGCAACAACGTCAACGGCATCGGCGACATGCCCCGAACCGAGGTCTACACGCTCAAGCACGAGGACCTGCTGGCCATGCAGGACGCGATGGTCCGTCGGATCGTCGAGGCCCTGAAGGACTTCGACAATCTCTACTACGAGATCTGCAACGAGCCCTATTTCGGCGGCGTCGCCGAAGACTGGCAGGCCCATATCGCCGAGACCATCGCAGACGCGGAGGCGGGGTTCCAGTACAAGCACCTCATCGCCCAGAACATCGCGAACCAGGGCAAGAAGATCGAGACCCCGAATCCTCGCGTTTCGATCTTCAACTTTCACTACGCCAAGCCGCCCGCTACCGTAGCGGAGAATTACGACCTCAACAGGGTGATCGCGGACGACGAGACGGGATTCGCAGGCGACGAGCGGGTCAGACCCTATCGGCTGGAGGGCTGGGATTTCATCCTCGCCGGCGGCGCGGTCTACAGCAATCTCGACTACTCGTTCGCAGTCGGGCACGAGGACGGCAGCAACCGGATCAACGCTCCCGGCGGCGGCGGGCCCGAACTCCAGAGGCAACTGCAATTCCTCAAAGAGTTCATCCACCGGTTCGACTTCGTCCGGATGAAGCCCGACGATTCGGTGGTCAAAGGCGCCCTGCCAAAAGATGTAACGGTCCGCGTGCTGGCCGAGCCCGGCCAGGCCTACGCAGCCTACGTGAACGGCAGCGGCCTGTCGGACCTTGGCCTCGAGCTGCCCGCCGGTCAGTACGGGGCCGAATGGGTAAACCCCAAGACCGGCCGGACCGAAAAGGCCGAGCCGTTCCAGCATGACGGCGGCATTCGAACGTTGCACGCGCCGACGTATGTGGACGACATCGCCCTGCGGATCGTCCGGCTCGCGCCGAAGCGAAACGAACGGGTGTTGTTGTTCGTCAGCGATTTCGAGGATCAGCGACTCACCGGTTGGCGAAGCTCGGGCAACCAGCCCGCCGTCGTGCAGGATCGGACCCGAACAGGCAACGGCGCAATGCGGACCTCGCTCGACAGGACCAAAGACCGATACCCGGATCGAACCGAAGTGATGGGTCCTCAGGCCCAGATCGGCAAAGAGTACTGGTACGGGTTCAGCATCCTGTTGCCGACGGAGTATATCCCCGACGGGATTTGGGAGATTGTCGCACAGTGGCAAGGCATACCCGATTCCGACCTCGGCGAAAAGTGGCGTAATCCCCTGCTGGCCCTGTCCACAACCGGCGGGCGTTGGAGCTGGGTAAGTCGCTGGGACGCCAAAAGAAACACGTTCGAAACGGGCCGACGGGAATACGGCGGCATCCAGGAGTACGACCTGGGTCCCTATGAAACGGGCGTCTGGACGGACTGGGTCGTGCATGTGAAATGGTCGTATGGCAGCGACGGTTTCCTGACGGTGTGGAAGGACGGCAAGGCCGTGATCGACCAGGCCGGCCCGAACGCCTTCAACGACGCCAAGGGTCCGTTCTTCAAGATGGGCCTGTACAAAGGCTGGGGCAATCCCGCCAAAGCAAGCGACGCCGTGAACTCCCGACTGCTCTACCACGACGAATTCCGCATGGGCGGCGCAGAGGCGACATACGACGACGTAGCTCCGGGCCCACGCGGACAGTAGATTGCCTATTGAGGCTGCGGACGCCACAGGATATAATACGATATGATGGCGGCTGAGAACGATATTCTGAGTTTGCTGGAAGCACAGAGTGCCCAATCGGCCAAAGAGATGAAACGCGCGGTGATCCTGCAGCCCGGCGCCTTGGGCGATTGTATTCTGACCCTGCCCCTGGTAGAGCTGGTCAGACAGGCGTTGGATCTGGGCGGAGTGGATCTCGTCGGACACGCCGACTACGTCGGCATCCTGCCGGAGCGGAGTTGCGTGGATGGCATCCGTTCCATGGACTCGGCGGACCTGCACAGGCTGTTCGTGGAGCCCACACGATTCGACCTGGCCGACCGGGATCCGCTCATCCACCTGTTCGCGGACTACTCGTGGATCATCACGTTCCTGGGTGAACCGGGAAGCGACTTCGAGCAGAATCTCATTTTTACCGCCAATTGCAGCCACAGCGCGGAGGTGGTCACGCTGCCGCTCAAGCCGGTCGAGACCCAGCGACAGCACATCACAGAATACTACACCCAGCAATTCGCCAAACAGAGTGGCCTACCCATGGAGAAGGCCCTGGTGGACAAGAAGTGCGTTCGGCTCCGTGTGGCGGAGGCGGACCGGGACCGCGGCGTCGATCTGCTCGAACAGGCGGGCGTCGATCTGTCCAAGAGGCTCGTGGTAATCCAGCCGGGAAGCGGAGGACAGAAGAAGTGCTGGCACCTGGACAACTTCCTGAGCATCGCACGAATCCTGCGCGGCCCCGAGGTCGAAGTGCTCTTTCTGCTGGGACCGGCCGAGGTGGAGAGACTGCGCCCGTCGGAGAAAGTCCATATTCACGGCGTGACCCGGTGCCTGGCGCATCTGTCGTTGCCTGAGGTGATCGGTCTGCTGAGTTGCGCGGACGCCTTCGTCGGAAACGACAGCGGGGTGACGCACCTGGCCGCCGGCATGGGATTGCGGACCGTTGCCTTGTTCGGGCCCACCGACCCGGCCGTCTATCAGCCGCTTGGGCCGCGAGTCTTCGTCCTCCAGGGCGAGCTGGATAGCTTCGCCGAAAAGGCGTCCCCCGCACTGCAACAGGCTGTACTGGACAACCTGGCATTCTGACGCCAACGACGCCGCGTCCCCTCGCCCACCAAAACGACGTGGACGTCTCATTTTATGATCGCGGTTGACTGCCTGGCGAGGACGGGTATCATATGTGGTTTGCCACGCGTCAGATGAGTGGCGGACGAATTCTTGTGATAGATGGATTCAATGGACAATTCCACCCCCAAACGAACGTTGCGTGAGATTGCCGAACACGTAGACGGGCGAGTGTTCGGCGACCCGGATATCCTCATCAGCGGCGCCGCCACTCTGAGCGAGGCCCGCGAAGGCGACATCAGTTTCCTGGTCAACCGTAAGTACGAGAGACAGTTGGAGACCACGAAGGCCGGCGTGGTCATTGTCGGACACGAGATCGCGGAAGCCCGCACGCCGCTGATCGTGGCCAAGGACCCGTACTTCGCGTTCACGCAGGTCCTCGTGCTCCTGTACGGACAGCGCAAGCATCCGCCGGTCGGCATCAGTCCCCGGGCGTCCATCGCCCCGGACGCCCGGATCGGCGAGGACTGCCACATCCACGATTTCGCGACCATCGCGTCCGGCGTCCGGATCGGCCGGGGATGCGTCATCTACCCCTGTGCGTACATCGGCGAGGGCACCGAAATCGGCGACAACACGGTCATCCACGCGAACGTCGTCGTCTACGAGAAATGCACGATCGGCCAGCGTGTCATCATCCACGCGAACTCGACGGTCGGGACCGACGGATTCGGCTTCGCCACCCACAACGGCGTGCACCACAAGATCCCGCAGGTGGGCCGCGTGATTGTCGAGGACGACGTCGAGATCGGGGCCTCGTGCAGCCTCGAACGCGGAACGCTCTCGGACACGGTGATCGGCTGCGGCAGCAAGCTGGGCGATCTCGTGACCATCGGGCACGGCAGCCGTCTGGGCCCGCATTGTCTCATCGTGCCGCAGGTGGGGATTGCCGGGTCGGCCACGCTCGGGCACCACTGCACCCTGGGCGGCCAGGTCGGCGTCGTCGGGCACATCACGCTCGGCAACAACGTCACCGTCGCGGCGCAGGCGGGCGTCATCAACAGCATTTCGGACGGGCAGACCGTGGCTGGGGCCCCCGCTGTGGACGTCAATCGCGCCCGACGCGCATACGCGATGATTCCCTACCTGCCCCAGATCCGGCAGGACATCCGGACTCTGCAAAGCCAACTGGACAAGATCATGGCCACGATGAACGCCCGGCCGACGGACCCGGCCGGACAACAGGATGTCGAGTGAACGCACCTCAACGCAACGCAACCAGGGATGAGCCGGGCGTGGTCGGCCTGATCGCCGGGGGTGGCCGGCTTCCCTTCATGGTCGCGGCCGGAGCTCGAAGCCGGGGTCTGCGGGTCGTCTGCGTCGGCCTGGCGGGATACGTCGATGAGCCTTTGGCCGACGAGGTCGATACGTTCTACCCCGTCGCGGTGGCTCGTCCAGGCAGTTGGATCCGAAAGCTCAGGAAGCACAACGTGACGAAGACCGTCATGGTCGGGCAGGTGACGAAGTCGCATCTGTTCACGCCGTGCCGCATCCTGCGATACCTGCCCGACTGGCGGGCCTTTCGAATCTTCTACTGGCGTCTGCGGGGCAAATCGATACAGACGGACACCCTGCTGACGGCGCTGGCCGATGAGCTGGCCAGCGGCGGCATCCTTCTGGAGAACACCACGATGTATTGCGAACAATACCTTGCCGATACAGGCGTCATGACACGGCACAAACCGGGAACCCAGATCGAACAGGACATCGAGTTCGGCTGGCCGCTGGCCAAGAAGCTCGGCGAACTCGACATCGGTCAGGCCATCGCCGTCAAGGAGCGAGAAGTCATCGCAGTGGAGGCCATCGAAGGGACCGCGGAGATGATCAAGCGGGCCGGCCAGTTCTGCAAAGCCGGCGGCTGGACCCTCGTCAAGACCGCCAAGCCCGCGCAGGACATGCGGTTCGACGTGCCCTGTGTAGGACCCGAGACGATCCGCGATCTCGCGGCGGGCGGCGGCAAGTGCCTCGTCGTCGAGGCGGGCAAGACCCTCATCCTCGACAAACCGCAGACGCTGGATCTCGCCAATGAGCTGGGTATCACAGTGGTCGGGGTCAGCGCATCGTAAGGACCGATCTGAGCGGAATCGCTCAACGGTTGGCGTACATCTTGTCGTAATATTGTTGGTATGCGCCGGAGACGACGCCAGCCAGCCACTTCTCGTTGCTCAGGTACCACTCGATGGTCTTGGCGATGCCCTGCTCGAAGGTGACGGAGGGCTTCCAGCCGAGCTGCGCCATGATCTTGCTCGCGTCGATGGCGTACCGGCGGTCGTGGCCGGGCCGGTCCGTAACGTGGCGGATCAGGCTCCTGGGCTTGTTGACCCGGCTCAGAATGATGTCGAGGACTTCAAGGTTCGTCTTCTCGTTGCAGCCGCCGATGTTGTAGATTTCGCCCGGGGTCCCCTTCTCCAGAACCCGCCAGATCGCGGCGCAGTGGTCGTAGACGTAGAGCCAGTCGCGGACCTGGAGGCCGTCGCCATAAACGGGCAGCTCCTTGTCATTCAGCGCGTTGTGGATCATCAATGGAATGAGCTTCTCGGGGAACTGGTACGGCCCATAGTTGTTCGAGCACCGCGTGATGTTGTACTTGAGGCCGAAGGTGTGGCCGAACGCGCGGACCAGGTGGTCCGCCGAGGCCTTGCTCGCGGAATAGGGCGAGTTCGGGCTCAGCGGCGTCTGCTCGGTGAACTTGCCCTCCGAGCCGAGCGATCCGTAGACCTCGTCGGTCGAGACCTGGAGGAACCGCTCGATGCCCCTGTCGCGAGCCGCCTGCAGGAGCGTCAGCGTCCCGGTGACATTCGTCTCGATGAAGATCTTGGGCCCGGTGATGGAGCGATCTACATGGCTTTCGGCCGCGAAGTTCACGATCGCGTCGATCTGTCGTTCTTTGAGCAGCTTGTCGACGAGCGGACCGTCGAGGATGTCCCCATGCACGAACTCGTACCGGTCGCAGTCCTGGACATCGGCGAGGTTCTCCAGGTTGCCCGCATAGGTCAACTTGTCGAGGTTCACGACGTGGATCTCGGGATGCTCCGCGAGCACCATCCGGACGAAGTTGCTCCCGATGAAGCCCGCGCCGCCTGTGACGAGAAGGTTCTTCATAGTTGCCTCAGATAGTGTGCCAGCGGCTCCTGCCAGGGAGCGATGGGCTCGTCCAGCAGGGCCTGGATCTTGCTGCAATCGAATCGGCTGTTCAACGGCCGGGCGGCCGGCGACGGGTAATCCGCCGTCCGGCATCGCTGCAATTGGGCCGGCAGCGACAGACGCTCGAAGACGAACGCCGCCACGTCATAGCGGCTTGCATACCCGGCGGCCGCGAAGTGATAGAGCCCCGGGACCCGGCCCTCGATCATTTTGCACGCGGCCCTGGCCACCTCGCCGACCGCGGTGGGCGCGCCAACCTGGTCGTCGACCACAGAGACCGTCCCTCCAGCGGCAGCGCGACGGACGAGCTTCGTGATGAAATTGTTGCCGTTGGCGCCGTACGTCCATTGGAGACGCATGATGCAATGATCGCATCCGCTCGACCCCAGCAGCCGCTCGCCGGCCAGCTTGCTCCGGCCGTACTCGCTGACCGGATTGGGCGCATCGGTCTCGACGTACGGCCGGTCCAGCCGGCCGTCGAAGACGAAGTCCGTGCTGAAGTGCAGCACCCATTTTCCGCCCGCCCGGGCCAGTTTGCCCAGCCGGCCGACCGCCTCGGCATTTACGCGATGCGCGAGCTGCGGCTGGCTCTCCGCGCCGTCCACGTTGGTATAGGCGGCGCAGTTGACGATCACATCCGCCGCGTCCACCGCCCGTCTCAGATGCTCGATGTCGGAAATATCGAACTCGGGTAGATCGTGAACGCGGATCTCGTATCCGCGATTGCGACACAGTTCGGCCAGCTCCGTCCCGAGCATGCCTCGTCCCCCGAGCATTGCTACGATCTGTCTACCCATCCCGCCTGGTCCAATCGTAAGGAATGTCGTTGTCGTGCGGATGAGTGCGGAATTCGTCCGGCTGCCGGGGGTCGTACGCCTCGGAAACGAGGTTGACGATGTACGCTTCCGTCTCACTGACGCACATCCATCCATGCTGCACGCCCGGCGGAATCCGCACCAGACCTGGACAGTGCTCGCCAAGGTAGACCTCGTTGACCGTGCCCTGAGTGGGCGACTCGGGTCTCGCGTCGTACAGCCCGACTTTCACCAGGCCGCGAATTACGTAGAAATGGTCGAACTGCTTGGCGTGATAGTGCCAGGCTTTGACCACGCCGGGATACGTCGTGGTGAAATAGACCTGGCCGAACTTCTCAAACCAGGGATCGTCGTTGCGGAGGATCTCTCCAAGCCGGCCCCGCTCGTCGGGAATCACCTTGGCGCGACGAACGCCGGCGCCCTCGATCAGACGGCCGGTGCTGCGAACGATCAGGCCCTCGTCCACGAGGACGGCCTTCATCGGCAAAATACATTTTGTCATTGCGGCGGCTCCTTGATAACCAGTTCGTTCGCACGCACCAGCGAATCGAACGTGCCTGCATCCGTCCACCAGCCTTCCAGAGGATCGCAGGCGAGCCGGCCTTTGCGGATGTACCAATTGTTCACATCAGTAATTTCCAGTTCCCCTCTGCCGGAGGGTTTGAGCGTCCGAATGACGTCGAAGACCTCTCCGTCGTAGAAGTAGATGCCGGTGATCGCATAATTGGACTTGGGCTGCCTGGGTTTCTCCTCGATGCCGACGACTTTGCTGTCGCGGATCTCGGCCACGCCGAAACGACAGGGGTCCGCCACTTCTTTGAGCAGCAGCCGCGCGCCGCTGCCCTGGGCGAGGAATCGCTCCGCGTGCGGCTTGAGACTCGACTGAAAGAGGTTGTCCCCGAGAATCACCGCCAGCGACTGGCCGTTCGCGAAGTTCTCCGCCAGTCCGAGGGCCTGCGCGATCCCGCCGGCCTCATCCTGGACCTTGTACGTGAACCGACAGCCGAACTCCCGGCCCGAGCCAAGCGACCCGACCACGCTGCCCATGTGCTCGACGCCTGTGACGATCAAGATTTCTTCAATGCCGACACCCGTGAGTTTTTCGATCGGGTAGTAGATCATGGGCTTGGGACCCACCGGCAGCAAGTGTTTGTTGGTCACCTTGGTCAGCGGCCGCAGCCGCGACCCGGTGCCACCCGCGAGCACAACGCCTCTCAGACCCATAATGTTCTCCAATCCACAATCAACCAGTGCAATTCTATGTATACATCGGTATGGCGTCAAGTCCCTCGACGTGGCCCCATCACCGATGCGATCGACGAATGCACGAAGTCCGACCTGTACCTATCTTATCGGCGAGGCAACCGGGCAACTCCACCCAAAAGGCGGCACAACTCGCCGCACCGCTTGCTTGCCGTTTGGCGTGACCATCGTCATTTCTTATCTCTTAAGGAGAGCGGTCCTTTCTCACGTCGGGCGTTCGGCGAGCCAGGGGACCGATAACTTGGGTCGGAGACGGCGGACCTCACTTCCACCTCACGGAGATCCTCCCGTGGGGGCAGTACGTCCGTCTTGTTCCTTTTTCGACGGAGGAGGTCAATCATGGCGCTGGGTTTCGGCAAGCGTCGCCGACAGGCGGATGCAACCACGGACACGGAATCCCTGGTCGACGTCAATCCGGCGTCCGCCTCCTCGGACGAAACGGGAATGCAACTCAAACCGCGGCGCAAACGGCTCTCCGACATCCAGGACCGGCCGGAGGAACCCCAACCTGAGTCCAAGGCACAGCGACGATGCCTGTCCGATGTTGCGCAGACCAATGCCAAGGAATCTGCGTCCGAGCGTCCCGCTCCCAGCGGAAGACCCCGGCTGAGCATCGCACAGCCACAAGTGGCCGTGATGGAGATGACCGATGAGGCGGGCATGCTGTCCATTTACGACGGTACGCAGGCGAGCGACTCGCGAGACAGGACAGCACCGTTGAAGTCGCCCTCAATTTCCTCCACAGACAAAGAGACAATCCTGAAGCGGCGAGACACGCCATGTCTTCCCATTGCCGTAGCTGGCGGCCTCCTGGCGGCTGTGGTTGGAGCCATGCTCTGGGCGATAGTCACCACGATGATAAACGTCCATCTCGCGTGGATGGCGATTCCTCTGGGCTTCGTCGTGGGCGGCGTGGTTCGCGCTTTGGGGCGAGGTCTCAACAGGTCGTTCGGCTATCTGGGAGGTGCGTTGGTCGTCTTCGGCTGCCTCCTCGGCAGTCACCTGACCAATTGCATGTTCATCGCCCGCGACGCGGGACTCGCCACAACCTCCGTTCTGATGCGAGTCAATCCTGCGGCGATTGTCCGACTGTTGATCGACACGGTTCAGCCGCTCGACATCGTATTCTACGGACTGGCCATCTACGTGAGCTATCGGTTCTCCTTGCGACGAATCCCCAGGACCAGGGCCGTCGAGCCCAAGAACCGGGCGTTACGCCCCAACGCAGCTTGAGCACATCTTCCCCTGCGATGGGACATGTCGGAACAGAGAAGATAACGCATCGCCGCGTCACAACGGCCGCGATGTAAAGCCCTGCCTGCGTCCCAAGGTCCCAGACTTCCATTTCCGCCGGCCCGCACGGACATGTGGTCTCTCCATCCTGCCAAAATGCCTTGACACTGCAATTTTCGACCCGGATAATGCGTCTGTACAATGCAAACCGGGCATTTCTTTGAAAGGCCGCAGAATGGGCGATGTTCACAGCACACGCCGGGAGTTTCTCCGGAATTCAGTGGCTCTCGGCGCAGGGATCGTGGCGGCCGGTCCGCTCGGGTGGGTCGTCGCGGCCGACAAGCCAACATCGAAGATGAGATTTGGGCTTGTAACGTACCTGTGGGGGCAGGATTGGGACTTGCCGACGCTAATCGCCAACTGCGAGAAAACCGGGGTGTTGGGGGTGGAATTGCGGACCGAACATGCCCACGGCGTGGAGTCCGCCCTGACGGAATCGCAACGCCGCGACGTGAAGAAGCGATTTGCCGACAGTCGGGTGACGCTCGTTGGACTCGGGACCAACTTCGCGTTTCATTACCCCGACTCGGACCGTCTCGCAAAGGAGATCGCGGGCGCCAAGCAATACATCAAGCTCGCGCACGACTGCGGCGCCTCGGGCGTCAAGGTCAAACCCAACGACCTGCCCAAGGGCGTGCCCTACGAAAAGACAATCGAGCAGATCGGCCGCTCGCTCAACGAGCTGGGCGAGTTCGCAGCCGACTACGATCAGCAGGTTCGCCTCGAGGTTCACGGCGGCTGCTCTTTGTTGCCCACGATCAAGGCCATTATGGACGTCGCGGACAATCCAAACGTCTCGGTCTGCTGGAACTGCAACAGCCAGGACCTCGAAGGCGAGGGACTGGCCTACAACTTCCGGCTCGTCCGCCCACGATTCGGCGACACCGTCCACGTCCGGGAACTCAACCTCGCCGACTACCCCTACCAGGAACTGATGAACCTCATGGTCGCGACGGACTATGCCGGCTGGGTCCTTTTGGAGGCGCGAACCAGGCCCGAAGACCGCGTCAAGGCCCTGGCCGAGCAGCGGCAGTTCTTCGAACAATTGGTAACCAACGCCCAGGCAGGCGACAATGCCCCCGCCGAGGGCGTCACGCTCACCAAGAAAGACGACCGCGTGACAGTCGAGATTAACGGCAGGCTCTTCACGGAGTACCGGTTCAAGGAGCCGCAACGGCCGTTCTTCTATCCGGTCATCGGGCCGACCGGCGTACCCGTGATCCGGCACTGGCCGATGAGCAACGGCCCGAACGAAGCGCACGACCATCCGCATCACAAGTCCCTGTGGTACACGCACGGCGCGGTCAACGGCGTCGATTTCTGGGCGGACGACAAGGGCAAGATCGTCCACGACAGATTCACTGAGGTCACCTCCGGGCCCCAGGTCGGCGTGCTCACCTCTCAAAACAATTGGGTCGCCCCCAACGGCGAACTCGTCTGCACCGACACGCGGACGCACCGGTTCTACAACACGCCCAGCGCCCAGATGATGGATTTCGAGGTCACAATCCACGCTTCGAATGGGCAGGTGACGATGGGCGACACAAAGGAAGGGTCCATGGGAATCCGCCTGGCCCCCCCCCTGCGACTCAAGGGGGAAGTCGGAAAAGGACACATCATCAACAGCGAGGGCCAGACCGACGGCGACACGTGGGGCAAACGCGCCAAATGGTGCGATTACTACGGCCCGCTCAACGACGAGGTCGTCGGCGTCGCGATTTTCGACCATCCGAGCAACCCTCGCCACCCGACCTGGTGGCACGTGCGGGATTATGGCCTGTATGCGGCCAACCCGTTCGGCATCCACGATTTCGAGAAGAAGCCTGCCGGCACCGGCGACTTGGTCATCCCCGCCGGCGAGAGCGTGACGTTCAAGTATCGTTTCTACATTCACAAGGGCGACGCGAAGCAAGGCGACGTGGCGAACCGCTATGCGGAGTACGCCGGATCGTAATTGATTATGGACGATTGATGATGGATCCTTGTCGAAGCGGTCCAGGCTTCCTCCGAAATCATCAATTATCCGTCATCCATCATCAAACAGAAAGGACCAGACATGAGCAGACTGACACGTCGTGATTTCATCCGTAGTTCGATGGCCGTAGGCGCCGGCTTGGCAATGGCCGGCCCCGCCTCCCGGGTACTCGGAGCCAACGACGACATCCGCCTGGGCATCATCGGCGTCGGTGGCCAGGGCGGCGGCCACATGGGTTACTTCAGCAAGATCCCGGGCGTGCGACTCGTGGCGATCTGCGACGCCGACCGCGACCACGTCGAGAAGAGGGCTGCGAGTTTCGAAAAGGACAACGGCGTCAAGCTCCAGACCTACACGGACATGCGAGAGCTGCTCGACAACAAGGAGATCGACGCGATCACGTCCGCCACACCGAACCACTGGCATGCCCTCACGACGGTCTGGGCCTGCCAGGCGGGCAAGGATGTCTACATCGAGAAACCGGCCTCGCACGAGATCTGGGAAGGCCGCAAGATGGTGGAGGCTGCCCGCAAGTACAACCGCATCGTCCAGATCGGCACGCAGAAGCGGTCCTCCGAGGCCCATCCCGCCGCGTACCAGTGGATCCGCGAGGGCAACCTCGGCAAGGTTCTCTGGTCTCGCGGATTCTGCTACAAGGGCCGGGGTCCCGGCACCAACGGAATCGTCATGGGAACCAACGGGCCCAAACCCGTGCCCGCCAGCGTGGACTACAACTTCTGGTGCGGCCCCGCCGACATGGTCCCGCTCCATCGCGAGCAACTGCACTACGTCTGGCACTGGATGTGGAATACCGGAAATGGCGACATCGGCAACCAGGGCCCGCACGAGATGGACATCGCCCGCTGGGCGCTCGGCGATCCGGGCCTGCCGACCCAATGCTTCAGCATCGGCGGCCGGTTCGGCGTCGGGGAGACCGGCGACGTGGGCGAAACCGCCAATACGCAGATCGCCTTCTTCAACTACAAGCCGGCGCCGCTGATCTTCGAAGTCCGCGGGCTACCTCGCAAGAAAGACGACAGAGCCATGGATCATTTCCGTGGTACGCGCGTCGGTAACTGCCTGCAATGCGAGGGCGGCTACTTCGTTTCCGACGACGGCGGCGGCTGGGTCTACGACAACGACGGCAAAAAGGTCAAGCAGTTCAGCGGCCGAGGCGGCGCCGGACACCACGAGAACTTCATCGCCGCAGTCCGCAGCCATAAGGTCAGCGATCTGAACGCGGATATTGAGATCGGACACCTCTCGGCCGCCCTGTGCCATATGGCGAACACCTCCTATCGCCTGGGCAAAAAGGCGACAGTCGAGGAGATCAAAACCACCATCGGCGACAACGCCGAAATGATGGACTCGTTCAACCGGATGCTCGAACATCTGGCCGCCAACGAGGTGGACCTGGCGAAAGAGCCGATCACGCTGGGCCCGGTCCTGACGATGGACCCGCAGGCAGAACGGTACGTGGGCGAGAACAGCGACCTCGCGAACCTGTTCATCAAACGCAACTACCGCGAGCCGTTCGTGGTCCCGGAACAGGTCTGAGGAATTGATGATTGATAAGGGATGATGGATGATGGAGAAAGGCAGGCTCGCCCTCCTTCTCCAATCATCCATCATCAATTATCCTTAATCCATTGGTGACGAATGAAGTTCGCGCTCTGCAACGAGATGTTCGAAAACACATCGATGGCTCAGGTCGCCTCGGTCGCGGCCCAGCTCGGCTATCACGGCATCGAGATCGCCCCGTTCACGCTGGGGCCCTCGGCCACCGAGATCTCCGCAGCTAAACGCAAGGAGACTCGCAAGGCCATCGAGGACCACGGCCTTGAAACAGTCGGTCTGCACTGGCTGTTCGCGGGACCCAAGGACCTGCACATGACCACGCCGGACCAGGCCACCTGGCAGCGGACACGCGATTATCTCGCCGCCCTGCTGGACTTGTGCAAGGACCTCGACGGCAAAGTCCTCGTCCTGGGCTCGCCCAAGCAACGCAATATCCTGGAGAACCAGACGAAACGAGGCGTCTGGAAACGGGCGGTCGATCTGCTGGCCTCCGTGGTCGAACGGGCCCAAGAGCTGGGCCTGACGATCTGCTTCGAGCCGCTGGCCCCTGCCGAGACGAACTTCATCAACACGGTTCAAGAGGGCATGAAGCTGGTCCGCGAGGTGAATCACCCAAGTCTCAAGATCCATCTCGACGTCAAGGCGATGTGTTCCGAGGGGACACCGGTACCAGCGATCATCCGCTCGGTGAAGGCCTCGGACGTGGGTCACTTCCACGTCAACGACCCGAACCTCTACGGCCCCGGCATGGGCGAGGTCGATTACACACCCATCGCAGAGGCGGTCCGCGACATCGGCTACGACAAATGGCTCTCGGTCGAAGTCTTCAAGTACGACCCCGACGCCGAAACCATCGCGAAGAAGAGCATCGACTACCTCCGCCGGTTCTGGCCCTGACGAACACCCGTTCGACAACACAATCGCACAACGACGAGGCAGGTCTCAGACCTGCCTCGTTTCGTTCTGCGTGCGATACCATGATCTGCGTCACACTCGACAGGCGAGGTGTTTCTGGAGCGATTTTCTGGCCCGATGGAAGTGGATGCGGGCCATCTGCGGCGTGGTTTGCGTTCGCGCCGCGATTTCCGTATAGGGCAGATCCTCGTAACACCGCAGACGCAGCGTGTCACGCTGTTGGCGGTTGAGTTGGGCGATAGCCGCGGAGACCTCCCGCAGCGTCTCCTCGCGGACCTGGGCGTCCAGCGGGCCGATGTCACTACAGCAGGCGTCGCCCTCGGCATCCCGTCCGAGGAGCATCGCCCGCTCGTAGAGGAATTGCAGTCGCCGGTGGCGGAGGCGGTTGCGGGTCTTGCTCCAGGCAATCCGGTAAATCCAGGGCCAAAATCGCTGGTCGTCCCGGAGCGAGCCAAGCCGACGGAGCATGGCGAGGAGCGTTTCCTGGACGATGTCCTCTGCGGCGTCGCGGTCCAGCGTGGTCCGCAATGCGAACGGGTACAGCCGCTCCCAGACCAGCACGGCCAGCCGGCCCATTGCGATCCGGTCGCCCGACCTCGCCCCGTCAAGAAACTGGATGTATTCACTATTGTCACACATCGGATCAGTCCTCGCCTGTATAAGGCCGCCAACCCGATGGGGGTAACGGGAATATCACAGCGATGATTGGTTCGGCTGATCCACCGAAGAGGACAAGGTCGCGTCGGCCTGCTCCGGCTCGCCGAGCACCCGCCATGCCGGCGGAACCAGCTCGGGCACAACCCACACGCTGCCGCAATGATGGCATTTCTCCCTGTCCGGCCGACGACCCAGGCCGCAGTTGACGCATGTGACCAGCGTTACTTTCGGCCGCGTCAAACGATATGCGACATACGCCGGCAGGCCGAAGACGACCGTTGCCACAATCCAGAGCATCCTGGCGTTCCTGGTCAGTCCAATACCAGCCGCATCGCGGGTCACCCGCACGGCCAGCACCCAGAAAAAGCACAAACCGGGCATCATATGCCAGAACGCCCACGCCAGTTTTCCCCACCAGGTCACGTCCCCGCCCGCCCTGGCGATCGTGGCGACGAACGAGTCCGGCATCAGAAACACCGATCGATAGCCGGCTGTCGCCTCCTGGTGCGGACCTGTGAAATAGGATGCGACCACAAACACCGGCGGATGCAGGTTCTCCAGGATCAGCTTCGCCCAGGTCAGAGATCGAGCGTTCCGAAGGTAGTAATAGGCCGCTGCCGCAGAGGGTATCGAGGATTCTCCGACCCTGCCCGATGGAGATTTGCCATATTCGGAGACCGCCGTCCCATCACTTTCGATGACCCTGCCATTGGGATCGTAGCACGCCACCTGCACCGCCAGCATCTCCCGAGACAGCGTCGCAACGGCACAGCCTCGATAGACCCACCGATCCCCCTGCCCGCTTGAACATACGCCGTAGGGAAGCGCAAAATAGGCGACGACATCATCCGGCGTGACTTGCCGAGCAACGCCGAAAGGCGGCGTCGGCGTCGGCAGACGACCCGTGGCGCCAACGATCTGGAGCATCTGCACGTCGAGCAGATCGATCCGCCCGGAGGCATCGAGGACCAACATTCGGTCTTTTCCGAAGTACTGCGTCAGGACGGGGGATTCGACATTCGTCGGACACGGAACCGCCATATGGATCGCCCCGAAGTTCTTGGCGACAGACCCGATCTGGACCGGGTGATGATTGTTCGCATCCGCCAATTCCGGGCCTTTCCGGACGGACGATCCTCTGGCGTCCCATTGGATGGCGAAGAACCTCCTCTGCCCGCGATCATAGACGAACGACGACGATCCAGCGTAGGGATCGGTGATCGGAGAGACAAATCGCCCCAGCTTCTCGTCGGGCTTGTCGCCGGTGCCGTTCGGTCCCGCGTAGTGGCGGAACTTGCGGCGCATCGCTTTGCTGTCGGGGTCCACCCCTTCGTAGATGAACAGGCCCAACGATGGGTCAAAACCGAGCGATTCCTCGTCCAATTGGTCATCCCGCAGACGGCCCAGCCACCGCCACTCGACGGATGCTCCAGGGAACGCATGCGAGCCCAGATACTGCGAGGCGCCAAGACCGTAGAAGAAACGCTGAGTCTCCCCCATGGCGGCTGTTACAGTGGATGGCGCCACCAGATTCGGGTCGGCGTCCTCCTCGCTATCGACGTGACGCGACGGATGGATGACAACGTCACGAGCCGAAGGGGGCAGAAGGAGATGCCGGTTGAAACTGCACTGCCACCGGGCCCAGAACAAACCTGTGCACAGCAGAATCGTCGCGATCGCACCCGTCGCCAGGGCATTCAGAAGGTATCGTCTCGATGTATTCATGATTCCTGCCCTACAAAGACGTGGAAACGAACTGGGACCAGGTGCGAGCCAACAGCGCCGCAATCAACAGCAACAGGACCGCCATCGCATCGACGCCAAACCCCTTAATCCAGACCAAAGACGCCGTCAGAGCCATCAGCAGAACACCGCCGGCCAGCATCCAGGCCCGGTTCGTCTGCCAGCCGACCAGCAACCCGATGGCGTAGCAGGCAAAACCTGCCAACGAAATCGTGATGGAGATCGCAGCAACCAACTGGTGGTAGGACGACGCCTGCGAGATGATCTGGCCGGGGAGAATGAGAGCCATGATGACCAACGGAATCACGGCGACCAGAAGGATCAGCAGGCCCGCGAGAACCCTGGCAAGGAAGATCTGGCCGCGTGTGACCGCCAGCGTGGAGAGCAGGACGGAGACCCGGCCCGCCCGATCCGCGTACATCTGGGCAACCCCCAGGCAGCATAGGCCGATGAACAGCCCAATCGTCAGGTTGGCCGCCATCGCCAGGCTGATCGGCGCCGGAATGCCCCACCAGGACGACATGGCCGCAATGCAGATTATGACCGCGCTGAAGAAACAGGGCAACGCGGCGTAGAGCAGGTGGTCTCGAATCTCTCGCTCGATCAGGGTCAGCACATTACACCTCGCTTTCCAACGATACGACGGCCGACGCCGGCCGGGTACATTCGATGAAGATGTCTTCCAGCGTCATCGGCATCTCGGTCCAACTCTCCGGGCCAAAGGTCTCCAGGATGGCCTGCTTTTGCGGGTTCCAGTTGGCGACGGTCAGGACCATCTCCCGGCCCATCGCCTGCCGGCGGATAATGTCCATGAGGTATAGGTCCTCCGGCGTCCGCTCGGGGAAAATCACCCGCAGCTTCTTGACCCGATTCTTGAGCTCGTCGAGACTGCAATCCACAACCAGCTTGCCTGCGACAAGGACGCCGATGCGGTCGGCGATCCGTTCGACATCCGCCAGGATGTGCGAGCTAAAGAGGATCGTGCGCCCCTGCCGCTGGATCACGTCGATCGCCAGTTCCAGGAATTGCCGGCGGGCCACCGTGTCCAGCCCGAGCGTCGGATCGTCGAGGATCACGAGTTCCGGATCGATCGCCATCGCCAGGGCCAGGTTGAGCTGGGCCCTCATGCCGGTCGAGAGGTCCTTGACCTTGCGGTCCATCGGCAGGCGGAAAGTCTCCATCAGATGCCCGAAGAATTCGCCGTTCCACTGCAGAGATAATCCCCTGCACAGGCCGATCAGACGAGACACTTTGTAGTTCTGGATCAGGTGATGGCCCTCCGCGACGTAGCCGACCCGGCCGTGTGCGTTCGCGGAGAGTCTCGTCGAGTCTTCGCCCAGGACGAGCGTCCGGCCGCGAGTGGGCGGCTCCAGGCCCAGCAGGATGCGGATCAGGGTCGTCTTGCCCGATCCGTTGCGGCCGAGCAGGCCGTAGATGCACCCGCGGGGCACCTTCAGGCCGATGCCGTCCAGGATGCACCGTCCATCGTAATACTTGACCAGATCCTCGATGACAATCGGGTTGTCCATCATACCGATCCTCTCCTACTGCGAGGTCAGATTGAACTTTTCCGCCGCCGCGTTGAACCACTCGGTGAGCGTCTCTCGGTCGATCTGCATGTGGAAGGCCGAGACGACGATCCGCTCGATCTCGTCGCAGATGAGCTTGCGCCGCACGGTCCGGCTCAGGGAACTGTCGAGATTCGCGACGAACGCTCCAGCCCCCGCTTTCGTGACGATGATCCCCTCCTGTTCGAGCTGGCGGTAGGCCTTGGCGATGGTGTTCGGGTTGATGGCGAGCTGCTGCGCGAGCTGGCGGACGGTCGGGAGCCGCTCGTCCTTCGCCAGGCGGCCCAGCGCAATGTCGCGCTTCACCTGGTCGAGAATCTGCAGGTACACGGGCCGATCCGATGCGTTGTCGATTCGAAACTGCATGGGGCACCTTTACTTGTACTACTATAACTAATACAAGTGTACTGAGGCCGTGTTCGCCCGTCAAGCGGAATTTGTGAGATATTTTTTCGCGGTGTCTACGCAGAGATACCCTCGCGTGTCAATCGACGGACACGCGGTCCCTTGAATGTCATTCCCGCGAATGCGGGAATCCATTCCCCGTGCTGCGCCAAACTCGTAAGCGAGCGTTTCGCTCGCGTTCACGCCGGAGGCCATAATGCGACAAACTCCCCTCGCACGACCGCTTCGGGCGGGCCCATGGAGACAATGGGCGGCCGGCAGATCCTCGTGCCAATGCCGAAGACAGGGGATGATCTCGTGCGGACCGTGACACCAGCCGAATCAGTGAAGCCGTAGCAGAAGACGACGAGCCCGCCCCTGTCA
>CAZDTD010000053.1:0-22585 GCA_964507995.1 uncultured Pirellulales bacterium | reverse complement strand
ACTCAGCGTCGAGCCAACAAACAGATGGATTCGTCATAGCGCTGTCGTATTAGTGCAGATGTGTAATTTCAACGTGTGGCAGCAGTATATAAAGGACCGCGAGGAGTCCTTCCACACAACCGATTTCTACAAAGCGTTCGGGCAGCCCCAGAGAAAACAACTGATCAGTGGCGATGGTGTCTTCAATCCCGATCATTACTACTTCTATTACGAATGCAAGGATGGTACCGTACAAATCGAGATCAATGCGACCTCGCTGTCGAACAAGAACCTCGTGTTGGTCTCAGGGCTGAATATCCTCTGATGGTACAGGACAGGCATTTGCGTGCGATTGCGAGGATTGCCCGCATTTTGAAACAACCATGAAGTGGGAGCAAATACAATGTGGATAGTTTTCTTCATTCTTGCGATCTTGGCATTCGCATATGGTGCCAGCATCATGGCCATCGCAGAGAGTGCGGTCCATGAGATCGAGGCATTCATTCTCTTCCTCATTGGGGCAGTATTCATCACTGGTGCCGCAGTCGTGGAAGCAGTGAATGTCATGCGCAAGAAACTCGGTGAATCCCTCAATCGGCCGAAGACCGGGTAGGCGGGGGCCTGCCCCATGGCTCTACTGTAAGGCCGGTCCAGGCAAGTGCTTTCGCTGGTGCCGGGGATAAGAAAGTGCAACTGGGCAGAAGATCGAGTCTATTCCTGTGGATTTGTGAGAAACGGCCACGGATCGCTCCGCACATGAAGTATCCAGACCGAACTCGTGTGACTGTTGTGAGCAGCGAATTGGTGGGAGATTCTGAAATGAATTACTACATTGGTTGGGACGTGGGCGGATGGAACTGCGACGGGAATCGGAGAAGCCGTGATGCCTTGTGCGCGTTGACAGGTGACACTTGGGACACCTTGACTCTTGTTGGTGTCCCTTGGCGAGGGAACCTACGAGGGGCACTTGTTGCGAATGGCGTCTTGACAGCAATCCTTAACAAAGTCCAGATCGAACTTAATAAAGGGGACAGCGTGACGTGGGCCATCGACACGCCGCTCGGGTGGCCAAACGCATTCCGCGACCTGATTTGCGGCAATGGCAATACGGTCAATGTCCCAGAAGAGGCGAGCGAGAATCCCTATCTTTTTCGCCAGACCGAACTATGTCTGTTTCAGCAAGGGTTCCGGCCGCTTTCACCGGTAAGGGACATGATTGGCAGTCAATCCACGAAGGGCATTCATTTCCTTCGTCGATGTGGGTTTAACCGCGAGAATACTGGGATATGGAGAACCAGCGGGCACACTGCAATTGAGACTTATCCTACCCCAGCCCGCGAAAGTGCTCATCTCAAAATAACCTTCGCGGGACTCCAGGGTTTACTCCAGCAGCAACCCGCCGCCGCCGGGATCAATGCGTTGGTCGATGTGCAGGACTCGCTCTGGTGCGCTCTGGTCGCAGCAATGTTCGCATTAGACCGAAATGGCTTGCGCCCACCGGGTCAAAATATCCCGCCCGAAGAAGGTTGGATATGGGTTCCAACTGACTGCAGAGCCGGAGGCGGAGCGTAACGGCGAGGAGGATGCGGGGGCGTACGTCAAGCATTGGCTTTCGTGTAAAACGAGTCTGGAATTCTGGGGACACCATATAATGGGGATATTGGGGACAGCTACCTATTTTGTCCTTCCTGCATCCGTTTGCGGTCTTTGGCCTCTTCTGCATCTCGACCTCTCCGTGTGGGATATTAGGGACAGCTACCTATTATGGACGATAGAAATCAGTTACGGTCCCCAATATCTGCACTTGCCCGCCTGTTCCTGGAGAATCTGCAAGTACACCCGCCGGTCGTCATCGACCATAAACACATCCTCACGGTTGTTCCCGCGTTGCGTGATGTGATGGGCACATCCAACTGCGATAGCTCAGGCCATTCTGGGCATGACGCCACTCTACAGCGTCGCTCCACCCCGCGTCAACCACAAAAACCGGTAGCTGTCCCCCGTATACCCAGGATTGTGGCGAAGCGGTCGGGGTCGCGCAGATCCGGGTCTGCCGCCCCCACGCCGGCAAAGCCGCCCAGGATTGCGACGCCATCGTTCAGAAGGAAGGTCGCCCGGCGGTCGCCCTCCATGACTTGGTGAGCCTGGTCGGGACGGTATAACCCCTGGGCCACCCGAATCTCATCCCCCGCCGACGTTGCGGCCATGGCATCCTGCAGGTACCGGAAGGCGGTGGTCCACGAGGAACCATCCCCGGGCGGCGTGGCGTCGTCGTCCACGTAGAGGGTTCGCCCCCGTGCGGTGCCCGAAAGGGCTGGAAGGACAATGCACAAGAGGGCCAGGGCCAATGCTCTCGAATTCCGCTCCGTTCGCATGTGCTTCTCCTCTCACTATATAGGATCAGGAACCAACCGCTTTTCCGCCAAACGGTCCCCTATTATTATAGACGCGGTGGGCGGGCAAGACGTTAGGAAAAATCGGGGAACTCCCCGCCTTTTACGGACCTCCGCCCTCCGGTCCGTGCCCGCGCCAGAAGTCCGCCGCGGCCGGCGCACACGACAGACGCTCTTGCCGTCGACGCGTCAGTTCTTCGGGATGGCTGCGATGCACACATCCGGGTTGCCCCGTTTGTTCGAGGTGAATTCGACGTGTTCTCCGGTCAGATCCCAGCCCACGTGCAGGTGGGGGCCGCCACCGTAGGTGCGGTGGCCGGTGGTCAAGATCTTCTTCTGCGTCGTCTTCGCATTGAAGAGGGCGATAGTGCCATGCCAGTTGTCCGCCGCGACCCACCTGCCGTCGGGACTGCCCGATGCGTGCCACCAGTTCACCCGGGCCAGTTGAAAGGCCGTGGCTTCTTCGAGCCAGGCGCCTGCGCCGATGATTCGGATGTCGCCGGTCTTGAGATCGAGCACCTTCACATTCCCCTCTTCGCGGCTGCCCTCATGGTGGTGCCCTCCGACGAAGGTCATGTGGTCGTTGACCCACCAGCATTCGTGAGTAGTGATCTCTCCGGGGACCTGGTAGAAGGCGGGGACCGGTACGCGCGTGTGGACGTTCATGAACCAGATGCGCGCATGCGGCGGCTCATTCGGGTCCATAGGCGCAACGTCGCTGTCGTAGATGCGGTTGAAGGCCAGCAGGTCGGGCCGGCTCCGGTGGAATTGCAGGTGATCGGGCTTGAAAGCGAGTCGGGTGGCCGGCAGAACCTTCCCCGTGGCGGCCTCGCAGCATCCGATGTAATGGTCATCTTGAAAGTGGTAGGTGAAGGCAATCAGACTGCCGTCACAGTTCTCTTCGATGGACGAACGGTGTTGTGCCCCTTCCGGCATCTCCATGACCTTGGATTCGGTGACGCGCATCGCGGTCTTCGGATTCGTGCCGATATCTAATTGCCACGCGTAGATGGCGTTGTCCTTGAACACAAACAGACGGTCGCCCTTGACCGAGGCCACAGGCAGCCCGGCCGCGGACGCCTCTGCCTGATTGAGACGCACCAGTTCTCCCGTGTCGGCGAAATATCCCATCACTTCCTTCCGGCCAAACCGGTCGGATTGAAACAGCATCAGGCGGTTGTTCCAGAGGAAGCAGCGCGTGTGGAAATAAAGGTTGGTGTCAGTAGCCGGGTTCGTAGTGATGAAGATTACCCTGGCCCCAGTCTGGGGATCCACCTCCACGGCCTGTTCCGACGGCAGTATCTCACAATCCCACGACTTGGACGCTGCCACCGTCGTGTGACAGGCAGCGAGAAAGACCGCCACATAGACTCCCTTCCTGGACATGATTGCTTTCTCCTCTATCTCCTGTGCCGCAGTCGCACAGGGTCACCACAGGATTTTGACTTGCTGTTTGGGAAAGCCTGCCGGAGACTCGAAATATACCGTGTGGCTCTGTTGGTGCCACGGATACTCGCTCAGTTCTTGATCTCCAATCGCGATGCGGGTCGGACGCTTCGGGACGCGGATGCGGGAGACGATTCGGACGCCCGTCGGGGCTGAGAGCGTGAACTCAACGCCATTGTCTGTTTGCTTCCAGGTTTCGAATCGGCCGGCGGAGGCTATCGGCTCCGCTTTGTCGGAGTCCAGGCGGTTCAGGTCGAGGAGCCAGGTCTGCTGGCCCGGTTGCAGAGTCACAGTGTCAAGCACCGGCAGATTGGTGTCGTAGATGTCTACGAACTGGCCGTTGAGCGTAAGAGGGGCTTCGCTGATCGACTCCCGCAGGCAGGCGGCGATGATGTAGGGGCCGCGACGGAGCTTGAGGAAGTTGTGCTCCTGGTAGGGCAGGCCTGCTGCTTCGGCGGCCTGTTTGACCACGGTTCGATAGGTGTCCGCGGCCTCCTGGGAACGCGAGTAATAGGCCGGGTGCTTTCGCTGGACGAAGACGTGGCCTTTGCCGAAGGTGTAGTGTCCCTCGGCCGCCCTGCGATCCAGGCCGAGGATGGCGAACAGGTGCTGGGCGGGCGTCTCGTATCGGTTCTTGCCGGTATTCCACCAGTCGGTGATCGTGTTGAAGGGATCGGTGTCGGCGCCGACATAGACGAGGACGCCCCCTTGGGCGACCCATTCCGCCAACGCCTGATTGATCGCGGGCGTCTCGGGCTTGATGAATTCATAGCTCAGCACGAGTACTCTGTAGTCGCCCAGATAGTTCGGGAATCGGGCGACGTTGTCGAGCTGCACCGGCTGGACGGGCACGCCGTGCTTGAGCAGGGGAAGCGTCAGACCGTAGAACGCGGAGAAATGCTGGATGTCCCTTCTCTCGGCCGTGGTCGGGTCGCTGCCGTCCGGCGCGGCCAGCCGATACGCAGGCTCGGCCCGCTGGAACATGCCGGAATCGGCCATGAAGACACCCACGCCGTGAGTTGCATCTTCCCATTCGATGTCCGGCTGATTCATGTCGCGAAGCTGATTGAAGACCGTGCACAGGGTTGTCGCGTAGGCCGGCGGGATCGGCTTGGCCTCGGGCGAGCCGGCGGGGTATCTTCCCAGGAAGATCCGCGAGGGCCAGGGACAGATCTCGTAGTGCCAGATATGGGGCTGGAGCAGCGAGGCGATCAGCGTCGCCTTGTAGTTGACGCGGTAGTCGTCCCAGTCGTATCGCGGATTGTCCTCGATCGGGTCGGCCAGGAACCACATGCGTCGGTTTGTCCCGCGGACGAGTTCCTGCATCACGCCGTATTCGAGGAAGGCGGTCTCGAAGGTCCGCTCCTCAGTCTTGCCCTGGTAGATATTCGCGGTTCGGGCGGTGCCCGTCCAGACCTGCGCGATGCAGCCGTCCACAACGGCCGAATCGATCAGCGACGACTGCGGCGATACGATCGCCCACTGCGTGTAGTTAATCAGGCTGTGGGTGGGCACGTAGAGACGCAGCTCGCGGTTGTACTTCTGGAGGGCGTACTCCTTGCAGGACTCCGCAACGCGGCGCAGCGCCCGGCCGTAGAGGTAGTATTTGAGCCGGCTGGCTTTGTACTGGGCGTCGGGCGAGCTGTCCGCCCGTACGTACGGCTCGTGGTAGTACAGCTCCCACTCCTTTGCGAAGGCCGGTGAGAATCCGGTGTCGGCCCAGAACTCGGGCTCCTCCAGGTGGATGGCGAGCACGCCGGCATCGATCAGGGGCTTGAGCTTGGCGGTCATGTAATCGGCGAACTCGACCGAGGGCACGACGTAGGGAACGCGCGGGCCGTGAAGACGCTCCTTGCCTTCGGCGTTCCTCTGCGACAGGGACATGATGTCCCGGCCGTTGATGTCCTTGAAATCCTGGTAGTCGCCCCAGGCGATGCCGGTCATCAGGTGGGGGACGTAGCCCTGCTCGACCCACGATTGGATCGCGGGAACGCGGCTCTCGTGCGCCCCATACACCATCACGAAGTCGTTCCGCAGATCGTACGCCGGCGTAAAGGGTCGGGGGTCCTGAAAGCCGGTCAGTTCCAGGCTTCGGTCCGTGACCAGCCGAACCTTCTCCTGTGCCTGGAGGGGAAGGGCCAGTAGAAGTGTCATCGATCCGATCAGCAGCGTTCTCTTGTGCATGATGTCCACTCTCGTCTATGAATGTTGTTCAGGGTGAGTCCTGTGATACGGGACCGGACGTTGGAATGCAAACGGAATTCCCTGGGAGCCTGTGCGACTGTTGTTGTGGTTTTTCCCAGTTGCCGACCGGCCGGTTTTCGTGGACAATAATGAGGGCATGGAGGGGTGAAGGCACGCCCTTCGCTCGGATAGAGGAGATTTTGAAGATTCTCAGGAGAATGATCGCATGGAGCTTTCGTACAGGAATTTGGATAAGACAGCCGCCTATGGCCGCCTTCGGGGCATTGACGCCAAGGCCATCTCGCTCAAGACGTTTCTGACTGCGGAACGAATCGGCAAGTGCTCGATCCCGGCCGGCGGGGGACTGACGTACAACTACGCCGCCAAGAAGGCGACCGACGACGTGCTGGCCGGCTTGCAGCAACTGGCGGACGAGCAGCAGCTCCTCGCCAAGTTCAAAGACCTCTACAACGGCGCCGTCGCCAACGTCGGCGAAAAGCGGATGGTTTTGCACCATCTGCTCCGCGGCCAACTGGGGAATCCCGTGGTCCACGGCGGCAAGGACCTTCGCGAGTTCTACACGCAGCAACTGAAGAAGATCGCCGATTTCTGCGCCGAAGTCCACAAAGGCAAGCGCAAGGGCTCGACCGGCAAACGGTTCAAGACCGCCGTGCAGATTGGTATCGGGGGCTCCGACCTCGGGCCGCGAGCGCTGTACCTGGCTTTGGAGCAGTATGCCCGGCAGCAGAAACTGCTGAAGATGCAGGCCCGCTTCATCTCGAACGTGGACCCGGACGATGTCAACGCGGTGCTGGCGGACCTGAAGCTGGAGACCACGCTGTTCATCTTAGTCTCCAAGAGCGGCACGACGCAGGAGACGCTGGCCAACGAGCAACTGGTGCGGCGGAAGATGACCGATGCTGGCCTGGACCCGAGCCTGCACATGGTCGCCGTGACGAGCGAAACGAGCCCGCTGGCGAAGTCGAGCCAGTACGCGGCCTCTTTCTTCATCGACGATTTCATCGGCGGTCGCTACTCGTCCACCAGCGCCGTGGGCGGAGCGATTCTGTCCCTGGCATTTGGCCCGAAGGTGTTCGAAGAGATCCTGGCCGGGGCCCATGAGGCGGACGCCCTCGCCCGCAATCCGAACATCCGCGAGAACGCGGCTCTGATGGATGCGATGATCGGCGTGTGGGAGCGAAATTTCCTCGGGTACCCCTACACCGCGGTCCTGCCGTACAGCCAGGCTTTGCTGCGTTTTCCCGCTCATTTGCAGCAGCTTGACATGGAGAGCAACGGCAAATCCGTGAACCGCGACAACGAGCGGCTGACCTACTCGACCGGCCCGGTCGTTTTCGGCGAGCCCGGCACGAACGGTCAGCACTCCTTCTATCAGCTCCTGCACCAGGGGACGGACATCGTGCCGCTGCAGTTCATTGGCTTCAAGACGGCCCAGACCGGCTTTGACCTCGATGTCGAGGGCTCGACGAGCGAGAAGAAGCTCAAGGCCAACCTGGCCGCCCAGATCGCGGCCTTCGCCTTAGGCAAGGAGAACAGGGACAACCCGAACAAGAACTTCGAAGGCGAGCGGCCCTCGAGTCTCCTGTACGGCGACCAGCTCACTCCCAAGTCGCTGGGCGCGCTGCTGGCCCACTTCGAGAACAAGGTCATGTTCCAGGGCCTTGCGTGGAACGTCAACTCGTTCGATCAGGAAGGCGTCCAGCTCGGCAAGATCCTGACGAAAGAGGTCCTGGCCGGCGCCAAGGACCCGCGTTTGTCGGCCTACGCCGGACTGTTGGGCGTGTAGAGAAGTGATTGTGTTTCCGGGGACGCCTCCTGCTCCTCGATTGTGAGGAACAGAGGGCGTCCCCGGTCATTTGCACGACTGGTCGCGGGGGATTGCCTATTTCTTCGTGACTTTGGCCTTGCGGATCGGTCGCTGCTGGACGTACCGGCTGATGTTGCGGACTGCCTGGCGGAGCCGCTGCTCGTTCTCGACCAGGGCAATGCGGAAGTAGCCCTCGCCGTTCTCGCCGAAGGCGCGGCCGGGGGCGACCGCCACCTCCGCGTGCTCGATCAGGTCCATGGCGTAGTCGATCGTGCCCTTGCCGTTGAGGTGCTCTTCAGCCACTTTGGCCCAAACGAACATGCTGGCGCGGGGCTTCTCGACCTGCCAGCCGAGCCGTTCGAGGCCGTCGCACAGGACGTCCCGCCGGGACTGATACTTGAGGTTCTGGACGGCGATGTCCTTGTCGCAATGCCGCATCGCGATGATGCCTGCGATCTGGATCGCCTGGAACATACCGTAATCGTAGTAGCCCTTGATCGTCGCCAGGTGCTCGATCATCTGCTTGTTGCCGGCCATGAACCCAACACGAAAACCCGCCATGTTATAGGGCTTGCTCATCGTCGTCATCTCGACGCCGACGTCTTTGGCCCCTTTGGTGGCCAGAAAACTGGGGGCTTTGTAGCCGTCGAAGGTGGTCTCGCCGTAGGCGAAATCGTGAATGACCTGGAATTTGAAGTGCTTGGCCAGATCGACCACCGGCTCGAAGAAGCCCGGATCGACCGTCATGGCGGTCGGGTTGTGCGGGTAGTTCAGGATCAACAGCTTGGGCTTGGGAAACAGACTCTCGCACACCATTGCGATGGTGTCGAGGAACTTCTGATCGTTACCGAGCGGGATCGTGATGACGTTGGCTCCGGCCAGGACGACGCCGTAATTGTGGATGGGGTAGGCCGGGTCGGGCACGATCGCGGTGTCGCCCGGGCCCAGCATCGCCAGGCACAGGTGGCTGAATCCTTCCTTCGAGCCGATGCAGGCCAGCACTTCCGTATCCGGGTCGAGATCGACTCCCCACTTGCGGGCGTATTTCTTGGCAACCTCCCCGCGGAGGTTCTTGATGCCCTTGGAGGCGCTGTAGCGGTGGTTCCGCGGGTCCTTGGCGGCCTCGCAGAGCTTATCGATCACAATCTGTGGGGCGGGGTCCATAGGATTGCCCATCCCGAGATCGATGATGTCGTCCCCTTGCTGCCTTTTGGCGTGCTTCAGGGCGTTTATGCGTGCAAACAGATAGGGCGGCAGGCGGGTGATTCGTTCCGCCGGCACGATGCGATATTCGTCGTTGTTGGTGCTTTTCTTCATAGTCCGAACCTGAAACCTTCCATGTTTCGATGTCGGCCCGGGCACAGGGACTTCTACCCGCCCGACACGACTGTGTATCTTATCACACCGGGCGCCAATTGCAAAAATTCACACATCGGAATTGTGCCAGATGCCCTAAATTGTTGAAGAGTGTGACCGACCAATCGCCACCATTCTCTTTCGGCCGGGACGCGGTTTCGCCTGTAATCATTTCGACGAGAAGTCTGGAAAACCTTCGCGGGATCGATCTACGCCTTGCATAGACGCGACGACATCGGGTAAACTGGGAGTTTTGGGGATCGACGGGCCGCCGGTCACTGTGTCAGATGGCCGGACGGTCCTGGAAGGTTCTTGGCGCAGGAGGTGACCTCGCGATGGACATGGCGACGGATCGGCTCGGCGGTGGAAGACCTGGATTGAAACCGGTGGAAGACAAGTCTCGTTTGTTCGATTCGGGGCTGCCCTCAAGTCTGGAAGAAGCGGCCCTGTTGATGTTCGCCCTGTCCTTCGGGCCGTTGTCGAAGAACGACATGGCCCGCGCGCTGAAACAGGTCGGGATGACCATGCGCGACGGGTCGGGGATTACCATTCAGAAGCTTGCGGTCTGCATCCAGCGTCTGAAGGAGAGAAAACAGATCGTCTCTTCCGGCTCGGAACCGGCGATCTGTCCGCCCGAGGTCCGGACCGTCGTTATCGAGGCGGCCCGCAGCAAGGGGTGGCTTCGCCGATTCGCCGTCGCGCTGCAGCGGGCGGTGCCCGGCCAGGTCGGCATGAGTTCCTGGGAGTACAAGTGGGGCCGAAGACGGTTCATCTCGTTCTCCCATGCGTGCCGGGATGTCTTTCTGGCCCTGGAGGATGACGACCAGGACGAAATCAAACGCCTGGCCGGACTGTGTAGCCAGGATGAGCGGGTTCACTCGCTGGTGGACGTGCTGCTCGTCGTCTGCATGGAACCATTCCAGCCGGCCTACATCGAGCGTCTGGTCCCCCAGTATCGCGGCCTGGTCGTGTTCGGCGGGGTCCATGAGCGGATGGTCTGTCTGGAATTGAACCACCCTGTCTTTGCCTACGCACGGGCCTGGCTCGCCGCCAACCGCCAGTCCCTGGACAAGTCCCTTCTGGAGCGATGCGTCACCCACCTTGCAGAGCGGGACCTCCTGGCAGGGGATCTGGCCTCCGCTCGCGCGGTCCTCGACGAGTACTCCGACCTCGACACCCGGATCATTCGAGGTATGCTGGAACTGCTGTCCGGTCGGATCGACGAGGCTCGAACCGTCTACGAACAGGCGCAGCGCAGCGTCGGCAAAGGCAAAGGCGCCCAGGTGGACTACCTCACGAGCTTTCCAGCCGTGCTGCACACCCTGTTGCTGGTCCAATCCGAACGATCCGAGGATCGCCAGTTGGCCCGCACCTGGTTGATCTGGCTGGAGGCGAGAAGGGACTACGCGGCGTACCGTCCGGCCTACCGTTATCTGGCGGAACTGCTCCTCTGGTATGAAGGACACAAGGCCGGCAGGCAGCCTGATTCGAACGCGAACAGTTACTGGGGCGAGGTCCCGCTGGTCAGCGTCTGCACTTTCCTCATGCAATTATTCTACTGGCTTTACACCTCGCAGGCCAGGATGCTGAAGACCCCCAAGAGCAGCGCCCGAGACGAGATCGATCTTTGTCTGCGAGAGTGCGACCAGAACGGGGCCCATTGGCTCGCGATGCAGCTTGCGCGTTTGATGAGCAAGTTGGGCGTGATCGTGCCGACCTATGCGGCTCAGGCTGACGCGTTCTTCCGGGAAAGCGGGGTCAAAGACCTGTCCGAGCTGTGGGCGATCAAGGAGGTCTGGGAGAGTCGAATCACTGCCATGGAGCAGCTCATTCGCGATGCCGAGCAAAGCGAAAAGCGGACTCCCGACGCCTCCCGGCGTCTTGCGTGGAAGCTCCGCGACTGGGGACGCCAAGTCGTGGTGGCCCCGGTCGAGCAGAAGCGAACGAAGACCGGAGCGTGGACGAAGGGACGCGAGGTCCCCATCCATCGACTGGTCAACTACGACCAGGAGGGCCTGGATTACCTGACCGAGCAGGACAAAGCCGTCCTGCGAAACGTTATGGCCAGGCAGAATTATTATGACATGGTCTATCGCTTGGACTCGGGCCTGGCCCTGCGAGCTCTGGCCGGACACCCCAACGTCTTCTGGGAGGATGCCCCGCAGTTGCCGGTGGAGATCGTGTCGGCCAAGCCAGAGGTGCAGATCGTGCCCAAGGGCGAGCGGCTCTCCATCTCCATGAATCCGTGTCCCAGCGAGGACTTCCCCGACGAGGCGGCCACCAGCTTCATCTACAAGGAATCGCCGACCCGCGTACGGGTTGTCGTGTTCGATGCGGTGCACATGAGGATGGCTGAGATCCTCGGTCCGGACGGGGTCTCGATCCCGAAAACTTGCTCGGAGCAGGCCCTGAACCGGCTGCACGGCCTGTCCCGGCACGTCGCCATCCAGTCGGATGTGGCCCTGGCGGCGGCGAACGCCGAGGTAGTCGAGCCGAACTGCCGGCCCAGGCTCCGTCTGCAACGCATGGAACAGGGATTGCGAGCCGAGATGGTCGTGATCCCGCTGGGCGGCCAGTCGCAGCACGCGTTTGCGCCGGGCATCGGGAATCCGCACCTGGTCGAGTTCACCGGGGGCAAGACGCTTCAGACCCGCCGGAACATCGCGGAAGAGGTCGAACTGGCCTCGCGGGCCCTGGACGCGGTCGGAGTGCTGGATACCGACGACAACGGAAGCTACGTCTGGACGCTCGATGATCCCGTGGAAGCTCTGGAACTCATCGAGAAGCTGCAGGCCGTCTCCGAAGAGGTTCTGACCGTCGAGTGGCCCAAGGGCGATCCGATTACGGTCCGATCGCTTTCGCCGCAGCAGTTCCGCCTGTCCATCCACTCTGCCCAGGACTGGTTCGAGGTCAAAGGCGAGGTGCAGGTGGACAAGGACCTCGTGATCCAGATGCGGACTCTGCTGGACCAAATCGAAAAGGGCGACCAGCGGTTCATCGCACTTGGCAAAGACCAGTACGTGGCGTTGACCCGCCAATTGAAAAAGCAGCTCGAGTGGCTCGCCGCCGGCGGCCAGTTCTCGGGCAAGGGCAACACGCTCCGCGTGCACCCGCTGGCGGCCATCGGCCTGGAGCAATGGAAGGACGAAATCGGAGAATTCCAGGCGGATGCGAAGTTCGACGCCCACATCGAACGGCTTCGCGAGATCGAGTCCTACCAGCCTGCGATTCCCTCGACGCTCCAGGCGACGCTGCGTCCCTACCAGGTGGACGGTTTCAACTGGCTGGCCCGCCTGGCGGAATGGGGCGTCGGCGCCTGCCTGGCGGACGACATGGGCCTGGGCAAGACCATCGAGGCCCTGGCGCTGATCCTGCATCGGGCCTCGCAGGGGCCCACGCTGGTCGTTGCGCCCACGAGCGTCTGTGCCAACTGGGTCTTCGAGGCGCAGCGTTTCGCGCCGACCCTGCGTCCCGTCCGCTTCGGCATCGGCGATCTGGGCCGGCGGGAAGATGTCCTCAAGGCCCTCGGCCCCTTCGACCTGGCGATTTGCTCCTATACGCTGCTCCAGCAGGAGGCCGACGCGATCAAGGACGTGCCGTTCGCGACGATCGTCCTGGACGAGGCCCAGGCAATCAAAAACGCCGCGACGAAACGGTCGTCGGCTGCGATGAGCCTGAACGGTGGCTTTCGCATGATCTGCACCGGAACGCCCATCGAGAACAGGCTCTCGGAACTCTGGAATCTGTTTCGCTTCATCAACCCGGGTCTGCTCGGCTCCGAGGAGCGATTCCGCGACCGGTTCGTCCGCCCGATCGAAGGCGGGCGCGACCCGCACGCCAGCCACATCCTCAAGGCCATCGTGCAGCCGTTCATCCTGCGCCGGACCAAGTCCCAGGTGCTCGAAGACCTGCCGCCGCGAACCGAGGTGATGCGCATGGTCGAGCTGAGTCCCGAAGAGCAGGCGCTGCACGAATCCCTGCGTCAACGCGCCCTGGAGCGGCTCGAAGGCGTGCGAGGCATGGACAAGGGCCACGCCCACATCCAGGTCCTGGCGGAGCTGATGAGACTTCGCCGCTGCTGCTGCAATCCCCGGCTCGTCATGCCCAACTGCGGCCTGACCGGCTCGAAGCTCGAAGCCTTCGCCGAACTGGTGGACGAGCTGCTCGACAACCAGCACAAGGCACTCGTCTTCTCCCAGTTCGTCGATCACCTGACGCTGCTCCGCGAGCACCTGGACGAGCGGAAGATTCGTTACCAGTACCTCGACGGCTCAACGCCCGCCAAGACCCGCCAGAAGCGGATCGACGCCTTCCAGAACGGCGAGGGCGACCTGTTCCTCATCTCGCTCAAGGCCGGCGGCCTCGGCCTGAACCTGACCGCCGCCGACTACGTGATCCACATGGACCCCTGGTGGAACCCGGCGGTCGAGGACCAGGCGAGCGACCGCGCCCACCGCATCGGCCAGACCCGTCCGGTGACGGTCTACCGCCTCGTCACGGCCGACACGATCGAGGAGAAGATCGTCCAGCTCCACCACGCCAAACGCGACCTGGCGGATTCCCTCCTCAAAGGCACCGACACCGCCCATACCCTCACCGCCGACGAGCTGATCGACCTGCTCCGAAACCGCTAAAGACCACAAAAATTCATCGTCACCGCGATACCGTGGTTTTGTCTGTGATTCGGCCGCGGAAAAGCTGTCGGGTCGTCCCTGGGTCGGCTACGGCTCTTCCGTGTCGAATCCCGGCCGGCGGAAGGCTCGGGCGTTGGGGAAGGCGGCTTCGACCTGTCGCAGCAGATGCTTGAGCGTGGCCAGCGCGAAGATCGCGTCCTCGTGGTCGGGAAAGCGGCGCAGGACGGTCCCCCAGGCCGCGATGGATCGCTCGATGCCGATCAGGGCGACCTTTGCCGAGCCGTCGGCGTCTTCCTGGAAGTCGTCGAGTTCGTGCCTCCTGGCGCGGAGAGTCCCGGTTGCCGCCCGACAGAGCTTCACCCAGATCTGGGCCTGGTACCAGCGGACGACCTCCAGACAGTCGCGAATGGCCGCCGGGTCGTCCGCAGGGACGAAATCGAGGCGGTCGGCCAGGGCGGGGGGGCCCGCCTTGTCGCCTTTGTCGTCGAGAACCCCCTCGTTCAGTGTGAACCAGTTGTCGACCAGGTCGATGTACCTCCTCGCGGTCCGGTTGCAGGGCTGCGACTTGGCCGTCTCGTGCAGCTCCTTCTGCTCGCGGATGCCCTCTTCGAGGTCCTCTTCGTCGATGTCGAAATCATCCATCTCCCCGGCCTGTTCCTCGATCATCTCCATCGCGGTCTCGAAGGCCTTGTTCAACTTGTTCCAGAATGCCTCGTTCTGGATGTCCCGCGTCTGCCCGCCGTCGGCCTCTTCCTCCTGGCTCATTGCGTAATTCATGCAGCGCCAGGTGAACGCGCATCGCTCGCACCACTGGTCGCAGTAGTTGTGGATGCCCGAAATGAACCTCGGGTCTCTGGCCATCTCTTCGAATCGGTCTGCGTCCATCCCTATGTCACTTTGTTCCTCTCGCCGGCAGTTGCGAGACGAACTCGTAGGTTCCGGACTCGACCTCGAATACTGCGTAGTCGCCTTCGAAGCGGAGGAACTTCGTGTGGCTGCCCGCATGGAGGTAGTCGGGACCTTCGTCGACCGCCGTCTGCCTGTCGGTCGGAACGTACACGGTCGCAGTCGTGTTCACGGGCACTGCGATCTTCAGCGTGATCTTGCCGCCCCGGATCTCCCAGTCGCTGCGGATCGTGCCGTACATCGATTCGTGCTCCGCGCGGACCCAGGTGACGTCGCCCAGCAGTTGCGGCTTGATGGCGAAATGCTTGAAGCCGACCGCCTCGGGATCGGGCACGATGCCGCCGAGCGTCTGGTAGAACCACGCGCTGATGTGCCCGAACATGATGTGGTTTCGGGAGGCCCCGCCGTCCCACTGCTCCCAGAGCGTGGTGGCCCCTTCCTCGAGCCAACGGCCCCAGCTCGGGTAATCGGTCTGGGTCGCCATGCGATAGACCACATCGGCCCGGCCGCCTGCGGTCAGGCAGTCGATGAGGTACTTCGTGCCCAGAATACCGGCGTCGAGGTGGCCGTCGTTCTTGTCGATCATGGCGACGAGGTTGTCGAACACCCGTTGCCGCTCCTGCGGCGGGACGAGTCCGTGGTACAGGGCGCAGCTCATCGCGGTCTGCGTGCCGCCGTCGTAGAGACCGGCGTCCTTCCGGAAGAACTCGCGGTTGAACGCGTCGCGGATCTGCAGGGCCAGGTCGCCGTACTTCCTCGCGTCCTCGGTCTTGCCCAGCATCGCGGCGGTCTTCGAGACGATCAACGCGTCGCGATAGTAGTAGCCGGTCGAGGTCACCTTCTCCGGCGTCTTGGACTTCGCAGGAACCCAGTCGCCCAGGCCAATCGAGACGATGTGGTTCTGGGCCTTGGTCGTCAGGTAGTCCACATAGCGTTTGAGCCGGTCGTACTGCTCGGCGAGGACTTGCGTGTCGCCCTCGTACTCGTAGAGGTACCACGGAATCAGGACGTAGGCGCTGTCCCAGGCGGGACCATTGCCCCAGGCATAGCCCCAACCGCTGGTGGGCACGATGCCCGGCAGCTCGCCGCTGTCCCGCTGCTCGTCCTTGAAGTCGTTCATCCACTTCGCGTAGGCGGAGGCCGAGTCGAAATTGTACAGACCCGTCTCGGCGGCTAAGTGCGCATCACCCGTCCAGCCGTTTTTCTCGCGGTGGGGGCAGTCCGTCGGATAGCCGACGAAGTTGCTCACGTAGGACCAGAGCGTATTGCGCTGGATTCGATTGAACAGCTCGTTCGAGCACTCGAACTCGCCGGCCTTCTCGAACGCGGTGTGCACGACGCGGGCCTCCAGCATGTCGAGACTGGGCTTGCCCGGCAGGCCGGTCACCTCGACGTACTGGAAACCGTGATAGGCGAATCGCGGCTCCCAGACCTCCGTGCCCCGGTCCTTGAGGATGTAGGTGTCGGTCTGGGGTTTGCCGGTCTTGATGTGCTGGCCGATTTCTTTCTGATCGAGCGTGCCGTCGGCGTTGAGCCGCTCGCCGTACTTCATCACGACCTCGGTCCCCGCCGGTCCGGAGACCTTCAGTCTCGCCCAGCCCGCCAGGTTCTGGCCGATGTCGAAGACGTAGACGCCGGGTTTGGGCTCGGTGAGCTTGGCCGCTTCGAGCGTTTTTGTGACCTTGATCGGCGGCGTCATCTGCGCCCGCAGCTCGCCCTTCGGACCGGAATCGACCTGCGCGAGCGGCCAGTTGCTGTCGTCGTAGTCGGCCGCGTCCCAGTCGGACTTCTCCAGACGGGCGTCGTAGGTTTCGCCGTTGCGGATGCTGTCGAAGACGATCGGGCCGGTCGAGACCCGCCAGGTGCCGTCGCTGGCGACGACCTTCGTCGAGCCGTCGTCGAAGGTCATTTCGAGCTGGCATTGCAGGACGGGCCGGTCCCGCCAGGGGGCCTTGTCAAAGTCCCAGACGGCTCGCGTATGCATGTTGTACCAGCCGTTGCCGAGGATGACGCCGAGGGCGTTCGAGCCCTTCCGAAGCTGACGCGTCACGTCGTGCGTGACGTAGAGCGCCCGCCTGTCGTATCGGGTGAACGCGGGGTCGAGGACGTGGTCGCCCACCTTCTCGCCGTTGAGGCGGAGCTCGTGATAACCCAAGCCGCAGATGTACAACCTCGCGCGGGCCGGCCGCTCGGAGAGGATGAACGACTTGCGAAACAGCGGCACCGGCTTCGGACCCATGTCGTCGTCCTTGCCCGGTGCGCTGATCCACTTGGCCGTCCAGTCCTGCGGCGCGAGCAGGCCCATGTCCCACATGGCCGCCTCGCTGAACGGACTGGCCTTGTCGTCGGCGTCCCAGATGCGGACCTTCCAATAGCAGCAGGTCCGCGAAGACAACGGTTGACCCGCGTAGACCACATGAATGGACTGATCGGACAGGACCTTGCCGGTGTCCCAGAGGTCCGCCCGTTCGTCCTTGAGCATCTTCTCGCTGCTGGCCACGAGGATCTGGTAGGCCGTCTGCTTCTGTCCCCGCCAGTGGGATTCCAGTTTCCAACTCAGCCTTGGCTGCGGCACGTCGATGCCCAGCGGATTGGCGAGGAACTCGCATCGCAGGTCCGTGACCCGCACGTCGCTGCGCAGTTGCGGCAGGGGGAGATTCGTCTTGGACAGGCCCATCGCCGCGGTCGAGGCGACGAGCAGGGGGATCACGAAAAGCTTGGTCAACCGAGTCATATCTGTGCTCCTTATTGCTGTTCCTGCGTTTTGCTCATTGTGCTGGCGAAAGCATAACGCCCCGATTCGATTTTGAGAATCAGAGAGTTGCCTTCCTGGCCGATCAAACGCACGCCCGGCGCCCGGTCGAGCGGTTTGCCCGATTCGGTTACGGCGTCCACTCCCGACGCGGGCAGGTAGACCGTCCCAACGGCGCTGGGAGGAATTGCCACGTCCAGACGCAGCGAGCCATCGTCGAGACGCCAATCGCTGACGATTGGGCCGCGAACGGAATTGTACCGGCAGCGGACCCATTTCAAGTCGCCGACGATCTGCGGCCGGATGATGATGCGGTCGAAACCGACGGCCTCCGGGTCCGGCTGGATGCCGCCCAGCCAGTTGAAGAACCACTGACTAACCGAGCCGAACATGGGGTGGTTATGCGAGTACGTGTTGTCGCTGAAGGCCCAATGCTCCCAGAGCGTCGTGGCACCGTTTTCGAGCATGTGTCCCCAGCCGGGGAACTCTTTGCGGTTGACGAGGTCGTAGGCCAGCGACGCGCGACCGTTCTGGGAGAGTGCATCGAGCAGGTACCGTGTGCCGAAGATGCCGGTGGTCAGGCGCCCGGCGTCGCGTGTGGCGATCTTGTCTACCAGGTAGTCCAGAGCGAGCCGACGCTGCGGTTCATAGAGCATGTCCAGTTGCAGCGCGAAGGACTGGCTCGCCTGCGTACCCGGCGGCACGCGGCCGATCTCCTGTGTGAAGAACTTGTCCTGCCAGGCCTTCTTGATGGTCCCGGCCTTTTCTGCGTAGGCCTTCGCCTCCTGGTCCCGCCCGAGGATGCGGGCCAGATGCGACAGCAGTCTCGCGCTCTCGCAGTACAGCGGCGTCACCATCTCCGGCGCCGAGGCCGGGCTGATGGCTTCGTGATCGCTGAGCCCTTCCTTGATGATATGGTCCGGCGTGCGGCTTGCGACGAGGTCGAACCATCGCTTGGACGTCTCGTACTGCTCCTCGATGAGACGCCGGTCGCCATAGTAGCGATAGAGTTGCTGTTGCAGCAAAGGGTGGGCCATGGCCCAGGCGACGCCGCAATATTGAATCCCGACGAAGGGGGCCGTGTCGGTGAGCATGCCGTCCGCGAGGGCGCAGTCCTGCCAGTCTTGGGCGACCTTGGCGTAGAATCGCGACATGTCGAAATTCAGCATGAAGGCGTCGCAGGTCGTGACTAAGTCGCCGCCGTAGCCGAACCGCTCGCGGTGGGGACAATCGGACTGCACGCTGAAGATGTTGCTCAGGAACGTCCAGCGGCACATCGTCTGAATGCGATTGAGCAATTCATTGGAGCAGGCGAAGGTCCCCACTTCGGCCACGTCCGTGTTCAGACGCAGCCCTTCCAATGTTGCCACCGAGGGAGTCCCAGGGTAGCCCGTCATCTCGACATAGCGAAATGCGTGGAATGTGAAGAGGGGCATGTAGACCTCGATGCCGTTGCCTTTGGCGATGTACGTGTCGCTCTGCCAGGCGATCTCCGGCGCGCCCGGGCCGCCCGCAGAAGCCGCTTTGATTTGTCCGCAGACGCTGGTCATGGGATTCAGCGTGCCGTCCTGGTTCAGGAGTTCGCCGTAGCGCAAGGTGATCTGCGTGCCTGCCGGGACTTTCACCGCGAGCATGGGCCAACCGGCGAAGTTCTGCCCCATGTCGAAGAGGAACGTGCCTTTCGTGGGTTCTGTGATCTTTACCGTGCGGACCGTCGCAGTCAGTCGGATCGGAGGCAGCGGCTGCGCCTGGAGTTTTCCGACGGGTTCCGCTGCGAGTGCGGCGTGCGCCCAGTCGGCGTCATTGCAGTCCGGCCGGTCCCAGTTCGCGATCTCCCGGCGGGCGTCGTACACCTCGCCCAAGTAGATGTTGTTGCGGAGGATGGGACCCTGCGTGACTTTCCAGGTCTCGTCGGTGACGACGGTGGTCCGCGAGCCGTCGGCCAGCTCGACCTCTAATTGGGCGATGAATCGCGGCCGGCCGACGGTCAGGTGCTCGCGAAGATTCAAATGGCCCCACATCCGCAGGGGCAGCGGATTGTACCAGCCGTTGCCCAGGGTGACTCCCAGACTGTTGCTCCCATCCTGCAGGAGGTCGGTGACGTCATAGACGCTGTAAAACACGCGTTTCGAATAGGCGGTCCAGGCCGGATTCAGGACGTCGTCGCCGACCGGCAGCCCGTTGAGAAGCGCTGCATAGTAGCCCAGGCCTGCAATATAGAGCCTCGCCCGTTTGGCGGTTTGCGGCAGTTTGAACGCCTTTCGAAACAGTGGGGCAGGGTCTTCCTTGTAGAAGTCTGCGTCGTCGGTTGGATTGGCCTTGCCGTCGTTGATCCATCGGGCCTTCCAGTCGGCTTGGCTGAGCAGTCCCATTTCCCACCGGGCTACGTTGCTGAAAGGGCTCGCCAGGCCGTCTTTGTCCCAGACCCGGACCTTCCAACAGCAGCGGGTCCGCGAGGCCAACGTTTTGCCGGCGTAGACGACGTGAACAGATTGATCGGATGCGATCTTGCCGGTATCCCAGAGATCGGCCTTGCCGTCGGCCAGCAGCGTCTCGCTGGTTGCTGCGAGAATCTGATAGGCGGTCTGCCTCTGGCCCCGCTCTGCGGCGTGAAGTTTCCAACTCAACCTCGGCTGCGCCACGTCGATCCCCAGCGGATTCGCCTGATACTCGCATTGCAGGTCCACGACCCGCACGTCGCTGCCCGATTGCGTCAAACTCCCGGCAACGCTCGAAACCGCGATCATCTGTGCCAGAACGATTGTTCCCAGACGAATCATCCTTTTCACCTCCAATGGGGGTTGCGGAAATGCTTTGATGGATGATTTTGCCGCAGAACGCAGTGGAAAGCAAGTGCCCAGTGTGCGGAACGAGGTCATCCGGCGGATTGACTGTGGAACCGGCGAGGATTATGTCGATGCCCACACGGGAGTCAGCGGGGCGTTGTGGCGGCGTAGGGTTCGATGGAGGTCAGTTCCTTCTCCTCCTGTGCATGGGCATGGTACAGGTCCCATCGCAATTGCAGGCCCATCCAGAAACTCGACGACATCCCGAGGAACTTCTCCAATCGCAGGGCAGTGCCCGGCGTGATGCCGCGACGAGCGTTGATGATCTCGTTGATCCTTTGATAGGGGACATGAATGGCCTGGGCCAACTGACGCTGTGTCAGCCTCATGGGCTTGAGAAACTCCTCCAGGAGCATCTCGCCCGGATGTGTCGGAGCACGATGCGTGGGTATGCGAATCATTTGCCTCACCTTTGGCTGTGTCAATGATAGTCCACGACTTCAACGTCGTCCGGTTCGCCCTCGACCCCGGTGAAGCAGACGCGGTATGGGTCATTGATACGGATACTGTACTGCCCTTTCCGTTCGCCCTTGAGAGCCTCCAACTGGTTGCCGGGCGGCACGCGTAACTCATCCAAATCCTTCGACTCAGTCGCCAAGAGGTGTTTGAATTTCCTCGGAAAAGTCATAGGGTTCCTCTCTTGCCTGTCGGCTGCATCAGAATCGTCGGGCGAAGCTGATGCCCATGGCCGGCTCCTGCGGATTGCCGCCGGAGAAGGGCTGGATCTCGAAGCCTGCGATCTCGGGCACGCCGTGGCGCTGGGCCACGCTGTGTCCGACGACCCAGCCGAGCGCTGCGCCGAAGCCCACGTCGCTGGCCCAGTGGTCGCCGTCGTCCATCATTCGCCAGGCGACGACCCCGGCGGTCGCATACGCCGGCAGGGCCACTTTCAAGCCGTAGAATTCGTGCAACACCGAGGCGACCGCGACCGAGCTGGACGTATGGCCGCTGGGCCAGGCCCAGTTCTGGCCGTCGGGCTGGTCGTTGTCCCGGATCATCTTGAGTCCGCCTGTGACGGTCGCGGTGATCGTCAGGGCCGAGAGCATCGTCACCGCCTTCTGCCTGCCCGGCTCGTCCTGCGTCTCGGCGTCCAGGACGTACCAGAGCGCCGTGCCGGCGAAGTGCGTGACGGGCGAGCCGATGATGAACAGGGCGTCCTCGCTGAACGTGCCGAACGTGTCGTGCTTTGCGAAGTGCTCGGCGACGTCGTCGTCCGCGTTGCCGTTGTTCATCGCGACGCTGGCGATCCCCGCCCACGTCAGCAGGGCCAGGTTGTCCGCGTTGAAGAACGTGGCCTTGGCGTCGTCCTTGAGCCGGCCGGGGAACAGGCGGAGATCGGTCTTGGCCGTATCGAACCAGTCGATGGATATGGTTGCCATATTGGGTTCGGCCGCCCCGGCGGGCAATGCCAACGCCAACGCGAACGCCCAGACACAGAACAACTTGTCAAACCATCGCGACATCGCCTGCTATGATAGCATAGTGCTCCAGGGTCGCGAAAGAACAAAGGTCGCTGT
The DNA here is from genome assembly GCA_964507995.1 of uncultured Pirellulales bacterium. Classification (GTDB taxonomy): domain Bacteria; phylum Planctomycetota; class Phycisphaerae; order Sedimentisphaerales; family Anaerobacaceae; genus PLanc-01. The sequence goes on along the minus strand of CAZDTD010000053.1, from coordinate 744 downwards.
TCCGTTGTGGCTGGATGTGTGGTACAATAACATATGGCTTCAGGAGTGTTCTTATGGAACTATTGGACCGGATCACGTTCGATTCACAAATCATGGGAGGACGAGCCTGCATCCGCGGGATGCGCATCCCGGTTTCGGTGATTGTGGGTCAGCTTGCACACGGGGCGACTCCGGAAGAGATCCTGGCGGACTACCCGGACCTGGAAGCTGAGGACATCCAGCAGGCGCTCGGATATGCCGCGTGGCTGGCTCAGGAAGAGGTGCATACGGCGTAGAGGGAAACGACGCGATGCGATTCCTTGCGGACATGGGAGTGGCTCAGAGGGTAGTACAATGGCTGCGTGTCGAAGGGCACGACGCGGTCCATCTTCGAGATGAAGGGCTCCAGCGGATGCCAAACGGCGAGATATTCAAGAAAGCAACGTCTGAGGCGCGAGTCATTCTGACCTTTGACCTTGATTTTGGCGAGATTGTTGCACTCTCGGGCGACCAAAGAGTGAGCGTCGTTCTGTTCCGACTTCACAACACGCGGACCCCACATGTGATAGACCGATTGGCAAGGGTGCTGGCAGAGTCTGGCCCGGCGCTGGAAGAGGGAGCTGTCGTGGTAGTGCAAGAGTCGCGTCATCGCACCAGATACCTCGCTCGTCGAACATAACAAGACGACAACTCACGATGCTATTGTGGGTTCTTCCAGGGACGCCGTTGCTCCAATGCCGGCAGCGTGGGGAACGCTGCGTGCGG
>CAZDTD010000052.1:0-22601 GCA_964507995.1 uncultured Pirellulales bacterium | reverse complement strand
ACAGGGTCGATTCCCAAGGGTTGGGAGAATCTACCTGCAAACACGAATCGCACCCCGTCCGATTCGCCATGCCGAAAGACACTTGTTCTCATCTTGGCCATCGTGGATAATGGGGAGATCGTGGAGTCCGGCTTGCTTGATGTCCGGACGCGAACCGGGAAGGCGAAGAAGAGAATGGGAGCGTACTCATGCGAATGAGCAAGGCGGTTGTCGTGGTTCTCGGGGTCCTGGCGTGTTGTTCTATTGGCAGAGGCGCTGCATCCGGTCTGCCGTCGCAGGAATCGCGACTGCACGTCGGCTGGGCGGCGGTCGATATCACGCCGGAAAAGCCCGTGGCCCTGGTCGGACAGTTGCACAAGCGAATCTCCGAACGCGTCCGCGATCCGTTGACGGCCACTGCCCTGGCGATCGAGACGCGAAATCCCGACGGCCCTTGCGAGCAGGCCATCCTGGTGTCCTGCGACGTGCTGTTCATCAAGAAGTCGATGCAAGACAGGGTCAAGGAGGCCCTCAAGGCGAGCCTGCTCGACTTCGACGCGGACAAGCTGCTGCTGAACGCGACGCACACGCATACAGGACCGGGCTTTGCCGACGAAGACTTCGGGACCCTGTACGATGTCACCAACGACGTGGGCGTGATGAAGGCGTCCGAATACGGGGATTTCTTCGTCCGGCGGATCGCCCAGGTCGCGGCCGAGGCATGGCAAAACCGAAAGCCCGCGGGCATGAGCTGGGCCCTGGGACACGCGGTCGTGGGGACCAACCGCAGGGCCCGCTATTTCGATGGTTCGGCCGTCATGTACGGCCAGACGGACCGGCCGGACTTCGCGGGCATCGAGGGATACGAAGACCACGGCGTGGAGATGCTCTTTTTCTGGGATGAGAGTGACAAACTCACGGGGACCGTCGTCAACCTCGCCTGCACCGCCCAGGAGACGGAGCAGTTGACCGAGGTCTCCGCCGACTTCTGGCACGATGTCCGGGCGGAGTTTCATCGGAGAATCGCAAAAGGCGTCCACGTGTTTGCCCAGTGTTCTCCTGCGGGGGACTGTTCTCCGCACCGGCTGTATCGCACGAAGGCCGAGGAGACCATGATCCGCCGGCGGGACCTGTCCACTCGTCAGGAGATTGCGCGGCGGATCGTCAACGCGGTCGAGGACGTGATGCCTGTCGCCCGCGAGGACATCCGGACCGGGCTCGTTTTCCGTCACGCGGTCGCGAGGGTGAACCTGCCCGCGGCGGACTCGACGCTCTCGCCGTTCTATTGCACCGACACCGTTTCGCCGGTCGAGTTCCATGTGCTGCGGCTTGGCGACGTCGCCCTGGCGACGAATCCGTTCGAGCTCTACCTCGATTACGGGGTCCGGATCGAGGCGCGAAGTCCGGCGCTCTTGACCCTGCTGGTCCAGTTGTCCTGCCAGAACTGCGGGTATCTGCCGACGAAAAAGGCGGTCGAAGGCGGCGGCTACAGCGCCGACAAATACGCCGTCGGGCCCGAAGGCGGCCAGGTCCTCGTCGATGAGACCGTCCGGCAGATCCAGGCCCTCTGGGAGTAGGACAGGGCCGGCGCTCGCGCCGGATCGGAAAACCGTGCGGCGGCGCGAATACTTCCCGTCTCGGTGCGTCTATTCACCTGAAAGGACGGTGTGTTGCCTGTGTATGCAATCGAACTTGAGGATGTTCGCAAGTCGTTTGGCTCGGTGCAGGCGGTGGATGGTCTGAGCATTCGCGTGCCGCAGGGAGCGGTCTACGGTTTTCTCGGGCCCAACGGCGCGGGCAAGACCACGACGCTGCGAATGATTATGGACATCATCCGGCCGGACAGCGGCGAGATCCGGATGTTCGACGAGCCGGGCTCGTCGGCCGTCCGCGGTCGGGTGGGGTACATGCCCGAGGAACGTGGGCTCTACCGCAAGATGACCGCCGCCGCAGTCCTTCGTTACTTCGGTTCGCTCAGGGGAATGACCGCCGAGCAGCTTGGGCAGAGGGTGCCCGCCTGGCTGAAGCGGATCGACCTGGCGGGCTATGCCAACAAGAAGGTGGAGGAACTGTCCCGCGGGATGCACCAGAAGCTCCAGTTCGCGGTCACGGTGATCCACGATCCCCAGCTCGTGATCCTCGACGAGCCGTTCTCCGGCCTGGACCCAGTGAACCAGGACGTGCTTCGGGAGATCATCGACGAGATGCGGTCGGCCGGCCGGACGGTCCTGTTCTCCACGCATGGGATGCACGAAGCCGAGCAGTTGTGCGATTTCATCGTCCTGATCGACAAGGGCAGAGTGGTCGTGGACGGCACACTGGAACAGATCCGGGCCGGACACGAATCGCGAATGGTCTCGATCGATCTGGAGGGGGACGCCGATTGGGTCGCGAGGCTGCCCCAGGTCGCGGCCATCCGACGCGACGGCGTGCGTCTTGACGTGACGCTGCGGGAGGGGGCCGATCCGCAGGATCTGCTCCGGACGCTCGTCGAGCGGTCGCGGGTGCGGGCGTTCGAGATCAAACAGCTCTCGCTGCACGAGATCTTCGTGCGGCTGGTCGGAGGCGGCCATGTGGAAGATCGCTAAAGTCGCACGACGCGAGTTCCTCGATACGGTCAAGACGCGGACCTTTCTCCTGGGTTTGTTGCTTATCCCGGTTCTCGTCGTGGGGGTCGTCCTTCTGAGCAAGAAGATGGTAGAGGGCGAAGGCGGGCCCCGACCGGCGATTCGGGTCGGCGTGACTTCGCCGGTGGAGGACCTGCTCACGCGGATCGCGACTGCTTTCGAGGAACACAACAAGTCCCACTCGCAGAGCCCCCTGGCGCTGCAACCCTTGCCCGCCGACGGTGAAGAGCAGGGCAAGGAGAAGCTCCGACGGGGCGAACTCGATGCCCTTGTTGCGCTGGAGGGTAATCCGGCGGGCAGGGACGCGTCGCTGCGATTCTACACGCACAAACCCAAGGCTTCGCAGATGGATGCGATCTGGACCGTCGAGCGGTTGTTGCGCGACGCCGTAGTGGACTGGCGATACCAGGCCCGCGGGATTGACCGGGCCATGCTGGCGGAAGTCCAGAATGTCCCCATCCGTCGGATCGAGCTGGGCGACGAGCAGGGGCATGAGCAAGTGCAGAGCGAAGGCCAGCGAATGACCCGCATGATGGTTCCGTTCGCGTTCATGTACCTGATTTTCATCGGTATCGTCGGTATGGGCCAGCATATGATCAGCAGCATCATCGAGGAGAAGAATTCGCGGATCATCGAGATGTTGCTGTCGGCGGTCAGTCCGTTCGAGCTGATGGCGGGCAAGATCCTGGGCCTGGCTGGGGTAGGATTGACGGTCATGGTTCTATGGGGCCTGGCGGCCTACGGCGCCGCGACCTGGCGAGGGATCAACGTCGATATCGGTCCGGACCTGGTGGTCTACGGCCTGGTCTACTATGTCCTCGGCTTCATCCTGTTCAGCGCCATCCTGGCGGGCGTCGGCTCGGTCTGCAACACGATCAAGGAGACGCAGAGTCTGATGATGCCGATCACGCTGATCTTCGTCGTTCCGCTGATCGCCTGGCCGCAACTGGCCCGCGACCCCAACGGCGACCTGGCTCGTGTTCTGTCGTATATTCCTCCGACGACGCCCATGCTCATGGTCCTGCGCCTGGCGAGCAGTCCCGACATCTGGTGGGGCGAGATCGCGCTGTCGATCCTCGTGCTCCTCGTGGGCGTTCTCGCGACGATCTGGGCGGCGGCCAAAATCTTCCGCACCGGCATTCTCCTGTACGGCAAGCGTCCCGGCCCGCGCGAGGTCCTCCGCTGGCTGCGGGAGAAGTGAAAGGCGGTTCTTCACGCAATTTGTGCCGGCAGTATGGAAACAGGGGCAATGGTGCGTGATACGCACCCTACATACTCTTATGCCGTGCCTCTGATTACGTCGAGGACTTGCCCCGTCGTCTTGTTCCGGATATGCTATGCCGCGATATCTGATCGGTTCTCGGTGTTTGGAGATTCTCGATGGGTGTGCTTGATGTCGGTCCGTTGACGTGGCAAGGCCTGTTGTGCTGCTTCCTTTCCGGCGCGATCGTCGGCTTGGAGCGGCAGTTGCGCGGCAAGCCGGTGGGCGTGCGGACCAGCGCCCTGATCTGCACCGGGACGTACATCTTCGTGGCCATCTCGCAGCAGGTCGCCACCGGTGCCACCGATCCATCCCGCATCATTGGCCAGGTGGTCACTGGAATCGGCTTCCTCGGCGCCGGCGTCATCCTGACCCGGCAGGGGATGGTCGTCGGTGTCACCTCTGCCTCGGCGATCTGGGTCCTGGCGGCTATCGGCGTCGTGATTGGGCTGGGGTTTCCCTGGCTGGGCGTCAAACTGGCGGTCCTGACCGTGATCGTCCTTGTCGGCGTGGACTTGCTGGAGACCCAGTTCGAGAGCCTGCAACGCGGCGTTCACAGCAAATCCCCCACGACGCATCGGATCAAAGGCTCGGAATGACGTCCGCACGGACTGACGCTGTGTTCTACAGGTCGGAGAGCAAGCCGATGGTCGAGTTGAGAACGCGGTCGCGGAATTGCACGTGGTCGCTGGCCCGTTGTTCGCGGAGGTCCTTGAAGCTGGCCCGGCAGAAGTGACAGCCTATCGTCGTGAGGTGGAAATCCACATAGTCGAACCATTCCGGCGAGAGACTCTCCAGGAGGAAGGCCCCGAGCGTGCTGCGTTTCGGGCAACTCAGACGCTCCGACGCCCAGACCTCGGTCAGCAGGTCCTCCGAGAAGGAGAGGGATAGATCCTTCATCGCTTCGTTGCTTGCCACCGCCTTGCGAATGGTCTTGAGGCAACGGTGCTTCACGACGCGGACCAGGCCTTCGTCCGTCTTGAGCAGCTTCGCGGCTTCCTTGCCCGCGAGTTGGCAGTAGAACACCAGTTCGGCGATCTTCAGGTCGCGAAGTCTGCCGGAATCCTGGAGGTCTTTGATGAACTGCCGCAGCGCTTCCGCCAGGACCTGTCGTTGTAGTTGGTGCTGTTCCTCGTGGCTGACGCACCAGCTCACGCTCGGGTCGGGGGAGGCGATGCCCGTCATCGCATCGACGGGCAGATCGCCGTCGTTGCCGCAATAGACGTCCTGGATCAGGCACACGGTCCGGGCCCAGCGGGTCCGCAGGCGGTTCACGATGGCGTTGCGCAGGATGCCGAACAGATACGTCTCGATGCTCGTCTCGATCCGCAGGGAGTGGACGGCCTTGATGAACGAGGTGAAGGCGTCCTGCACGATGTCCTCGGCGTCGGCGTTCTGCGGGACGCGGGTCTGGGCGAATCGCAGCAGGCGACCCTCGTACTCATCGACGAGACGGGTCCACGCGTCGGCGTCGCCACGCCGAATGGCCTCCAACAGGCATCGATCTGTCTGACTCACGGACATCGATCAGGAACAATCCAGTACCAATCATCGCAAATGCCGCCGCGATTTATATCATACCATATTCCATCGATTTGTGCGATTCTCGATTGTCGGCGCTTTGTCACGGACTTCTACCGCGTGTCGCAGGTCTTCTCGACCCTGCCCAGATACTGGTCCAGCCAATCGACGATGGCTTTGTGATACGGCTCGCGGTATTCCCAGGCGATGCTGTGCCCGCCTGGGAACAGGACGTGCTGTTTGTGCCCCGAGGGTGTGCCGAGGAGGTTGAACAGGGGGTTCTGCGCCGTTTCAAGCGGGAAGATGGAATCCTCCCGGCCGTTGAGCATGAGGATGGGGATCGTGACTCGCGGTGCAAAGTTGGCCGGATCGGAGGCGGGATGCCGCTTGCAGGCGCAGATGCCACCGAGCAGGAAGATACCGGTTCTGAGGCGGCTCTCGGTCGCGATCATCACGGAGCCCATCTGCGCGCCCCAACTGAGCCCAACGTAGGCAAGCTTTGTGGCGTCGATGTCGTCGCGGGTCTGGAGGTAGTCGATCGCCCTTCGCATGTCCTGCGATTCCTGCACGTACAGGTTCCTGCTCTGGACGCTGTCGGGCGGGTAGATGCGGTCGAGCCGTCGGCCATACGTGCCTTTGTAGATGGGTACGATCAAGGCCCGACCGCTGCGGAGGATCGTGGTCATCTCGTGCGTGTGGGACCGGTCGGTCCACGGGCTGTCGCGGGCCTCGCCGCCGGGAAACCATATGACCGTCTGATAAGGCGGCTCCACCGCGTCCGGCAGGTACAGGTAGGCGGTGACCCGTTCGCCTGGGTACGTGGCATCGAATGCGATCCGCTCCCTGCGGCAGTAGTCCAGGTCATGGTCCGTCGACTCGACCTTGGCATTGAGCTCCATGGGGTCGTACCGATACCACGTGTCGATGTACGAAGCGAAGATCTCCTCGGAGACCGGCGTGAACTGCGACAGGTCCCGATGCCGGCATTCGACCGGCGCCAGAGCCGCCTGGGGGACATTCTCCCTGCCGCCGATGTAGGAGACGCACCGCAGGCCGTTGCACTGATCCCGGTCCCAGGGACCGCGAGCGTCGCCTCCGGCGGAGAAACTGTACGCGTGCTCGTTCCAGGCGCTGCCGAGGATGCACCGGACGTCGTCACGTCCCTCGATCGTGTTGCTGCACCACTCTCTGACGTTTCCCGCCGCGTCGTAGAGGCCGAATCGACCCATGCCCGGGAATGTCCCGACGGGGGCGGGACCGTCCCCGAAGTTGCTCAGGTTCGTAATGCTGCACGGATTGTCGTCCGCGCGGGCGGCCAGGGCCCAGTGGAAAATCGTCGGCAGGTCTTTGCCCCGGAATCGGGCGTAGGCCATGGCCTCGTACCAACTGATCCCGCCGACGGGGTAGTCGTCCTGTTCCCTGGGATAGTCGCCGTCTTTCCAGAGGGCCGGGCCGGGATGTCCCGTCTGATCCCGGAAGTCTCGCACGGCCTGTGCCCACGGCAGCGTCTTGCCGTCGCGCGTGAATTCTTCCTTCCAGTACTCCTGTTTCTCGTATCCGCCCGCGTCGACGAACTCCCGGTACTGGCGGTTGGTCACCTCGTGCTTGTCGATGAAATACGCCGGCGCCAGCAGGATCAGCCGCTCGCCGTGGTACATGCTCTTCTGGTCGAGGTTGGAGGGAGGGATCCAGACCATGTCCTGGGGACAACTGGCTGCCTGGTGCAGGATGAAGCTCATTTGTTTTGTGGACAGGCCCGCCAGGTCCGCATACGGGGCTGGCAGATCGTTCGCCTGCACCGACTCGACGCTCATGAATCCGGGCCGGACCGCCTTCCATCGACAGGTTCCGAAGGGGATTCGGACGTTTCGCAACGGGGTCCGACCGAGGTATTTCCAGCCGCCGGCGGTGGGAGCGTACTCGCGGATGTAAATCCTGGCGCCGGGCGGAGTTGTGTTCACCGAATGCTCGCGGGACAGGCGGGGCCAGCGGTCGATCAACAGGGGATCGTTGGGGATGAAATGTTCGGCCCGCTCGGCCAACTGCAAGGCGGCGAAGTACTCCTTCTGCTCGATAAGGTTGTCGATCTCGGCCATGGCGTATTGCTGAGCCCATCGCGTCGAGTAGTGTTTCCAGCCCATGGCGCCCGCCGCGGCGGTGGCCGCCAGAACCATGCACAACAGCGCCGCGACCGCCTTGTGCCGGCGGATCAGTTTGGTGGTTCGGTCCACCCACCCGGGACGCCGGGCGCGGATCACCCGACCGCACAGGAATCGACGGAGGTCCTCGGCCATCTCGGCGGCGCTCTGGTATCGGCGGGCGGCGTCCTTCTGGATCGCCCTGCAACAGATCGTGTCCAGATCGACGGGAATGTGGTGGTCGATCTGCCGGGGAGTGCGCACGTTTTCGTTGAGAATCTGGTTGACGATGCGCTGCTGCGTGTCCCCATCCATCAAAGGTTCGAGCGTGAGCAGTTCGAAGAGCGTTGCGCCGAGGGAGTAGATGTCACAGCGGTGGTCGGGTCTGCCTCGTCCGCCGGCGAGTTGCTCGGGGCTCATGTATCGCGGCGTGCCGATGAAGGATGCGGTAGCGGTCATGCCATGCTCCTCGCAGATTCTCGCGATCCCGAAATCCAGCAGGATCAGCCGACCATCGTGGGAAAGCATGAGATTGGAGGGTTTCACGTCGCGATGGATGATCCCGTGTCCGTGGGCGTAGTGGAGGGCCTCCGCGGCCTGGGCGATCAGGCTGGCCACCGTGTTGAAGTATTCCCGGGTCGATCTGCATTGTTCCAGCAGGGTGCAGGATACCGCCGTGCCGCGGGCATCCGTCCTGACGGCGGGCTCGTCCAGAGGTGGAAGACCGGTCGTAACAGCTCGCGAGGCCCTTGCGCGACGCAGGTCCGCGATCACTCGATCGAGATTCCGGCCGTCGATCATCTCCATGGCGAAGTAACAGAAGTTCTGTTCTGCCCCCTCGGCAAAGACGGTCACGATGCCGGGATGGCACAGCCGGGCGGCGGCCCGGGCCTCCCTGCGGAATCGCTGGACCGAAGCCGAGCCTTCGGTTGGACCGAAAGGCAGGACTTTGAGCGCGACGCGGCGGTTCAGGGAAACCTGGACGGCTTGGTACACGACGCCCATGCCGCCGGTGCCGAGCCTCCGTTCGATCTGATAATCGCCGATCTGAAGGTTGGGCTCCAGGGCAGTGGAAGGTGGAGATGTCTTTGCGGCATCGCCCTGCGCCGGCGGATCGAGCATCTGCCTGGCTGCCGGCTCCAAGCCTGCGCGGAACCGGGCCGCCTGGGCAGCGCAGAGATCGCATACCCGCAGGTGTTGTTTCCAGGTCCCCAGTTGCTTCGCAGAGGCAGTCCCTTCGACAAACAGCCTGATATCTCCCTGTGACAGGCACTCCTTCACAACCTGCAAGCTCCCAGCGGGCCACTCCCAGCACCGGAGCGGCCGCAACCGCACTCTCTACTTTTGGGCAAGGCGCTCGGATTCCGCACTGTGTTCTTGCCCTTATCTGTTATAGACGTATGAAGGGCGATACAGTTCCTATAAATCCTACGTTGTTTTGTTCGTACCCCATCGATGTCGCTTGTCGCAAATCACGTGGCAAGCTTGATTTACCGCGATTGCAGACCCGTGTGTTTTGGACGCGTGCCCGGCGCTTCCCTGACTCCAACTGCCGGCGGATATGATGTATGTGTCGCCTCTGTAAGGACTTGCATCTCGTTTCATCGCTGGGTTGCCATCAGTTGTGTGAGCCCGCCGAGGGGCCAGGTTCCCCCAGGATCAGGGTTTGGGTCGGGCTGATGAGCCTGTAGCGGATTCCTCGCCAGCGAATGGTCCGTCCGAATGCGGATGATACGAGCGAGCCAAGCAGTACGATCGACCAAAGCCAGCAGCCCAGGATGTCCGCGAGGGCGGCTGGCATCAGTTGGGGAAGTTGTGCTTTGAGGATCTGTGCGGCGATCAACTGCCGCAGGACGGCCCGGGCAAGCTGGCCGGTCAGGAACAGGCAGGGGATCGCGGCGGCCAGGGCCGGATGTCCTGTATGGACGTGAGCGGCGTAGAGAGCCACTGCGGCGGTGCCCCAGAGACCTGCGACCGAGCCGAGGCTGCTGAGAATGCCGAGCCACCAGGTCCAGGGCGCGTAGACTCTCGTGATGAGAAACTGCCGCCGGCCAAATTCCAGGAGTCTCGGCCAGGTCATCGCTTCGAACGATGCGACCAGGCACTCCGGAACGAAGACGACCTTCATGCCCGCCCGCTTGACGGTCTGGCTGAGTGACAGGTCGTCACTCAGCGTATTCGCCCAGATCTCCGGGATCCGCAGCCGGCGGAAGTCCTGCATGCGAATGGCCATTGAGCCGCCCCAAGCCTGATTGAGGGGGGTGTTGCCCAGCGACTGCGCGACGGCCCCATTGATTGCGGATAGCGCTAGGGTGGCGAGGTTGTTCCGAATGGGAACGAACCAGCGGTACCCCGTGGCCGCGCCGCATTTGGTCCGATGCAGGGGACGCACAAGCCGGGTGAGCCAGTCGTGCTGGACGCACACGTCGGAGTCGGCGAAGGCCAGGACCTCCGTATCGTTGGGGACCTGCTGATAGCCATAGAGGAGGTTGAAGATCTTCTGGCTGGAGGCGTGGGAACGGCCGGCGATCAGGATCTGGATGTCCAGGGCATGGGAACTGCGTTCGAACTTGTCCCGCAGCGCGGTCAGCTCTCGAAACGCAGGATCGGATTCGCCCTCGACGACGAAGAAGAGACGATGATTCGGGTAGTCCTGTTCGAGGAACGATTGGATGTTCGAATGGAAGCGGGCGTCCAGGCCCTTGCACGGGATGATCAGCGTCACGCGAGGCCGAAAGACGCTCTCTTTCCTTCCGGTGGACTTGGCCTGCACGTAACGGTAGTTGCGTACGGCGTAGCACACGAACAGCCATTGGGCGAGGACTGCCGCCCAGCCTATATAGTAATACCAATCCATATCGAACTGGCCGGTTCAGGTCTAATGATGCGGTTCGGGGTTCCCTTCATATGCCATTCCCATTTGAGAACCCCCCTTTGATTCGGCTCGGAAACCTCTTCCGGACCGATGCCCAACAATAAGGCATGTTGCCGTTGAACGCCAGAGTTTTTTACCCCGGGCCGACCCGGACACCCGGACTTCCTTTACGCGGGCGTTTGGTTTAAGATAATCTGCGTGCGCGCCGCGCGCGAGTTCATTCTCAACTGCTGAGGAGCTGCTTATGAATGATCCGATAAATCGACGCGAGTGCCTGCGAGTTCTGGGCGCGTCGGGTCTGGGCGTTGGGCTGGGAGCTGCTGCGACCGCCCCCGCGAGGGCTCAGAATCCAGGGGAATCCACCGGCTTCGAGAGTTCCGTCATCGCCAGCCACGAGATCGAGGCCGACGGCGCCCCGGCGACGCTCGTCGATGGCAGAGTGATCCAGCCGGCGAGGGAGTTGCCGGTTCTGGATGAGACGGATGTCCTGGTCGTGGGCGGCGGTCCCGCCGGCATCGTGGCCGCCATCGCGGCCAAACGCGCCGGCGCCCGCGTGACGTTGGTCGAACGCTACGGGCACTTCGGCGGTCTCTGGACCGGCGGACTCGTGCTCCTGGTTATCGGACACATCGTTGGCGACAACAAGCAGGTCTGCCAGGGGATCGGCGAGGAGATCCTGCGTCGTTTGGACAAGATGGACGGCGCGATCATCGACCGCAAACCGGGCTCCAGGCCGACCGTGGACGCCGAGGCGGTGAAGTACCTCATGGTCGAGATGATCGAGGAGGCGGGAGTCCGGGTCTTCCTGCACTGCTGGGGCGTGGATGCCATCGTCACGGGCAACGCGGTGCGAGGGGCCGTTTTCGAGAGCAAATCGGGCCGGCGGGCCGTCCTCGCCAAGGTCGTGATCGACGCCACCGGCGACGGCGACGTATTCGCGGCAGCCGGCGCCGCGTTCGAACACCGCTCGCACAACGTCGGGCTCGTATCGCGGATCGGGAACCTGGATCGGGTGGATGCGACCAAGGCAGCGAATTCCGCCAAGCCCAAGCACCTCGGCGCCAGGACCCCGGTTGCCGGCGTGAACTGGGTAAACCTGCACGGCCCCGAGGTTGACGCTCTGGACGTCGCCACGCTGACCCGCATGGAGATGAACCATCGCAAGTTCATCTGGCAGAATATCCAGAAGACGCGAAGCACGCCGGGATATGAAAAGGTGTACCTGGCGGAAACCGCGCCGCAGCTTGGTGTGCGGATCACGCGGGTGCTCGACGGTGTCAACGCCGTGAGACTGGCGGACCTGCGGGCGCACACGAAGTTCCCCGATGTGATCGGCGTCGGCGGCGAGGAGGGCGGCGACCACGGGGAGTGGCAAATTCCGTATGGCGCCCTGGTGCCGGTGAAGGTCGACAACATTCTGGCCGCCGGCCGGTGCATCAGCATGGAGCGTTCGATGGCCGATCTCGTCCGGCTGATCCCGAACTGCTTTGTGACCGGCCATGCGGCGGGCGTCGCGGCGGCGGTGGCCGCCGAGGACAAATGCCTGCCGCGCGAGGTGGACGTGGCCAAGGTGCAGAAGGTGCTCAGGCAGCAGGAGGCCTATCTCGGTTGATTGCGCTGACGGAACCGCAGACGTTGTCCGATTCGGACAGGTCCCCGAGACGCCGGTGCATCCGGGCGGCGGTCCGCACCTTGTGCCTTATCGTCGCGGTGCCGGCGCTTGGGCCCATCCTGCCCGGCGCGATGACGCCTGCCCTTGTCCCTGCCCTCAGTCCTTTCGTGGCGGTCGGCGCGATCCTGACGACTTGGGCTCTTCCTCTGACGGCTTGTCTCGGTCTGATCGTTCTGCTGGTTCCCCGTCGATGGTTCTGCCGGTGGGTGTGTCCCGTCGGTCTGTGCATGGACGGGACAGGTCGTCTCGGCCGTCGGCTGGGACGCCGCATCGGAGCCTTTCCGCAACTCGGTCCCTGGATCGTCCTGCTGACGCTGGGCGGCGCGTGCCTGGGGTATCCGTTCCTGTTGTGGCTCGACCCGTTGGCCCGGTTCGCCGGCCTGTTCGATCTCGGGGACTCCGGACTGAAGCTCGGCGCGATTCTCTCAATGATCGCCTTTCTTGCCATGTTGACGCTCGGTCTTCTGTGGCCCGGCGCCTGGTGCGGCCGGGTGTGTCCCCTGGGGGCATTCCAGGATCTGCTATCTCTCGTGCCCAAGTCCTTTCGTTCGCTGGTGCAGAGGAAAGCCGCCGCAGGTCCGTTGCCGAGGCGGATACTTCTGGCCGCTGCGGCGGGCGCGACGTTCGCGGGCGTCATGCGACCGTTTCGCCGCAAGAGGTCACGACCTCTCCGCCCGCCGGGCGCTGTGGCTGATTTGGCGTTCACGGGATTGTGCACCCGCTGCGGCAACTGCGCCCGCGTGTGTCCCAGCGGGATTATCGAGCGGGACCTGGGCGACGGCGGTTGGACAGGGTTTCTGACGCCTGTTCTGAGCTTTCACAAGGATTACTGCCGCGAAGACTGCGTGCGATGCGCCCAGGCCTGTCCCACCGGCGCGCTGAGCCGCGTCTCTCTTGCGAAGAAGAGCACCATTCGACTGGGCCTGCCCCGCGTGGAGATGAGCTTGTGCCTGCTGGGCGAGGATCGCGAGTGCTCGTTGTGCAGGAGCCGATGTCCCTATGATGCGATTCGCTACGTGTTTTCGGAGGCGGATTACACGCTCACGCCGCAGATCGATCCGAGCCGATGCAATGGCTGCGGCGCCTGCGAGGCCGCCTGCCCCACCTCGCCGCGAAAGGCTATTGTCGTCCTGCCCATCTGATGTTGTCTCTCATCTGGGATGGGTGTACCATGTTTGTGCGCACGTGGTTCCAGTGATGGAGCGGACGCAGAGAATTGTTGCTGCATGTTTGAGGATGGTATGAAACGACGAAGAGAATCTCTTGTTCTGGTGTATGGGGTCATTGCGTTGCTTGTAGCGTCGGCTTCCGCGTCGGCCGGGGAATTGCGGATTCCCGCCTTCACGGCTTATCTCGATCCGGATGTGGAAGGGGCAAGAGTCTCCGAGCATTCCGGCGTCACCGGCTGGACCGATCCGAATCTGAAGGTGCTCTGGTTTGGACGGATTGCAACCGCAGGCAGACTTGACTGCTCCGTGGCCCTGCGTCTGCCAAAGGATGCCACATCGAAGCTCCGCCTGACCGTCGCTGGACAATCGGTTGATACGACCGTTGCAGGCGATGGGCCGAATCTCGTCACGGCCGGCTTCGGTTCATTCGACATCAGCCAGGCCGGTTACCAGCGATTTACGCTCGAATCGCTCCATCCGCAGGGGCAGCCCTTCGGCGACCTCGACGCGCTGATCCTGGATGGTCCTGCGACGCAGGATGCCCACTTCAATCTCAAACCCCGCCGAAATGCGGCCTCGGTGCACCTGATCTACCCGGTGGAAAAGGGCGTTGAAGTCGCGGCCTTCTATTGCGAAATGGTCGGCCTGGAAGACCCGCTGTGGACCTACTACATGGCTTGCGGCTGGCATCGCGGCTATTTCGGCATGCAGGTGAACAGCCCGACGGAGCGGCGGATCATCTTCAGCGTCTGGGATAGCGGCAACGAGGCGGTGAGCCGCGACAAGGTCGCCGACGAGAACCGCGTCCAGCTCGTCGCCAAGGGTGAAGGCGTCTACTCGGGCGATTTCGGCAACGAAGGCACCGGCGGTCACAGCCACCTGAAATATATGTGGAAGACCGGGGAATTACAGCGGTTCCTCGTCATCGCCAAGCCCACCGACGCGACGCACACCGTCTACTCTGGTTACTACTTCCATCCAGACAGGAAACAGTGGTTCCTGATCTCCAGTTGGCGTGCCCCGAAGGAAGGCGGTTACATGCGGGGCCTGTACTCTTTCAGCGAGAACTTCGGCGGCGCAAACGGCCACCTGCTCCGCAAGGCCCTCTACGGCAACCAGTGGATTCGAACGCCCGACGGCCGGTGGATCGAGCTGACGGATGCGCTCTTCAGCCACGACACGACAGGCAAGGCGGATCGGCTCGACCGCTTCATGGGCGTCGAGAACGGCCAATTCTTCCTCGCCCACGGCGGCTTCGGCGAAGACTTCACCCCATACCGCGAAAAGTTCACCAGACCGCCGACAGGCAAAGCTCCGGCAAGTATTGTCTTGCCGGAGTAACTCGTTCGTAGTGATGCCGTAAGTCGCTATCCTTCGAGTTGGATGTGTAAAGTTTGAAGTGTGAAGCTGTCGGCGTCTCGCATCCGACGCTTCACACTTCAAACTTGAAACTTCACACTTCTATTACTTCGTGTTCGCCGTCACGCCGGGCCAGTCGTCCGTTCGGAAGGGCGACGCAGGCAGATCGGCCTTGTTGTACAGATTGCAGACGGGATTGTCCGCCCAGGCGTAGCGGACCGCCGCCGGCTCGGGGACCTTGTCGCTGCTGACGACCACGGTCTTGCCCTCGATCACTGCGTCCGCCCAGACGAACTTGCGATCCTCGCCTGCGATGGCGAAGCCCTTCAGCGGGCCGCCTTTGGCTGCGAGTCCCTCGCCAACGCAGTTGAAGCGCAGCACGATCTTCCCGTCGCGGACCTTCATGGATTTATACAGCGGGCCCGAGTAGGCCAGGCCCTTCTTGCCGTAGGTCTTGGCGAGTGCCCACAGCGCGAGCCGCTTGCCGACGTCCTGCTTGTTCTTGGGATGGATGTTGTCGGCCTCGCCGATGTCGATGATCGTCGCCATGCCGGTGTCCTTCAGCGAGAGCGTCATGAACTGCGCCTCGCGAAGCTCCGCCCAGGCGCTGTCGCCCGGCTCGGGCTTGGTCGCCATGAAGTTGGCCAGTTGGACGAACAGGAAGGGGAAGCTCTTCACGCCCCAGCTCTGACGCCAGTCGGTAATCATGTCGGGGAAGAGCTCGCGGTACTGATAGGCCCGGTCGGCGTTGGATTCGCCCTGGTACCAGATCGCGCCGCGGATTCCGAACGGGATCAGGGGGGCGATCATGCCGTTGTAGAGCACGGTTGGTGCGTTGGGATTGTTGGCCCAGGACGGGGGCTGAGGCTGCGCCGGCATCGAGGCCAGGTCCATCGCGACCTTGTAGCGCCACTTGCCCGCCAGGGAGATTGCGGCGTCGTCGCCTGCGTCGGCCGGCTTGATTCGCATCTGTGCGGGTTGTCCGTAGATGCCGCCGCCGCCGCCGGTGTCGAGAACCTGGACCGTGATCACGTTCCGTCCGGCCTTGATGACGTTGGCGCCGACCTTGTACTGTCTGACCGCCTGCCACTGGTTGGACTCCATGTGGGCGCCCACCATGACGCCGTTGACCCAGGTCGTGTCCATGTCGTCGATCGGTCCCAGATCGAGCGTCAACTCCTTGCCCACCCAGGAATCCGGGACTTCGATGGTCTTGCGGAACCAGACCAGGCCGTCGAAATTGCCGAGGGTCGTCTGCTCCCAGAGCATGGGCAGTTCCATCTCCTGCCAGGCGGAATCGTCGAAATCAAGCGATGTGCAACCGGCGCCCTGGACACCGGCGGATTCGATCTGCTTGTGCCACTGGGCGAGCGCGTCCCGGTACTTCTTCATCGAGGCGTCGGGATTGGTTCTGGCCTCGGCGATCTGGTCGATCCTCGACTTGAACTCAGGATACGTTGCCAACGTCCCTTCGCTCGTCCAGGCTTCGGCCACGGTGCCGCCCCAGCTCGTGTTGATCAGGCCGACCGGGACATCCAGCTCCTTGTGCAGGTATCGGCCGAAGAAGTACCCGATCGCGGAGAACCCGCCGACCGTCTGCGGACTGCACTCGGTCCACTGTCCCACGCAGTCCGCCTGCGGCGCATCGGCGATTTTCTTCTGCACGGTGAACAGGCGGATCTTCGGGTAATCGGCCGCAGCGACCTCCTGCGGACCCGAGGCCGAAGCGGCCGTGGGCCATTCCATGTTCGACTGGCCCGAGCAGACCCAGACCTCGCCGCACAGGATGTTTTTGAGCGTGATCGTGTTCTTGCCTGTGAGGGTCATTTCATAGGGGCCGCCGACCTTCGGGGCCTTGATCTTGAGCATCCATTTGCCGTCCTGCCCCGCGGTGACGCGCGGCTGGTTGGATTGCCAACTCATGCGGATGGCGACTTCCTCGCCCGGATCGGCCCAGCCCCAGATAGCGACCTTGCCTCCGCTTTGCAGCACCATGTTGTCGCCCACGACGGCGGGCAGTCGGATGTCGGCTGCGCCGACGCCTGCCAACAGCAGGATCAACGCGGTGACGACACCTACAGTTCGCGTGCAGTTCATTCTCTGATGTCCCATTCTCAACTCCTCATACTCAAACCCTGGAATTTCGGTTTCTGCAACCGACACACATTCCCTGTGTCGCTGCATGATATCATGGGCGATGAGGGCGGTAAACAATCTCAAGTCCCAAAGGATCACGGATGGAGGATTGCACTGGCGACAGGGCAGTGGCATCTTGTATGATGACGACTCTGATGGACAGCCTTTTCAAGGAGATCGAAGATGACTATGCGATCGATGCTGCTGGCGGGTTTCGTAGGGTGTTTTCTGACTGTCTCGGCCTGGGCGCAGACGCCGGACTGGGAGAATGAACAGGTCATCGGGATCAACAAGGAGCCGGCGCGGGCGACCGGCGTATCCTATCCCGACGTCCAATCTGCCGTTCGGGCCTACTCGACGAAGACTGCCGCGGATGTGTTGAAGAAATGGCGGAATTCGCCGTATTATCAGTGCCTCAACGGCCAATGGAAATTCCACTGGGTGAAATCGCCCGACGAGCGTCCTGTGGACTTCTACAAACCGGATTTCGACGTCAGTGGCTGGGCCGAGATCCCGGTCCCCTCGAACTGGGAGATCCAGGGGTATGGCACGCCGATCTACTCGAATGTCCGCTATCCGCATACCCGCCAGCCCCCGAAGGTCCTCGGCCAGGTCCCTTCGGACTACACGGCGGCTCGCGAGCCCAATCCGGTGGGCAGCTATCGGACGGTTTTTGCCGTGCCGAAGGACTGGGACGGCCGCGAGGTCTTTATCCACTTCGACGGTGTAGCCTCCGCCTTCTACCTTTGGATCAACGGGCAGAAGGTGGGCTACAGTGAGGGCAGCCGGACGCCTGCGGAGTTTGACATCACGAAGTTCCTCCGGATCGGGTCCAATGTCCTGGCGGTCGAAGTTTATCGCTGGTGCGACGGCAGCTACCTGGAGGACCAGGATTACTGGCGGCTCAGCGGCATCTTCCGCGACGTGTACCTGTTCAGCACGCCGCGAGTCCAACTGCGGGACCTGTTCATCCTGAGCGATCTGGACGACGAGTACAAGGACGCCCAGGTCAGCATTACGGCCAAGGTGCGGAACCTCTCGACCAGTCCGGCCCGGCGTCTGATTTTCGCAACGCTTGTCGATGCCCAAGGACGTAAGACACCGCTCGGCCAGTCTGAGCCTGCGACGGTGGAGCCGGGACGGGAGGTCCAGTTGAAGCTTGGCAGCGAGGTGGCGAACCCGCTCAAGTGGACGTCCGAGACGCCGAGTCTGTATACCGTTGTTGTCGAACTGCGTGACACAGAGGGAACCACGGAAGTCAAAGCCTGCCGGTTCGGGTTCCGCAAGGTCGAGCTGAAAGACCGCCAGTTCTTCGTCAACGGTATTTCGATCAAGTTCAAGGGCGTCAACCGCCACGAGCACGACCCGGATCGCGGCCAGGCCATCGAAATCGGCTCCATGATCCGCGACGTCGAATTGATGAAACAGAACAACATCAACACCGTTCGCACATGTCACTACCCGGATTGCCCGGTCTGGTACGATCTGTGCGACCTGTACGGCATCTACATCATCGACGAGGCGAACGTCGAGTCGCACGGCATGGGCTATGGCCGCGAAACGCTTGGCGTCGTCGCGAGCTGGGAAATGGCCCACGTGGATCGCGGAGTCCGCATGGTCGAGCGGGACAAGAACCATCCGTGCGTGGTGATCTGGTCGCTGGGTAACGAAGCGGGCAGCGGTCCGAACTTCGAGGCCGAGGCGAAGGCGATGCGCGGTCTCGACTCATCGCGGCCGATCCATTACGAACGCATGAACTCCGTCGCGGATATCGACAGCACGATGTACCCCTCGGTCGAAGGCCTGATCGCTCAAGGACGCAGCGACTCGCCCAAACCGTTCATCATGTGCGAGTACGCCCACGGGATGGGCAACGCAATCGGCAATCTGCAGGAGTACTGGGACGCGATTGAGAGCCATCCTCGTCTGATCGGAGGGTGCATTTGGGACTGGGTCGATCAGGGACTCCGCAAGTACACGGGCGCGAAGAATCCGGACGGCTCCAAACAGTGGTTCTTCGCCTACGGCGGCGACTACGATGACCGGCCCAACGACAACAACTTCTGCTGTAACGGCGTCGTCGATCCGGATCGATCCAACACCGCCAAGCTGCGCGAGGTCGGGAAGGTCTATCAATATGTCGATTTCGCACTGGGCGAGGTCACGGACAAAGGCGTGACGGTCGAGTTGACGGACAAGTACTTCTTCACGAACCTGGATCAGTTCGGCCTGCGGTGGCAGCTCATCGAGGACGGCCGCGTTGTCAAGAAGGGCCGCGCGAAACTCGAAAGCGTTGCGCCGGGACAGTCCATGCGGATGAATCTGCCTGTGACACAGCCCAAGCTCAAAGCGGGCGCTGAGTACTTCCTGAACGTAAGCCTGGCGCAGACGCAGGATGAGTTGTATGCCAAGGCCGGGCATGTGGTCGCTCGCGAACAATTCAAGCTGCCCTACGTCGTGCCGGCTGCGCCGTTGCTCGATTGGAGTCGCCTGCCTGCGTTGACTGTGGCTGAGGAAGGCGATTCGATCGCCGTCACGGGCGGGAATTTCAAGGCGGTCTTCAGCCGATCCGCCGGCACGCTGTCGTCGCTCACCTACAAGGGCGTGGAGATCCTCGCCGACAGCGGCGGCCCCAGGCTGAATCTCTACCGCGCCCCGGTGGACAACGACAACTGGTTGCGGCGGGATATTGAGCGGACGGGGATCGCCAAC
Organism: uncultured Pirellulales bacterium; assembly: GCA_964507995.1. Taxonomy (GTDB): domain Bacteria; phylum Planctomycetota; class Phycisphaerae; order Sedimentisphaerales; family Anaerobacaceae; genus PLanc-01. Next base: position 3,152 of record CAZDTD010000052.1, on the reverse strand, counting down.
CTGTCCTACTCGACCAAGAGCATTGTAGTCGAGCAGGTTGCCCCTGGCATCGTTCGCGTGCGATGCGTCGTGGATTGCGCCGGCAAGTCCGAGACGGGAATGATCCACACGGCGACGTTCACCGTCTTCGGGGACGGCTCCATTGACGTGACCAACCAGGTCGAGCCCTATGGCAACCTCACGGTTCTGCCGAAACTCGGTGTGAGTCTGGTTCTGCCCAAGATACTCGACAACCTCACCTGGCTGGGCCGGGGGCCGCAGGAGAGCTATGTGGACCGCAAACGCAGCGCCGATGTCGGGCTGTACAGCGGAAAGGTCGCGGATCAATACGAGCGGTACGTCCGGCCCCAGGAGAACGGCAACAAGACCGACGTTCGCTGGGCGACCTTGACCAACAAAAAGGGCAAGGGCCTCTTCGTGGTTACGGACGGCACGTACTCGATCAGCGTCCATCACAACACCGCGACCGACTACGACCAGGCGAAGCACATCGACAAGGTTGTGCCTCGCGACGAGGTCTATCTGTGCATCGACGCCGCCCACATGGGTCTCGGCGGCGCCAGTTGCGGTCCGCGACCCATGAACCAGTACATCCTGAACGCCGGCCTCGCGCGATTCCGCTACTCCCTGCGGCCCGCCAAGGCGGACGCACGCGTCCAACTTCCCAACCTCGGCGCACCGCTGGTCACGCGGGACAAAGGCGGGATTGTGCGGATCGAGTCGAGTGTCTCAGGCCCGGTGCAGTATCGCCTCGGCGACGGGGCTTGGACGAGCTACGCCCAGCCCTTCGATTTCACCGACGGCGGCGTCGTCGAGGCCCGCGTCGATCTGGGCGACAAGCTGGTCAGCGATGCCGCCCGCGTGGAGTTCGAGAAGATCATCCCGTTGCAGGAGCTGGACAAATCCACGTGGAAGGTGACGCACGTCGATAGCGTCGAGCCGGGAGAGGGGGAGGCCCGTCACGCGATCGACAACGACCCGGAGACCTTCTGGCACACGAGCTGGTCCGCCGCTCAGCCTGCGCACCCGCACGAGATCCAGATCGACCTGGGCAAGACCTTTGAACTGGTCGGCTTCACGCAATTGCCCCGGCAGGGCAATCCCAACGGACGGATTCGCACGTATGAGTTCTATGTGAGCGAGGACGGCCAGCAATGGGAGCCTGTCGTGAAGGAGGGGCGCTTCCCGAACAGCGACCAGCTCCAGACCGTCCGATTCGAGAGCCCGGTGACCGGCCGCTATGTCCGCCTCGTGGCGTTGAGCGAGTGGTCGCGTCAGCCGTATACGACCATTGCAGAGTTTGACGTGATGGCGGCCAGGTAACCGCAGCTACAGGGAGATCGACAATGAAAGCGTCGTGGTGTCTTTTCGCGGTTGTTGGGATTGTGTCTCTGATGACGGTGGTTCCTGTGGTGGCGGAGGAGCCGGCCACGGTGTACGTCACGTTCTGGTTCGACACGGAGGATTTCATCCTGCCTCAGGCGGACGACGCCGCGAAGCGTCTGGCGGAGATGTTCACCGCCCGAGGCGTGCAGGCCACGTTCAAGATCGTGGGCGAGAAGGCCCGCGTGCTCGAAGAACGCGGTCGGGACGATGTGATCCTGGCGCTGGCGAAAAACGACATCGCCTACCATTCGACCTTCCACAGTGTTCACCCGACGCCTTCGGAATATTGCCGGGATCTGAACTGGCAGGAGGGCGTCTCGGAGTTCGTTCGGCGGGAAGGTGTCGGGCTCGACACGGTCCGGCGGGTGTTCGGCGTCGGCGCCTCCTGTTACGGCCAGCCGGGCGGGTCGTGGACGCCGCAGAGCTACGGCGCTCTGCACGCATTCCAGATCCCGCTGTACCTGGATGAGACCTCGCACGTGAACGTGAACAATCGTCCCTTCTGGTACTGCGGCGTGCTGAACATCCTGCGGCTCGGCGATTGCGTGATACGGACCGGCTGGACGGATGAAGAAGTGAAAGAAGCCTGCGCGAGGTTCGACCGGGCCCAGGAGAAGCTGGTTCGCGAGGGCGGTGGCATCGTCAGCATCTATTACCATCCCTGCGAGTTCGTGCACGAGCAGTTCTGGGACGGCGTCAATTTCTCCCACGGCGCCAATCCGCCGCGGTCCGAGTGGAAACTGCCGCCTGTGAAATCGCCCGAGAAGCAGGAGCAGGCCTTTCGTGCGTTCGAGGCTTTCCTTGATCACATCGCAGGCCGTCCCGGCGTGCGGCTCGTGACGGCCCGGCAAATCCCCACGTTGTACACTGACCGGGTCTACTCCCATTTCTTGACGGAAAAGGATGTTCGGACCATTGCCAAGGCCTTCCAGGAGGAACTCTCCTATGTCGATCTGGGCACGAGGATCGTCTCGGCCGCCGAAGGTCTCCTGGCAATGTGCGAACTTGTGGTGCAGGGGCCGGAGGAGGTGACACTGGATTTCGCCTATGGTCCCGCCTCGGCGCCGCAGCGATTCATCACGGAGGGGACGTTCTCCCGGGACGCAATTCGGCAGGCTGCGCAGGAGACGCTGGGTATCGTCCGCGCAACGGGGCAGATGCCGTCGGTCGTTTGGTTGGCCGGACAGCCCGTTCGTCCGGAGGATTTCGCCGTCACGCTGGCTTCAGTAGTCACATCCGGACGCGATTCCGGCGACGTCGAGTTGCAACGAGGCGAACTGGCTGCCAAGAAATACGTCGCGAACGATTCGTCAGGGCTCTGGAGCTGGGTGATCTTCCCGAAGGACTTCAACGCCCCCGGCATGATGGAACTTGCCAAGCTCCAAGCCTGGACGATCAAGCCGGCGGTCTTACGCGAAGTTAGATGAGTCTTACGACACGAAATAAAAGGCTCATCCGGTTTTTGCGTACATTCGTGATCCGAGCACGCCCGAAGCGGTCGTGCAAGGGAGATTTTCCGCTCATGTCATTGCGAGCGAAGCGCGGCAATCTTCTCTTTCGCCAATAGCATGATTGGGGCAAGAGAGCGACGCCCCAGGTGAGCGGCGTCGCCGTGCCACTGGGCCGCTGCCCTCCTGCAGCGCGGGCTCGTGCCCGAGGGCAGGTTGCTTGTCCGCAGAGCGGGTCTCCCAACGCCCAAGACCAGAGACCGCCTGACGCCGTACCGCTCTCCTATCATGCTATTGGCTCAACGCGCAAAATCTCGG
>CAZDTD010000051.1:2325-22768 GCA_964507995.1 uncultured Pirellulales bacterium | reverse complement strand
GGTTTGGCCAGAGGTTCGCGACGGTGACCTCCAGCACGTTCTCGCCCGGCCGGACTGCCTCGGTGATCTCCATCTGATAGGGCATTTTCCACAGGACGCCCAGGTCCTTGCCGTTGAGCGTCACCTGCGCCATGACCTCAACTCGCCCGAGGTCCAGGAGCCATCTCTGTGGGTCTGACAGACGCCGGTCGTCAGTAGGGTGCGTACCACGCACCGCTTCTGTCGAACCGGACTTGATTTCGGTGCGTGATACGTACCCTACACGCGCATCCAGGGTGAAGGTCGTCCGGTACGTCGCCAGACCGCTGAAGTACTTCACGCGAGGGTTCGGGTGTCTCGACAGATCGGCGAGTTCGTCCAGAACGATCTTCTCCGATGTGCCCTCGAATCGGACTTCCCACGGGCCCGCAATCACGAATTGCATGGGCAGACCCATTGACGGCTTGCGGACTGCGATCCTTCTGCCGAGCGGCTTTCTGGCGAACACCACGAACACCGAGCCGGAGGGTTCCAGTGACAACTGCATTCGCGTGACCTTGCCGTTCTTTTCGAATCTGTCGCATTCGCAAATGGTTCCTGTGACAGGGTCCCAAAGTTCGGGGCGTTTGTTCGTCACTCGGAACGAACATTGCGCGATGACCGGCTGGTCGGTTGGGTTGGCTACGAAGTAGATCTCTGTATCGCGGTCGCGGCGGTGCGTGTATCGCAGATTCACATCGGACTCGAAATCCAGCGGAACGTTCATCCTGCCCAGCACGCCGGCGACGAAATCGTAATCGCAGTATAGATCGGGAAACTCCGGCTGTCCTGCGATTCGGTCGATCCGACCCCAGGGGGACATGCCCATCTCACCCAGTTCCATCACGGCCTGCCACGCGGGGCCGTTCGACTCGAAGCTTTGCCACCGGCGGTCTGTCGCAATGGTTACTTTGCGGCCATCCTTGAATCGAATGACCAGGGCGCCGATCAAACCCGCCGGATTGGGGGCATCGCCTCCATTCTCCGCCTGTACGCTGAGTACATTGTCGCCTGGCGTGAGCACGTTTGCGAGATTGAATACGTAGAGCTGTTTGAAGTTGTCTCCCTGCCCGATCCACCTGGCGTTCACTCGCAGTTCGAACGCGTTGTCCGCGGTCAACATCAATTGGGCCGATTCAATGCGATCATTCGGATCCATGATGAATGTGCGGCGGAACAATCGTGTGCCGACCGGGGCGCTGACGGCCGGCGAACCCTCCGCGTGCCAGATCCAGCGGGCGCTGGCGGGCAGCGAGGGGGATTCGGATTCGTTCGGCGTCGTCGGCTGCACTGCGATGACACGACCTTTGCCGATCCGACGTTCGGTAGCCTCGCCCGACGCGGTCGAACTGCGTCCCCACAGTTCTGTTGCCAGTTGTTGTACGTCTGAATCGCATTGCGGGTAATCGCTCAGACTGGGCGACTTGAGCGGACGCGGACCGATCACCGTTGCGCCGGCACGGGCCAGATCGCGGATCTTCTCCAGCAGTTTCGGAGTCATCGTCTCCATTCCTGGCAGGACCAGCACGCGATAGGTCGCTCCACCGGGCAGGACCAACTGCGTATTCTCTACCTTCGCGCCGGCCAGGAGGGTTTCCGGTGCGCAGCCGTCGAAGTTGTAGCCTTTGCGGTCGGGGATAGGGCTCGATCCCTGCAACGCAGAGGCAGGCGGGCGGAAGACGTGCGGCGCGCCCTCGGGAGCGAGGTAACAGATATCCGCCACGGTCCGGCCTCGCTGCAACAGGACTTGGCAGCGTGCGAGGTATTGGTGCCAGGCTCCGACCATGGGCCACCAGGTCTGCGTGCGTTCGTAGTGTACGCCATAGGGGCCCATCGTCATGCCGGGCCGGCGGTCCAGCCAGGGCTGGTGCGCGTAGCGATGGAACACGAGCCGGTTGATACCCATGCAGAACGCCCAGTCGGCCTGCGGCTTCATAATGCCGGGATGGAGTTGCCAGGCTTCCTTGTCGCCCGATGTGAAGGCCTCCGCCGCGACGACGGGCCGGCCGAGCGTGTGGGCGATCGAAGTCGCCTCAATGCAACTGAACGTGGTGTCGAACCCGTAGCCTCGGGCCCAGAACTCGCACATCGGGACATCCGCGACGCCGCCCAGGCTCAGGTCGGAGCAGGGATTCATGTCATAGGGCTCGATGGAGAGCGTAAAGCCATGCCGACGGCCGAGGACTTTGAGACGCTGCGCATGGTTCTCGATCACGAGTTCCTGCGCGGTCTGTCGCAGGTCCCACAGGAATCGTTCCGAGATTTCGAGGCTTCCCACGACCCGGCCGGTTACGACTGGAAGGAAGGGCAGCGGATCATACCCGCGCCGTCGCTGGAATTCCTCTCGGAATCTCCCGCTCCAGTTCTGCGATCCCATCTCCCAACTGTCGATGTGCAGCATGGTCCAACCCGTCGTACGATTCGCCGGTCGTGGGCCGACTTCTCGCAGCAGCGTACCGACGAATGCGTCGAAGTGCGCGTCGAGCGCCGCCGGATCGAACTTGTCGCATTCGAAGCCCAGACCGGGCTCCGGCGCAGGGCGTGTGTTCGCGCCGGTCGTGGTCCGGCCGAAACGCAGGATGGTCCAGTCCCCCTCGGGCACGTCCCATGTAAGCCGACCATCGGGCGTCATCCGATTCGTCAGGTCCACCATGCTGGCCTGGCTGATCGCGGGGATCGCCGGGTATTTCGCCGGCATTGGAAAATACGGTTTGACTCCCGGTTGCGAGGAATACGGCGCTCGCACGTAGAGGGCCTTGTTGTCCAGGTCGGCGATGCCCGGACCATCCGCGGGCGTTGGGAAGGCCAGCACGGCGACATCGCGATAGAATCCGCTTCGCAACGGCTCCATCTGTGAGGGGACGGGTCCAAAGAAGGGCGGTCGCGGCTGCGGCTGCGGAAGAACCCCCTCGAATCGTCGGCCGCCTGTGACCTTGGTTTCGCTTGCGACGATGTGCTGCATGGATTGTTCGGGCTTGACCCAGGGGCCACCGCTGCCCGTCCAGCCGGGACCGGCATTCAGGTCCATTTGCAGGCCGAGACGCTCGGCTTCGGTGACCGCGTGCTGGAACAATTCCCGCCAGGGCTCGCTCATGAATCGGATAGGGCCTTTGGGGACGCCGACGTCTACCTCCATGAGGATCACGCCGCCGATGCCGGCTTGTTTCATCGCCTCCAGGTCGGCGGTCATACCCTCCCGGCTGAGGTTGCCGTCCATGAAGAACCAGTAGACCCAGGGACGGGCCGAGGCCGGCGGGGAGCGGAAGTCCTCCACAAGGCTGGGAGTCCCTTTTGCCGAGCAGCCCATCAACAGGAAGGCGAGAACATATCCTCGAAACGTCGCGATCGAAAAATTCGAATGACCGAAGTGGCGAATGACCTTATGGAGCCGATCTGTCCCCTTCATCCTCTGTGTTCCTCTGCGTCCTTTGCGGTTGAACATCTCTTTCCGACAGTTTCTTGCCGACCTGGGCCAGCCAGTCGTCTTTGATGGCGGCGTAGGGCCGGAACCGCTCGATGCCACCCTGCTCTTCGCTGTGGAGAAGCGCCCGGTGCAGGCCCAGTTGATTGGCGATGGGCGAGTCGATCAGGTTGCTCGAATCCGCCGCGCTCATCTGGAACAGGACCCGGTGGTCGAACTCGTGGATCGTCTGGCGGTCGAGCGTCCGTTCAAGCGTGCCCAGCGTGTTGGCCCAGGCGATCGTGTGGACGCCGACCGTGGGACCCTCGCGCAGGATGTCGGCGAACTGGACATCCGGGCGAGGCCTGGCCTCCTCTTCCCGCGAGAAGCTGAAGGCGTCCTCGTTCCGGCGGAGCATCCGATAGCGTTGCAGGCCGAAGATCAGCAGGAAGATGGAGGACGCGTTGTGCTGGTCCTGGGTCATGCGTCTGTCGATCTCCTGCGCCAGTTCGGCGATTACCTCGGCGACTTCGTGCCATCCGACATTGCGGCACTCGTGCGGAAGGGCCGCTGCGATCCGCTCGAACGCGCCGGCCCCGGGCGCATCGGGCGGGCTGCCGTCGAGAATGACGAAACGCGCCGATGAGACGGGATACTGTGTGGCCAGACTCACGATGGCCGCGCTCATCAAGTTCCGTGAAAGGTCGTCGCGCTGCCCGACGATGAGCATATTGGCGCCGCTCTGGCGGCGGACAGTCACGGCGGTCGGCTCCTTGATCGTCACCGGCGCTCCCAGCCAGATTCGCGGCGGATCGTGCGGTGCGGGCTGTTCGATGCATGCGGCCAACAGGTGGTTGGCCCTGATGTCAGCGGGGGCGCTGCCCTCAAAGACGATGGCCGGCTCAAGTGGGGGCAAATCATGATTTGCCTGCACGCGCTCGCGGATCCGGCCCAGGTAGGTATCGCGTGTTGCATCGGGCAACCAGGCGGTCTGGAAGGGGCTGTTTCCTGTGATTCTGCCGCCGGCGTCGTTGTAGATGGCCTCGCCCGGCCGGGCGAGCAGGCGGGCCGCCATGTTGTCGTCGTCGAGGATGAGCTGGGAATCCGCGTCGGAGCACTGCAACGCGATGCGGATGGCCATCTGGCCGATCGTGCTCCGCGCCAGACCGAAGACTCCGCCCAGGGTCTGGGAGCCGAGGACCACGTGGATGCCGAACGCGCGGCCCTGGCGGACGAGCTGCTCGAGCAGAACCGCCGCGTCCTGGGCGAGCTTGTCGTCCTCCGCGAAGAAGACCTGAAACTCGTCCACGATCAGCACGGTGCGGGGCATCGCCTGGCCCGTCGATTTGCGATACGCGCCCAGGTCCTGCACGCCCGCCTGGCGGAAGAGGTCGCCGCGGTGGGTCATCTCGGCGTCCAGTCTCCGCAGGATGCTCAGGCCGAACTCGCGGTCGCTCTCGATGGCGATGGCGCGGGCGTGCGGCAGATTGTGCGTGGCGTAGGTCTTGAATTCGACGCCCTGCTTGAAGTCGATCAGGTAGAGCTCCACCTGGTCCGGCGCGTACCAGAGGGCCAGATTCGTCACCATCACATGCAGGAGGGTCGATTTGCCCGAGCCGGTCTTGCCGGCGATGAGCATGTGCTGGGCGACGCCCCGGCCGAGGAGCAGATACTGCAATCGCGTCGCGCCGGTGCGTCCGAGCGGGACGCGCAGCTCGTGCCGGCTGTCCAGCGACCACATCTGGTCCGTCTCCGGTGCGATGGCCGTGAAGGGGACTTCGACCCGGGCGGAGGCGGCGCCCGCCTTGCCGATGACGCGCATGGCTTCGGTCAGGGCCTCCTCGTCCGGCGGCTTGTCGAGGACGAGCGGAAACTGCTTGAGGATCTCGTCTCGCCAGACGAACCGGCCCTCTTCATAGGCGAGGTGGACGCTGGCGGCGTAGATGTCCCGCAGGTCCACGCCGGTGGGCAGTTCGGCCCGCGTGTCGTAGGCGATGAGGGTGTGGACGCCGCAACGGGGACCGCTGTGGATGACGCTGCTCAGACGCCGGGCGGTCTCTTCGGTGAAATTCCGCGGGAAGTCCGCGATCACGAGGAATCGGTACGGCTCGGCCAGTTCGCCCGCTTGGCGGTTGTATTCCTCGATCGTCTCAAACTCGTTGCGGAGGTACTTCTGGATAACGTTCTCCATGTGCTGGGTGAGATCTTCGAGTTGCTCCTGGATCTGGGGCGCTTCGGTCCAGATTCGGCCTCCGACGAGCGATTCGAGGTAATCGCCGGCGTGCATGAAGCCCGCGAAGCTCTCGCCCAGGCCGACGGGATCGAAGATCGTGAACCGCGCCTGTCCCGGCGGGAACGAGGCGAAGATCCGCATCATGACCGCGCGCAGCGCGCCGATGGCCTCCTGGCGTCCCTCCCGCGGATACTCCAGAAGCAGGGAGCAATGGTCGGGGAACTCCAGCATGGCGGGCAACGCCGCGAATCTCGTCGCGTCCAGTTTTGCTCCGGCCCGCGCGGCAACCGAGTCGGCTAAGCAACCGAAGTCCACGTTGACTGCCGCGAATCGTGCGCCGGTGGGTGGCGTCTGCGACGGCGTCCATGCTTCGCCCAGCAGATGCTCCCAGTTGCCTGCGGCCCGGCGGTCCAGGCTCGCCGTTCTCTGGAGCAGGGCGTCGATGCGAGCCAGACCCCGGTCCCAGCGATCTTCGAGAGCCTTGCGGGCGGTCCGGTACTTGCCCTCGCAGGCGGCCGTCTCCTCGTCGTAGCGTTTCTGAATCTCGGCCAGGCTCTGCCTGCGGCGATCCTCGAACTCCGCCTGCTGCCGCTGGAGTTTCTGCTGCGCTTCCTGGACGACCCGATCCCGGTTGGCCCTGAGGTTGTTCTGAAGCTCCTCACGCTGGTCCTCCACCTGGTGGAGAGAGATGCCCTGCTGCCTGGCGATATTGGCCTTCGTGGTCTCGTAGGTGGTTTCTATTCTTTTGAATTCGGCCTGCTTCTGTTCGACGGACGTCTGCCACTGACGCTCGACGTCGTCCAGGGCCTGTGCGGAGAGCCGACCGAAGGCCATGCGGGCACTCACCATCGCTTCCTGGAATTCGGCGTGGATGCATCGGACCAGACGCTGGCTTCGCCGCCAGAGGATGCGACCGCCGACGCCGATCACGGCGATGGTGAGAACGAGGACCGCCGGTGCGGTCACCTTCATGGGCACGTCCAAAAGGTGCAGGATTCCAAGGACCGTGCCGGCGACGCCCAGCAGGCCGCCCGCCAGGAACACGGGGCGGGCCCCCACGAATAACTGCGCCACACGGAGTCTGCGAAGCTTGTCCAGAAGTTGCTCGGCCCGGTTCTGCTCCGAACGGAGGATCTCAGCGGCGCTCTGGCCGGTGTTCATGCTCGGCCCGGTTTGACCGGAGGCCGGCAAGTTGCGGCAACGATACTGCCGGACCAGGAGGGTCGCCTGCGCATCCAGTGTGTCGAGACGCCGACGGGTCTCCTCGGCAATCGTCCTTGCCTCGAAACTCTTCTGCTGGCGTTTCGTTGCGGCCCCCTCGGCCACGAACTCCGCGACGAGCAACTGATCTTGCTTTTCCTTTTCGGCCTTGCTCTCCAGATCGGCGGCGGTCTGCATGACCCGCTTGCGTCTTTGCTGGATCTCGACCTTCAGCATGCTGAGCCGGCCTTCGTATTCGGCCTCGGTCTCCTTGACCAGAGTATCGTATTCTTCCCGGATCGCCTGCGTGTCGAGCCGTAATTGACGCTCGATCTTCTCTTTGTCCCTGTCGAACCGGTCCTGTGCTTCTGTCCGGGCTCTTTGGTACTCAGATTCGATCTCGGATTCCAGGGGCTCGACCGCGGAGGCCGAGAGCCTGAGCACTTCGTCCATCGCCTGGCGAAGGAGGCTCGTGTAGTCGCCGTTGTTTTCGTACACGGGATCGCGGAGGTATGTTTCCAGATCCTGGTTCATACGCTGTGACTCCCGGTGTCTGAACAGTCGTTTCGGGCCCTGTCGATCATCTCGGCTATGCGCTCCATCGCCAGCACGGCGGCGCGGATGTCGGCCTCCAGTGGCGCGATGTACTTCTTGTCGAATTGGAAACAGTTGTCATCGCGCCAGGTCTCCCTCGCCCGTTGCCAATCCTGCAGGAGTTTCTTCGTTGCCTGCACCAGCTTTGCCCTGCTGTCGGAGGCGCTCATGGGGAGGTCCTCCCGGGCTCGTGCCCGTCTTCGTTTTCGTCGCGTCCTTTCGTCGCGTCCTCTTCCGCAGGCGGCATGTCGATGGGCTGTGTGACGGGGCTTTCGATACCTTCGCTCGCCGTCAGGGACGCCTCCGGCGGCGCGAGCGCGACGTATTGCTGCAGCGAGTCGACCATCCGATCCAGACTCGCGCACGCGTTGGGAATCCCCACCTCGATGTCGTTGACGAGTCCGTGAATCGTCCCCTTGTAATCCAGCGATTGTTTGTCAATCTGGTTCGCGTAGACGCGAACCAGGCGGAACACCTCTTCCGCCCGGCGAAGCCGCTGCCCGGTGATCCGCACTGCCCGCCTTTCTTCCACGCACGAGCTGTGCGTGCCGGCAACGGCCCGGTCCAGCACTTCTCTCTGCTTGAGAGCCAGCTTCGCCTGCGTGTACTGCTGCGTGCACGTCTCGACCTGTTGCTTCCAGTGGCGATAGCGGTCCTCCCGCAGCCACAGGAGCGTCCGCTGGATATCTGTAGTGACCTCGTCCAGCGCCACGGTGGCCACTGCGGCGAAAGTGGCCAGCGACGCCCGGAATTCTCTGAGCGCCGAGAAGGAATCCACTCTGGCCTGTTGCGTCATCCCGCATCTCCTATCGCTGCTGCAGATAGTCCTCGATGTGCCGCGCTTTCTTCGCCAGGAACGCCGCATGCTGCGCCGATGCGTCCAGGAAACGAGTCAGCGTCTTGACCGTCTGCTCGAATTCCTGCGCGAACCGCTTCTGTTCCTGGTCGGCCCAGGTCCGCTCGAGTTCCCGCATGTGGCCCTGCAGACCGCCGATCAGGGTTTCCAGGTCCGAGTTGAATCGAGTGAGATCCCGGGCGAATCGCCGCAACTCCGCAGGGTCAACGTTTGCCTTGCCCATGACTATCTCCGTATCCGGGGATCATTCCGCAGTCCCCAGAGCCTTATTATAGCCGATTGGGAAACGGGATGCCACGGATTCCTGCTTGCGGCCCGGTTCGATTCGAAGCGCTTGCCTGTATGGAGAATTCGCTGTAGCATCAAGCTCGGCGCACCGGGGTGAAGGTTGGGCCTGAAGACGTCGCCGCATGAAGAGAGAACCTGTGTGCAGAGGTTGTTATGAAACAGAATATCGGAACAAGAGCCGCGTTGACCCTAATATTGACCATTGTCCTCGGAGCGACCGCAGTTGCGGCCGATTCCCTCGATGCGCCGCCATTCGCCGGCGAGAAGTCGTCTTTCTACTCGTACGACCGCTACGATTTTGTCTATGGCGGCAGGGCCAGCATCGTCGTTGTGCCCAAGACCACGGCGCCGGGCAAGCCCTGGATCTGGCGGGCGAGGTTCTTCGGCCACGAGCCCCAGACGGACATCTCGCTGCTGGAACGAGGCTATCACCTGGTCTATGCCGATGTGGCCGGGTTGTACGGGGCGCCCGAGGCGGTGGCGATCTGGGACCGGTTCTACGCATACCTCACGGAGACGTACGGCTTCTCGAAGAGACCGGTGCTGGAAGGCATGAGCCGCGGCGGCCTCATCATCTACAACTGGGCCGCGAAGAACCCGGATAAGGTCTGCTGCATCTACGCCGATGCGCCGGTCTGCGACATCAAGAGCTGGCCGGGCGGCAAAGGAGCGGGACCGGGCGATGCGACGTGCTGGGCCGAGTGCCTCAAGGCCTATGACTTTACGGAGCAGCAGGCCCTCGAAGCGAAGTGCAATCCGATCGACAACCTCGAGCCCCTGGCCAGGGCCGGCGTGCCGCTGCTGCACGTGGTCGGCGACGCGGACGAGGTGGTCCCGGTCGTCGAGAACACGGCTATTCTGGAGCAGCGATACAAGTCGCTGGGCGGCTCGATCCAGGTGATCCACAAGCCCGGCGTCGGGCACCATCCGCACAGCCTGAAAGACCCCGCGCCGATCGTGGACTTCATCCTCGCGTCCGCCGGACGTGGACCCGAACTGATCCGCGAGAGGATCGAATGGTGCGATATCTGGATTACCAACGCGGACAAAGGTGATTTGCCGAGGGTTCTGCTGATCGGCGATTCCATTACGCGAGGCTACTTCGACGGCGTCGAGAAGGCCCTGGCGGGCAAGGCCAACTGCGCCCGGCTGACGACGTCCCGATGCGTCTGCGATCCGGTGTTCTTCGACGAGCTGCTCCTGATGCTCCGGCAGTATCGCTTCCAGGTCATCCACTTCAACAACGGCCTGCACGGGATGGAGTACACGCAGGACCAGTATCGGGAAGGCTTCTCGCGTCTCATGGAGACCCTGGACCGGGACGGCCAGGGGGCCCGCCTGGTCTGGGCGAGCTCGACCCCGGTGCGCAAACGCGGCGCACTGGCGGAACTGGACGACAATACCGAGATTGTGAAGAGGCGGAACCGGATCGCTGCGGAGTTCGTCGGCAAGGCGGGTCTGCCCACGGACGATTTGTTCAGCTTGGGGATCGCCCATCCCGAATACTACAGCGACGACGGCGTCCACTACAACGCCGAGGGCAGGGCCACACAGGTCAAACAGGTCGTGCAGAGCATCGAGCCGCGTTTGTAGTGACGCCGGAAGGCGGTATCTCCTGCTACGGGTCGGCCGGACCGGAGCCGGCCTGTTTTCGGAACCGATCCTCGCAGCTCTGCCACAATGTGGACATTTCTCGGACCTTGTCCGGGTGTTGATCGGCGAGATTCCTTTGCTCGCAGCGGTCGGTCGCGAGATCGTACAATTCCCAGGGACCGCCTTTGCCCTTGGCGACGACTTTCCAGTCTCCGACGCGGAGTGCCCGGTTGTCGAGGTGGTGGAAGTACAGGAATTCACGGGGGATCGTGGCGTCCTTTGCGAATGCAGGTACGAGACTCGTCCCGGGCAACGGAGGACCGCTTTCGCTGTTTTGTCCCACGCCCTCTGTGCCTCCTGCCAGTTCGACGATGGTCGGCAGAATATCGACGAAGTGGCAGGGCGTATGGCGAAGTTCGCCGCCGGCGGCGATGCCGTTGGGCCAGTGGACGATCAGTGGGGACGAGATACCGCCTTCGTGGACCCACGACTTGTGCAGACGAAAAGGCGTGTTCGCCGCGCTCGACCACCCCGGCCCCAGGCATAGATAGGATTTGGCTGAACCGGGCGACGCTGTGGGGTCGTTCATATCGCCGCGGATGATCTGCTCGGCGCTGGCGCCGTTGTCCGAGACGAAGAAGATGACCGTATCGTCGAGGACGCCCATCGTTTTGAGTTGGTCGAGGACGCGTCCAATCTCGCGGTCCATACGATCGACCATCGCGGCGTGGATCGCCATCTTCGTCGCCTGGAATCGCTGTTGTTGATCGGTCAGATTGGTCCAGGGGATGGCCCGATCCACCTCGCCCGGGCCGATCATCTCGGAGAGTTTCTCCTTCGGGAGATTCCAACTTGGGATCACATCCGTCTCCAGCGTCGCCAGATCGCAGTCGATCAGACCGGCGTTTCGCAGCCGTTCCCAACGCTGCCTGCGGATGGCGTCCCAGCCGGCCAGATAGCGATCCCGGTACCTGGCGATGTCCTCCTGCATCGCGTGCAGCGGAAAGTGCGGCGACGTGAAGGCCAAGTAACAGCAAAATGGTGTGTTGTTATGGTCCCGAGTATGCTCCTGGAGGAACTCGATCGCGTAGTTCGCGATGGTGGTCGTGACGTAGAAGCCAGATCCTTCCGGGACGGGCGCGAGCTTGACGTCGTCCAACTCGTGGTTCTTCGGATTGAAGAAGCGGTCGTGGTCGTGCAGGACGTAGGAACGGTCGAAACCGCCGTCCGCGACGGGCTTCGGCGCCCCCAGGAGATGCCACTTGCCGGCGTGGTAGCATCGGTACCCGATGGGCTTCAGGTAGCGTGGCAGGACGCGGGTCCAGGCAGGCACTCGTCCCTGCGGCGGGTCCATCCGCACTTGCTGAGGGTAATAGCCTGTCAGAAGCGATGTCCGCGAGGGCCAGCATCGGCCGGTGGAGTAGCACTGGGAGAACCGCAGTCCATTGGCGGCCATCCGGTCGAGATTGGGCGTGGCGATTTCGCCGCCGTAGCAGCCGGCGTCGGAGTACCCCATGTCGTCTGCGACAACGATCAGGATGTTCGGTCTGTGGTCGCGAATGGAACTGTCTAAACGCCGGCTCAGTGCCAGAACAGAACCGAACGCGAGGGTTTGCTTGACGAACGTGCGCCTGGTGATATCCGCTGACGCCATGTTGTTGCTCCTTCCTGTGGGTGGCGGCCGCGTGGGGCATTTGGAAAACTTGAAGCCGACCTCGACACAACGACCTTCTCAGCCAAGTGTACTGGATGGTCCGATATCGGCACAAGACTCGCGGTTGTCCGAAAATTCCTTTGTCTTCGAGAAACTACCTTCCATAGAGCCCAGGTGCGCCATCGTGGCGGAATCCGCAGACCGTATCATGCGGACTTGATTTTACCCGACGGCAATCTGCCGTGCCTGCGAATGGAGCGGCGGCGGTATGACGCTATTACTTGTGAGAAATTTTGAGAATTTTCGATATATGGTATTGAACAAAGCGTCAGAAGTGACTATAGAGTCATTTATGAACGAGGTAGTCGCACAGCCCGCCATGCCAAACCGGACGCAGCGCAGGGTTTCAAGGACACGAAACCGTCTGCTGAAAGCTGCGGCCACGGTATTTGCCGAGGTTGGAACGGATGCTGCTACTATCGAGATGATTACCCAGCGGGCCGATCTGGGCAAAGGAACGTTCTACCGACATTTTGCCGATAAGAACACCATCGTTGACGTGTTGATCGGACAGTACGTCGATGACCTGCTCAGGTCGGTGACGCAAGCCGCACGCGAGCCGCATTCGTTGCGCGAGGCGCTCGGCGGATTGGTGGATGGGCACATGGAATATTTCCTGAGCCATCCGGATGAGTACGCGTTGTTGTTTCAGGGCCGCAAGTTGGTGCGGCTGGAGCACGGGTGGGTTTCCGACGTTGACCGGCCCTATGAGGACTATCTGGGTCGCATCGAGGAGCTGATCCGGCCTTTTTTGCCGGTGCCGCTGTGTGACCTCAGGATACGGCAGTTGTCGCACGCGATTGCCGGTTTTGTGTCTGGTTTTCTGTCTTTTGCGATGATTACTATGGAGCCGCAGGCTGTCCGAGAGAGCATCGAGCCTATGAGAGGTGCGTTTCTCAACGGCGTGATCGGCTTCATAGAGCGATCATAAGTGTTCATGTTGTTAGTGTTCAGTTTGTGAAAGGAATTTGGTACCATGTCTATGTGCTCTGCGAGTGGGGGCGAAGACTCTTGTCACGGAGATGCCTCCCTGTGTGTGGGCGACGACGAACCTCCGCCGATAGCGACCGCACCCAGCCTTACCGAAGCAATTGTTTATCGGCCTAAAAACTGGAACGATTGGCGTTGGCAAATGGCCAATCGTATTCGGTCGTTCCAACAACTGTCCGCGGCGTTTCCAAACCTGGCGGGGGCATCCGATCTGGCTTCGGTCATGACCAAGTACCCCATGGCGATCACGCCGTACTACGCCTCGCTGATCCGCCGCGCCGACAGAACCGACCCCATCTTCCAACTGTGCGTGCCCCAGGCCCAGGAGTTAGTGGATCCTCCGTTCCTGTCGCCCGACCCGCTGGAAGAGTGCAGAGACATGCCGGTCCCGGGCATGATTCATCGTTACCCGGATCGCGCCTTGGTCATCGCGACCACGATGTGCTCGACCTACTGTCGCCACTGCACGCGCAAGCGAATCGCCGGAACGCGGGAGACCAGCATCACCAAGCGGCGTCTCGAACAGATCGCTGCCTACCTGACGGAACACCCGCAGATCAGCGACGTGATCGTCTCCGGCGGTGACCCGCTGACGATGAGTACCGAGCACCTCGAAATGGTGCTGTCGCGGCTGCGTCAGGTGCCCTCCGTGCAGATCATCCGGATCGGAAGCCGCGTGCCGGTCGTTCTGCCGATGCGCATCACCGATGAGCTGTGCCAGATGATTCGCAAGTACCACCCGGTATGGATCAACACGCACTTCAACCATCCGCAGGAGCTGACGCCGGAATCGGCGGAGGCTTGCCGGCGGTTGGCTGATGCAGGCGTCCCGCTGGGCAATCAGTCGGTCTTGCTTCGCGGCGTCAACGACGACCCGCACGTCATCGAGCAGCTCTGCCGGGGCCTGGTGCGGATACGGGTGCGCCCGTATTACATGTACCAGTGCGACTTGGTCCGCGGCGTGGAGCACTTCCGTACGCCTCTGACCCGCGGCATGGAGATCATGGAGTATCTGCGAGGCCGCCTCAGCGGCTTGGCGATCCCCACGTTCGTGGTCGATGCGCCGCATGGCGGCGGCAAGATCCCGGTTCTCCCGAACTATGTGGTTTCGCAGAGCCCGACTCATACGGTGCTGAGAAACTACGAGGGCATGCTGATTGCCTACCCGGAGCCGCAGCAGCGGTTCGACGGTCAGTGCACCGCGCCTCGCGAGGAGTCCTCGCCCGGCGTGTGGGAATTGACCTCGGGGCAGTACAGCCGAATTCAGCCCAAGGAGACTCTCCGCCTTGCCAGACGCCAGTCCTGCTGTGCGTCGGACGAGTCGGTGGGGGAATTCTAAACAATGAGCAAGACATCCCATCCGGCCGCGCGCACATCGCGCGGCCGGACCTCTTTGATGACCATAGGATTGGTCTACGATCTCCGAGACGACTACCTCGCCCAAGGTTTCAGCGAAGAACAGGCAGCCGAGTTCGATTCGGCGGTTACGATCGACGGGTTGCAAGGGGCCCTGCGTTCTCTCGGGTATGCCGTCGAGCGCATCGGCAATGGCATGGCGCTGGCGGGGCAACTGGCCGCCGGCAAACGGTGGGACCTCGTGTTCAATATCGCCGAGGGTCTGTACGGACGCTGCCGGGAGGCCCAGGTTCCGGCCCTGCTGGAGATGTACGGAATTCCTTATACCTGCTCCGATCCGCTCGTGTGCGCCCTGACTTTGGACAAGGGGATGACCAAGCGGGTGGTCCAGTCGGCCGGCCTGTACACGCCGCGGTTTGCCGTGGTCCGATCGCTCAGTGACCTGGACGGCCTGGATTTGCAGTATCCGCTCTTCGCTAAACCTTTGGCGGAAGGCACAGGCAAGGGAGTCGACAAGGATTCCCATATCGAGTCGGCAGCGGCTCTGAAGAGGGTTTGCGCCCGTCTGCTCGATGCGTTCGCCCAGCCGGTCCTGGTCGAGGAATACCTTCCCGGCCGGGAGTTCACTACCGCCATCCTCGGAACTGGGCCCGACGCCCGAGTGGTGGGGACCATCGAGTTCACGATCCAGGCGGACGCGCCGGCCCAGGACTACTCGTTCGACATCAAAGAGCAGTGCGATCAGTATGTGACGTATTTCCCCATGCCGAAGGGCTCGCTTCGCGACGAGGTGGAAGCCCTGGCCCTCGAGGCCTACCGCGTGCTGGAATGTCGTGACACCGGGCGGGTGGACATCCGCCTCGACCCGAAGGACCGTCCGGCGTTCATCGAGATCAATCCGCTGCCGGGCATGCATCCGACGCATTCGGATCTGCCCATGATCGCCAGGCAGGAAGGCATGTCCTACGAGGAATTGATCGGCAATATCGTTCGAAGCGCCCTTGCCCGTCAGGAGAGTACACCGTGCCGCAGCGGAAAACAAGTGTCCTGATTCTGCACAACGAACCGAAGTCTTCGGGACGAGGCGCGGTCTTCGCCGAGAGCGAGGCCGGAGTCCTGGCCGAGGTGCAGGCCGTAAGCAAGGCTCTGGAAGCTCTGAAGATTCCTCATCGGGCGGTCGGTGTGCGCCAGTTCGCGGATCTGCCTGCGGTTCTGTCGGCGTCGGACGAGCCGGTGGTCTTCAACCTTGTCGAAGGGTTCTGGTCTCAGACGGGACAGGCCAACCTCGTCCCCACGGTCATCGCCAGTTTTGGAAAGGCCTGCACGGGCAACGATGCACAGGGACTCCTGTTGTCGCTCGACAAGTGGCAGTGCAAGGCGCTGCTGGCGGCCGCGGGAATTCCCACGCCCCAGGGCGTGCTCGTTCCGCCGGGACAATCCGTCCCTGTGCGAGACCTGTTCGATGGGCCGTACATCGTCAAACCCGTCCAGACCGACGCCAGCGAAGGAATCGACAAGACCAGCATCGTTCGCACGCGAGGCAAGGCTCTTCAGGAGGTCGTCCGGCGCATCCACGAGCGGATGGCCCAGCCGGCGATGATCGAGCAGTACATTGAAGGTCGCGAGTTGAACGTCTCGGTGATCTGCCGCAAAGGCGATCTGGAGGTGTTGCCCCTGGCGGAGATCGACTTCAGCGCGTTCGAGGCGGGCCGGCCGCGGATCGTGGGCTATGAAGCCAAGTGGCTTGAAGACAGTTTTGAGTTCATCCACACGCCTCGGGTCATCCCGGCGCCGCTGCCGAAGCGTCTGGCGGAGCGGGTCCGCGATCTGGCTAAGGCGGCCTGTCGGACGCTGCGCTGTTTCGAATACTGCCGGGTGGATTTCCGCATCGATAACAACGGTCGTCCCTACGTTCTCGAAGTGAACGCCAATCCGGATATCTCGCTCGACGCCGGTTTTGCCGCGGCGTTGGAGGCCGCCGGCATTTCCTACAAGGCCTTCGTCAAGCTGGAAATCGACAACGCGGGAAGGCGAGTCAAAGGCAGTCTGAAGTCTCAAGCCTCGCACGGGAAGCCTTCACACTTCACACTGCAAACTGCAAACTCTCAGCAAGCCATCCGCATCCGCTGGTGCCGGCCCGAAGATCGCCAGGTCGTGCTCTCGTTCCTTGCGGAAACGAAGTTCTTTCGGCCCGACGAGATCGACATCGCCCGCGAGGTCCTGGACGCCGCGCTGGCCGACGGGCCCAAGGGACATTACCAGTCATTCGTCGCCGAGCTGGAAGGCCGGACTGTGGGCTGGATCTGCTATGGCCCGACGCCCTGCACGATCGGGACGTTCGACATCTACTGGATCGGCGTCTCCTCCGCCTGGCAGGGACACGGCATCGGCCGCGCCTTGACCGCCTTCGTGGAGCAGGCGATCCGCGAGCGGGGCGGCCGCCTGTTCGTCGTCGAGACCTCGGGGCGGGACAGTTACACTCCGACGCGTCGCTTCTATGAGGCCCTGGGCTATCGCCTGGCGGCCAGCATTCCGGATTTCTACGGACCGGGCGACCCGCGGGTCATCTTCATCAAAGCGGCCGCGGGCGATCGGCCCGCGTGAATTGCGAACCCTCGCGGCGCGTACTGCTTGCGCCAAGGACGGGGTCTTTCTCGATGTAACGCTCCCAGTCGGCCATGGCGTCCAGCATCTCTTTGCCGCGTCGGCAATTCTCGATGGACATTTTCCCCGATTGCACGAGGTTGTAGTACGGCCCGATGTCCGTCTGGCGGTAGAGGTCGGCGAAATGCCGATAGAACTCCTCTCGCGGCAGGCGGGTGGGCAGAACGGCATGCAGAGTATCGAAAGAGGAATAATCGTCGGTCAACAGCTCGTTACGACGTTCCCGGTGGAGCTGCGTCCCGGGCAACGGCGTGAGAATCGTGAACTGAGTGTGCGTGATCCGGTGTTCCTGGACGTAATCGTGGAGCCGCCTGAAGTCGTCTTTCGTCCAATCCGGATCGACGATGAACGCGCCCCAAATGATGACGCCGTTGTCCTGAAGGATCTTGATGGCACGGTTATTCGTGTCGATCGTGCAGGACTTTCCGACACCCTTGAGCATCTTGTCCGATCCACCCTCCAGCCCGAGCAGGACCGCATACAGCCCGATGCTCACCCATTTCTTCACGAGGTCGGGATGCCGGACGATGGAATCGGTGCGGCATTCCATGGAGTATCGCTTCCGGATGCCTTCCGATCGGATCATGTCGGCAATCGTGGTCTCTCGCTGGTGGTTCATCAGAAAATTGTCATCCACGAATGTGATGTGATCGGTGGAGACGGTGGCCACTTCCGAGAGGACTCTGCCGGCCGGCATCTGGTTGATCTTGCCGCCGTAGAACTCGTGAACACTGCAGAAGTTGCAGCGGAATGGGCAGCCTCGCGAGGTCGCGACGGACGTGTCCGGCTTGTCGAAAAGAAAGAAATACTCGCTGCGATAGGCTTCCGTCAGATCGCGACGCGGCATCGGCAGGTTCCCGAGATCGATCCGGCTGTCCGACCGTTCATTCCGGATGAATGTGCCCTCGTGATTCCGCCAGACGATATTGGGCACGTCATTGAGACTGCAATGGCCTCCCGCTGCGTGGACGAGATCGGCGAACATCGCTTCCGCCTCGCCGATGGCGACCGCGTCCACCTGGGGCAGCGAGAAATCCTGTGGTAAGAGCGTCGCGTGATGGCCGCCTGCCACGGTGAAGATCTCCGGTGAGAACGACTTGACTCGGCGCAATACATCCTGGGCGGTGTACACCTCCGGCGTCAAGGCGGTTACCGCCGCCAGTTCCGGCTGGAATCTCCGCAGCATGGACTCGAGGTCATCGTCCAGCCGCATATCGAGGATGCGGACATCGTGCCCGGGAACCGTCGCCGCGATCATTTCCAGATGCAACGGCTCCGGCGAAGCCGCCAGGGGAAACCCGACCCCTTCCGATGAATTGGGTTGGACCAACAGAATTCGCACAACTGCACCTCAATAAACTGGAGGCTGCATGACCCTGCCGCATCCGGCCGGGATTCGTGCGTCCTCGGGGCCCCAAAAACTGTCGAGCTACCCGCTGGTGTGAGTAGCGTTCAATCGTATCTTGGC
Organism: uncultured Pirellulales bacterium; assembly: GCA_964507995.1. Taxonomy (GTDB): domain Bacteria; phylum Planctomycetota; class Phycisphaerae; order Sedimentisphaerales; family Anaerobacaceae; genus PLanc-01. The sequence continues at coordinate 4,394 of CAZDTD010000051.1, read as the reverse complement.
CCTCTGCAACCTGGGCAGGAAATCTCCCTTCCGGAAATCGGAGGTCCATCTCCGCATCGTGATCCAGCCGCCGAAACGAACCAGGTGGATTTCCCATCGTCGCAACCACGCATTCCAGCCCGCCTTGAGACGGTGGAGCGAGAAGACCAAGGTTGGAAACGACAGGATGCTGGTGACAACGAGAATTGCGTAGCGGAATCTGTAAACGCGGCTCATAATCTTCTTGCCTGCGTGCTGCAGTTCCTCAGCGGTGACGGGTGCATCCGGTTCGAACAGCGGGAAATTGCCGTCATAGTACTGCCAGCCGACGTCTTCCAGCGGGTAGACCCGACCCCGTTCTTCGAGTCGTCGGCGAAGTTCCGTGCCGGGCAGGGGCACCGGGAGCAGGACCTGGACGCTGTCGATTCGCGATTTGCGAATGAACCGTCTGAATCGCTTGACCCGTTCCGCGATGGGCATGGTGAACTGCGTGCCCTCGCTCGCGGGGTAGCCGAAGATGAACATGCCATGCACCCAGAACCCGGTCTTGCGAAACACCTTCACCAGGGCGAGCATCTTCTCGGCGTTGATGTGCTTGTTCATGGCCTTGAGTTCCTCGTCGATGGGGGACTCGAAACCGATGGCGACGTGTCGAACGCCCGCCTGGCGCATCGCGGTCAGCATCTCGGGATCGTTGGCCTTGTCCAGGCGGATCTGCACGGTCAGCGTGAGCTGCCTTCCGATCTGCTCCTGGTACTCCTTGAGCCTGCGGCAGAACTGGATCGTGTCGTCGCGCTGCTGGCCGAAGAGATCGTCGACGACGAAAAATTTCCTGGCGTCGTGTGTCTCCGCAAGATACCGGATGTTGTCGAGCAGTCGGTCGGCCGACGCAGGTCTCGGCTTGCTCTTGACCGTGCAGAACTCGCACTGCATGGGGCAGCCGCGAATCCGCTCGACCGGGTAGACCCGGATTCTGGCGTAACGGACCAGGGAGAAATCCGGGAAAGGAAACCTGTCGAAATCGGTCAACGGCTCGCGTCCCGGCGTGCAGACGACCTGCCCGTCGCGCAGGTAGGCGATCCCCTTGATGGCGGACATGTCTCGTCGTTGCTCGATTGCCTCCAGGAGTTCGCGGATGGTCTCTTCCCCTTCGCCCAGGACGACGCAATCGATGCCGTTCGATAACGCCTCGCCCATGTTGGGCCCTGCGAAGTGCTGCCCGCCTGCGATGGTCGTGATCCCCATTTGCTTGTACCGCTTCGCGAGTTCGTAGAGCCTGGGAACGGTGCTGGTCAGGCCGCCGTAGAAGCCGACGACGTCCGCCGGACGCTCGCGTTGAATCAGATCGTGGTCGGCCCCGCCCGAATCGGTTCGTGGCCCATACCGGCCGAGGTTGTTCTCGTCGATGACCTCCGCATCCCATCCAGGCATTTCATTGACTGCGGTGGCGACGCGAACCGGTCCCAGCGCTGTGGTTCTCACGGCGATCCGTGAGTAGATGTTGAACGCGGGAAACGCGGGAACGATGATGCGAAGCCTTCGTCTCTTTCGTGCTAAATTACTCATAGAGTCAACCTGTTCATCAAGCGTGACATTGCCCAAGCGGGCTGGACGGGAGTGGTTTCGATGCAACGCGCACACGTCAAACGCCGAAGCCGGTCCGCTCGCAACGGGGGCACCATGACGACATGTTCCCACAATCCGAGCCCGATTTCAACCACAGAACGGAATTTCTTGGACGTGCGGCCGTTGTTGCGCGGTGGGATGCGGTCAGTCCACATCGGTTGAACATGAGTTATAACGTGGTCTGCAATCCACAAAAGAAGGTGCCTCAGTAGCCGGAGAATCAGTGCAAAACGGCACGTTGCTTGCATTTCCTGGCGGGATGTGGTATCATGATTTGTATTCGAGTTATCCTGAACCGAGGATGAACGCCTGAGGAGGCCTTGAAGGCTCTTCTCAGGGCCGACGTGGAAAGACCTCGGGACCCGTCCCTCGAATTGTGTTTGTTGTTGCTGTCGGGACAGGAAGCAAAGGACCGGGAGATACCGACTGTCTTGGCGAAGTTCGAGAGAAAGGAATGGGTCATG
>CAZDTD010000051.1:0-2225 GCA_964507995.1 uncultured Pirellulales bacterium | reverse complement strand
GGACCGGGAGATACCGACTGTCTTGGCGAAGTTCGAGAGAAAGGAATGGGTCATGTCTGTCGAACTGTACTCTGAAGATATTATCGTGGTCTCCGTGGGGGAAGGACCCTCCCACTTCAAAATCTGGCTTCGCGACGAACGGTCAAGCGATCTTGCGGGCGATCTTCAATGGCTCTGCGGGGAAGACCTCGACTATCACGTCATTGTAGACCTTGCCCGCGTGGGCGATTTCAGCTCCGCAAACTACAAAGGGCTCCTGGATCTGCGAGAGTTGACGGAAGAATCCGACTTCCGGTTCGTCCTGTGTGGCCTGTCCGATCACTTGAAGAACCAGTTGAAGTGCCTGCATCTGGCCGGTGAGTTCGATACCTTCGCCACCCGCGAGGCCGCGATTGCGGAACTCTCGACCGAGTGCGAAGCGTTTCCGCAATAGCGCACTGACGCCTTATCGACGGGTTGGCGGGATGATATGATGTCTGCATGCATGAAGTCATCCAGAGCCATATTCTTCACCTGCTCCAGAAGGACAGCACGCCGCGAAAGCTGGTGCATTTGGAGCAGGAGCTGGGCGTCCGCGGGGAACTGAGGGCGGTTTTCCGCGAGGCGATTGAATCGCTCTGCGCGCAGGGCCGGATCATCGTCGGGCCGGGCAACGTCGTCCGACTGCCGGCGGAGTCCAACGAGGTCACAGGCGTCTTCAAGGCCAATCCGCGAGGCTACGGGTTCATCACGCCCGAGCAATCCCACGTCGAGGGCGATCTGTTCATCCCCGCCAAGGCGACCGGCAACGCGATGACCGGAGATCGCGTCGTCGCGAAGATTGTGCGGCGCAAGGAAGAAGGCCGGCTCAACGGCCAGATCGTGCGAATCCTGGACCGTGCCCACAAGACGGTAGTCGGCACGCTCCGCCAGGAAACCACCGGCTGGCTCGTCCAGCCCGACGGCGGCGACTTCTCGCGCCCGATCCGGATCGAGGGCGTCGATCCGACGGCAGATCGCCCGGATTGGAAAAAGGGAGATCCCTTTGAGATTTCGTGGAAGAATACAGGCCCGATCCCCTTTTCTCCGATCCATGACGGCGACAAGGTGTGCGTCACGATCCGCTCGTATCCGACGCGTTCGGAGCCGGCCCGCGGCGTGATCACGCAGGTCCTGGGCCGGCCGGGCGGCTCCGACACCGAAGTCGAAGCGGTCATTCGCCGGCACGGCCTGCACGATGCATTCGATCCGTCCAGCCTGGTCGATGCGGTCAATGCGAAGTCGGCCTTCAACCCGCACGACACGCGGGATCGGCGGGACCTCGCCGGTACGCTGATCGTCACGATCGATCCGCCGGACGCGAAAGATTTCGACGACGCAGTCAGTCTCGCCCGCGATCAGCAGGGGCAGTGGGTCCTCGGCGTGCACATCGCGGACGTTAGCCACTTCGTCCCGGAGGGCTCGGCCCTCGACCTGGCCGCCCGCGAACGCGGCAACAGCGTCTATCTGCCGGGCAGAACGCTGCCCATGCTCCCGGAGATGCTCAGCAACGGCATCTGCTCCCTCCAGCCGGGCGAACGCCGCTACACCAAGAGCGTATTCCTGACCTACAACAAGGACGCCCAGGTCCAATCCGCCCGTTTCGCCAACACGATCGTCAAATCGAAAGCTCGGCTTACCTACCTTCAGGTCGATCAGGTCCTCAAGGGCGATCCGGCGGGATTGCCCAAAGACGTCGTGGCGCTTCTGTGCGACATGGAGACGCTGGCCCGCAGCATCGAAGCCCGTCGCCGTCGGGCGGGCATGTTGCAGCTCCAGGCGTTTGCGAACGAACTTGTCCGGGACGAGGCCGGTCGCGTAATGGGCGTCCAGCCCGAAGACGCCAGCTATCCGCATACCATCATCGAGATGTTCATGGTCGAGGCCAACGTCGCGGTGGCGACGCTGCTGGATCGCTATTGCATCCCGTTCATGCGGCGTATCCACCCCGAGCCCGACTCGAAGGCCCTGTACCGGCTCTCGCAGACCCTGCGGCTCCTCGGAGTCACGCTTTCGCGAACGCCGCAGCGTTCGGACATCCAGGCAGTGCTGGATCAGATCCGCGACAGGACGGCGTCGCTGCCGGTGAACCTGCTCGTCCTGCGGAGTCTGGAACGAGCGACGTATTCGCCTGCGAGCGTCGGTCACTATGCGCTGGCGGCCTCGAAATACTGCCATTTCACGAGTCCGATCCGCCGGTATGCGGA
>CAZDTD010000050.1:0-23087 GCA_964507995.1 uncultured Pirellulales bacterium | reverse complement strand
GGCACGACCTACTGGTCTCCCGCAGGCGGCGCGTTCTTCCGCAACATCGAAAGGCAGTAGGGCGTTTTCGTCGGCTCGGCCGCTGGAACGGTTTATCGGTCGCGAAAAAAAACGACGATGTCTGCGCCTTGCCTCCCAATCCTCTTTGCCGCAGGGACTTCCTGTCTATTCTTATCGGGCGGCCTCCGGGCGAAGCGGGTTTTGCGTGCGATATGTGCTTTCCGGACGTTGGCGATCCGGTGAATGAATTCGTATGTTTGTATTAAGGCACGTCGAAAACAGGCCGATGAGTCTATGGCTTAATTGAGGCAGGATCACAATGCGCTGGAACAAGACATCAAGCGTCGTTCGATCTGGTTGGCAACGAGGTCAAAGGACCGGCGGGTTCACGCTCATCGAGCTGATGGTCGTTCTCGTGATCCTTGCGATCTCGGCGGCGATCGTCGTGCCCATGGCGTCGTCGGGGGCCAGCATGCAATTGCGTTCCGCGGTCAATGCGGTCGCGGCCGATCTGGAATACGCCAAGAGTCTGGCGATCGGCACGGGCCAGATGCATGGCGTGGAGTTCTTCCCCGACAGCGAAAGCTATGAGATCTTTCGGACGGTGGACGGCAACGACGTCAGGCACCCGGTCACCCGGAGGAAACCCTATCTCATCAGTTTCTCCGCTGACGGACGACTGGACCGGGTGAGCATTACAAGCGCCAATTTCGACGGCGGCTCTGTGGTGAACTTCGACTACCTGGGCTGTCCGTACAACAGCGTTCCGTCCGATCTGGCCAGTGAAGGCGTCCTGACGCTGACGGCCGGAGGGGCGAGCAAGACCGTGAAAGTGGAGCCGGTCACGGGGTTCATTACCGTTTCGAACTGAAGTGGATCTGTTGATAGGGGTATGTGGGATCGTATGACCGGGAATTTGAGAAATCAGCCGATCGGTTTGGACATCGGGCACAGCAGCCTGAAGATGGTCCAGTTGGCCGTCGGCGAGGATCGCGTCAGGGTGCTTGCGGCACGAAGGGCCCCTCTGAACATCGATCCGGTCATCGACGACCAGGAACGGGAAGAGATGGTGATACGGGCCATTCGTCATATGCTGGCTGAGAGCCCGTTTCGGGGTCGGAACGTCATTTCGGCGCTGCCCATCGACAAGCTGCGAATCACGTCGCTGCGTCTGTCGGAGACGGAGACGCCGCAGGCGGATAAGATCCTGCGGAAGGAAGCGGCCGAGCGCTTCGGCCTGGACCCGCAGCGGGACCCGATCAACTACATCAATGCAGGCAGCGTCCGCCAGGGCGACGTCGTGAAGGACGAACACATTCTCTTCGCGACCGACAGCGAGACGATCGGCAGCCATATCCGGATTCTGGAAGAGGCGGGCCTGACGCCGGCGGGGATCGACGCGCCGCCGTGCGCGTTGTTCCGGACGTTCGAGCGAACGATGCGCCGCCAGGAAGATCGGGAGCGCACGGTCATTTTCATCGACGTGGGACGCCGGTTCACCACCGTGGTGTTCGGTCGCAGCAGCGAGATCTGTTTCGTCAAGCAGATCCCGGTGGGCATCGGCCAGTTCACAGGCGAAGTCGCTTCGACGCTGGGGATTTCCTTCGGCGACGCCGAGGCGCTGCGGATGAGACTGTTGCGGGACGAGCCGGTCGATGCGTCGACGCGTCGTCCCGTGATCGATGCGCTGAATACGATGTCGGAACAGCTTGCAGGCGAGATCTCCCTGTGCCTGCGTTATTATACGGTCACATTTCGCGGCAAACGAGTGGAACGGGCGGTGGTCGCCGGCGGAGGGGCCTACGAGCCGGTCCTGCGGGACGTGTTGCGGCGTCATCTGTCCGTGGATGTGGAAATTGCGGAGCCCCTGCGAGGCTTCGAGTACGGCCCGGGCGCAGTCGAGGATCACGGCGGCGCCGGGTCCGCGGACCTGGCCCTGGCGGTTGGTTTGAGCCTGAAGGGCTGGGGAGTCTGCGTATCGGCCGCGACGTGCGCCGATCCACTGGAATCGGTTCTGGAAGGAGAGAGACTGTGAAGGATCTCGACTTTCTGCCTGAGTGGTACAAGGACCGAAAGAGACGCCATTCCCGGATGCGCAAGCAGTACATCGCCCTGGTGGCGGCGTTTCTCCTGATGATGGCGTTCAATCTGACGGCCACGCACAGGGCCTCCCTGATGGCGGCGGACGTCACGCGCCGCGCGGAGCAGCAGACGAAAGCCGAGGCGGTCGTCTACGAGTTCGACCGGATCACGAACGAGCTGAATCAATTGAAGACGAGGGCGGACCTGGTGCGCCGGATCGACACGGGATTCGACGTGGCGGCCATCCTGGCCGAAATCACCCACGTCGTGGACGATTCCATCGTGCTGCGCAGGATCGAATTGGCCGCCGAGCCGTTCACGAAGCCGGCGTCCAAGGGCCGGCGAAAGGGCGGAGTCGTGGGCATGGAAGATCGGGCCTCCGACGCGCAGGCCGCGAAGGTGTTGGACAACGCGAAACTCCAGATCGTCCTTGCCGGCGTGGCGACCCATCCGGCGCGGGTGGCGGATCTGGTCTGCCGGCTGGACGAATCGGCCTACTTTCAGCAGGTGCGTCCGTCCAACTACGGCAAATCGCAAATACCGGCGGGTCCCGTCGCCGAGGCGACAGGCGGAAACCCTCCCGAAATGCTCGATGTCACGGGATTCGAGATCACGTGCTATCTGGCGAACTATACGGAAATTGAGGTTCAATGATTCGAAACGGCTCCAAACCGTCGCATCGCAAAGAGCAGATCTGCGTGTGCGTTGTCGCGGGATTGTTCCTGTGCGACTTCGTCGTATGCGGATATCTGCCGTCGCAGCAGCGACTCACGTCGTTGCGGCAGGCGCGGGCCGACCAGCGACGCACGATCGACATGGCCGCAGGCCAGGCGGCGGAGTTGGAGCGACTCAAGACCAGGCTGCGGGACACAGAACAGGTCGTCGAGTGTTTCGACGCCTCGGTGCCCCCGGACCCGGCGCTGGGCGGTTTTCTGCAGAAGATGGCCGCCATCATGATGGAATACGAGCTGACCGACCAGGAGGTCCTGCCGGGCAAGGAATTCACGACCGGGGACCTGGGTTGCATTCCCGTGCATCTGACGTGCCACGGGACGTTGACGCAGTTGTTCGGCTTTTTCGACCGGCTGGGGACGCTGGACCGGCTGGTGCGGGTCGAGACGGCGATGTTCGAGAATGACACCGGCCTGACCGGGCAACTCCGGCTGGAGGCGGACGTGGTCATTTTCTTCCAGTCCGCGCGTCACAGGACGGACCGCGCGGCCTCCGCTCGAACGGCGGACGAGGTGAAGCATGGCGCATAGACGGAAAATGAACATCCATCCGTCTGTCCGGATGGCGGGTCTGCTTGCGGACAGCAAGAAGACGGTTCTGGCCTGCTCGCTGGTTGCCGTGCTGGTCGTGATGTGGGTTCGGGTCCTGATCGGACGCAGGCCCTCTTCGGCCGCTGCGGCGCCGCGTTCAACCCCGGCGACGGTGGCGCAACGGACCGAGCCGGCCCCTCGAATTCGGATGGTCGAGTTGGCCCGGATTCCCGGACGAAACGATTCGATAGATCGAGATTGTTTTCGCATGCAGGACCGCGCGCCGTTTCAGAGATCCGTTGCGGTCCCGAACACAGGCACTGACCTAGAAGTACCGGTTGTCTCCCCCAATCATGATGAAGAAGTGAAACAAGTCGCACAGACGTTGAAGCTCGAAGCCGTGCTCCGGAACGGCACGCCCCTCGCATTCCTGAACGATCGGCTGGTGCAGGCAGGGGACACGTTCACCGTGGAGCGAGGCACCAGTGTTCTCGAATTCGAAGTGTTGCGAATCTATGAAGATGCGGTGCTTGTGGAGTGTAATGACATACAACTGACGCTGCAATTGGCGCAGTACGTGGATGTACCTAAGTAGACGAACGATTCCAAACCAAGATGCGGGTGCCAATGCCCTTGGGATTGGCGAACAGAACAGGAGTGAAACTATGAATCAGGAACGACACATGAAAGGCACACACAATCGGTCCAGTACGCGATGGCTCTGCGCAGCGCTGCTCGTCGCCTCGATGACGGGGACGCTCCTTGCCGAGCCCAACGACGTCGGCGACATCGTGGCCAACGGGCAGGTCATCGATCCGAACATGGGGCAGGTGGACGCCACCGGCACCAAGATCACGTTCGTGGCATTCAAGAAGGACAGCACGGTCCGCGACGGATTGCGGTTGCTGGCCGCCCTGTGCAAGAAGAACATCGTGCCGGCCGCGGGCGTCGATGGCTCGCTGACGGTCAGCCGCCTGTACGATGTGACGTTCGAGGAGGCGCTGGATGCGATCCTTGGCTATGGCTTCAAGTACAAGCAGGAAGGCAGCTTCATCCGCGTGTACACGACCGACCAGTACAAGAAGATACAGGAGGACCCGGACCGCATGGTTCACAAGGTCATCACGCTGTACTATCTGACGGCGGAAGAAGCCAAGAAGCTGGTGGAGCCGGTCCTGAGTGGAACGTCGTTGGCCAAAGTGTCGACGAGTTCCGAGGCGGAAATCAACGTTTCCGAGAGCGAAACCGGCGTGGGTACGGGCGAAGGCGGCGGCAATGACCCCGCCAACCACGATATGATTGTGATCTACGACTATCCCGAGAACATCGAGCGGGCCGAGGCGGTGGTTCGCGAGGCGGACGTGAGGCCCAAGCAGGTCCTGATCGAGGCCACTATCATGTCGGCGCGTCTGGACGAGGGCATGGAGTTCGGCATCGACTGGAACCTCCTGACCGGCACCCCGATTACGGGTTATCCGGCTACGATCACCGGTTTCGGCACGAAGGCTGAGACCGCCGGCTTCGCCGGGACGCCCGGCAGCCAGGGTCTGACCATCGGTTTCTCCGCAGACAACGTCCAGGCGATCATCACCGCGCTGGAAACCGTCACGGATACGACGCTGTTGGCGAACCCGAAGATTCTCGCGGTGAACAAGCAGGAAGGCGTGGTCTACATCGGTAAGAAGATCGGGTACATTTCGGGCTCGATCACGACGCAGACTTCGACGAGCGAGTCGGTGGAATTCCTCGAGACGGGTACCCGCCTGGCCTTCCGGCCGTACATCGGCAACGACGGGTTCATCCGCATGGACATCTACCCGAAGGACAGCACCGGCGACCTCCAGGAGAACGACATCCCCTACGAGCAAACGACGGAGCTGCGGACGAACGTCGTGGTCAAGGACGGCGAAACGGTCATCATCGGCGGTCTCTTCCGCGACCTCGTGACGACGACGAAGCAGCAGGTTCCGGTGCTGGGGAGTCTGCCGCTGGTGGGCGTCCTGTTCCGCGGCACGCACGACAGCGTCGAGCGTCAGGAAGTGTTCATCGTTCTGACGCCTCACATCATCGATACGCCGGAAGAGGCCTGCGGCAACGAGGCGCTGGAGGAGACTCGACGCGCCTATGATTCCGCATTGGACAATCTGCAGGTTCTCGACGAGGTCCGGCTGGCCGAAGACGCCTACGCAAGGGCTGCGCGGGCCTACCTCGAGGGCGACGTCGAAAAAGCGATGTTCAACCTGAAGGTCTCGCTCCAGATGCGTCCGACGTATCTCGACGCGCTGCGGCTGCGGGAGCGGATCATTGCCGAGACCGATCCGGAAGAGTTCCGCCGGCTCGACACGATCACGACCCGGGAAGTCGAGAAGATGCAGGCCGAGAAATAACACCGGCTGCGGCAGTATGCTGATTCAGGGCGGCGGCCCTCCGCCGCCCATGGTTTCGGAGGAGTATTGGTGAGAGGGCAACAGGGCGTCATTTGGATCGCCATTACCGTGGCGGTGCTATCCTTGATGACTGCGACTGTGACCCAGTTGCAGGACGCCGCCTCCCTGGGAGGCGGGCACGCCGGGTTGCGCCTCGCTGTCTATTGTGCAGGAGCTGTGGGCGTGATCGTTCTCGGCATCGGATACAGCCGACTCGCCGGGGCGGTCACGTCCACGGTCGCACGACTCAAGTCGAATCAACCCCTCTCATCCGGCGGGCGAACGCCGTCGGCATTCCACGCGATGACTCAAGCCATCGAAGATCGCCTTGCGGATCGGGATCGGGTGGTCCAGTTGCTTCAAAACGAACGGAAGGACATCGAGATTCGGTCGCAGCTCTCCGAACGCCAGCGGGAACACACCGAGGCGATTCTGTACAGTCTGCGGGATGCTGTGATCGTTGTAGACGGGTCGGACCGCTTGCTCATGGCGAATGGGCCTGCGGCCCGGCTCTTCGGGTTCGATCTCGAGGCCGTCCGGCACAAGCCGCTCGCCGAGACGATTCATGCAACGTATGGCCAGTTCGTGGACCTGCTCCGGCAGAGCCGAAAGACCCGCACGGAGGCGACGAAACGCGAATTGGAGTTCATGCAGGAGGGCAGGTCGCGCACGTACGAAACGATCCTCTCGTGCGTCCAGACGGAAGGGAAGGTCTCCGGCGTCGTGGCCGTGCTCCACGACGTGACGCGGGAGAAGGAAGTGGCCCAGATGAAGAATGACTTCGTCAGCCACGTCTCGCACGAGCTGAAGACGCCGCTGGCCTCGATCACCGCCTACTCGGAAATGCTCGTGGACGGCGAGGCGGACGATGAGGAGACACGCAAAGAGTTCTACTCGGTCATTCAGAGCCAGGCCCAGCGTCTGAACCGGCTGATCGAGGACATCCTGAACGTCTCTCGAATCGAATCCGGCCTGATCAAGGTGAAAAAAGAGCCTGCAAGCCTGACGATCCTGATCGAAGAACAGATGCAGATGATCCGCAGCTACGCGGAGGAGAAGAACATCACCGTGATCGGCGGTCAGCCCATCGTCTGCGACCAGGTCCTCGTCGACAAGGATATGATCTGCCAGGTCATCATCAACCTGCTGAGCAACGCGGTGAAATACACGCCGGCGGGGGGCCGCGTGACGATCGGCACGGAGGTGGACACCGCGACGGATTCCGTCCGCGTCCACGTCTCCGACACCGGCGTCGGCATTCCCGCGGACGAGGTGGACCGTGTCTTCGACAAGTTCTACCGCGTCGCCGCCAACAACAAACAAGCCAAGGGAACGGGCCTGGGGCTAAACCTGGTCAAGCAAATAGTCGAAAAAGTACACGGCGGCCGGGTGTTCGTCACCAGCCAGGTCGGCGTCGGCAGCACGTTCGGTTTCGAACTGCCGCTGACGACGGTCCGCCAGGCCGCGCTCGTGTAGAGGGATCTGCCTGTAACGCGTCACGGAGGAGTGATTATCGGAAGTGTACCATTCAAAAGGACGAGAACAATGGCCAACAAGGTGCTCGTTGCAGATGATGAAATCCATATCATCCACGTGGTTGCGATAAAACTCCGGAATAACGGATACGAGGTGATTGCCGCGAATAACGGCGCCGAGGCGTATGAGCTGGCGTGTCGGGAGAAGCCGGATATCGTGGTCACGGACTATCAGATGCCGCTGCTGACGGGCATCGAGTTCATCGAGAAGATGCGCGCGGACGAACGCACTCGGGATATTCCCGCCATTCTGCTGACCGCCCGCAGTTTCGCCATATCGCAGGAGATGCAGGAGAGCCTCGGCGTCTCCACCTGTTTGAGCAAGCCGTTCAGTCCGAAAGAGTTGCTCAAGACCATCCAGGACATCCTGTACCAGAGAGAGCTTGTGCTCAGCAAGTGATGATGTCGGGAGTGCGACATCGACGGTCAGCATGGAGCGATAGGTAGGCTTGTGGAAACGGTCATCCCAGACATGATGACTCCGTCCCTGGCGCCGGCACGGCAACGGGAACTGGAGAAATTTGGAGAACGAATCGCACGCTTCGGCGTCAACTTCGCCGTGGTGACGATGAATGGCCAGGTCCCCGTCCTGGTGAACGCCGGACGGTTTGAAAGCGATCCCGAACAGTTGTCGCGGACGGGACGGTGGGTCCTGGACCGCGTCGAACAGCAACGATGCGAAGGCAGCGAGATCCCCGTCTGGCAGTTTGCGGATGGGAACGTGCTTGTGGCCTCGCCCTTGTTGATGCCGGTCGTGATCGCCGGGTATCGCCATCCGGCGGGTGCCGCGATCATCGATCTCGGCGATTCCTCGGCGTCGCCCGAGGACCCGGCCCGGAACATCGAGTATCTGACCGAGATGCTGCGGCTCATCGCGGTGAATCACCAGACCGCCCTGCGAACGGAGGAGCAGATCGACACCGTCGGCGTCGAGCTGGCCCGCGTCTACGAGGAGCTGGTCCTGCTTCACAAGATCAGCACGAACATGCGAGTGACGGAATCCGACACGAATTTCCTCCAGCTCGCATGCGACAGCCTGACCGATATTGTCCTCGTGGAGGGAATCGCTGTCCTCCTGGAAAGGGTCGTCGACGGAGAGAAGCGATTCGTCATCGCGGCGGGTTCGGGCCTGATCGACATCGACGACGCCATGGCCGTGGCCCTGCACACCCGCCTGGCCGAGGAGGTGGGCAGGGGACGCGAGGCCCTGCTCGACAGCGAGGTCGATGCGCCGTTCCGATACGACTGGCCGGCGAGCGTCAAGAGTCTCATCGCCGTGCCGCTGTGCATGAAGGACAAGGGCGAAACGGGCTCGTCGCATCGAGCCAAAGGCGGCGTGTCCATCATCGGCGTGATGGTGGCGGTCAATCGGATCGACAAGCCCGATTTCGACAGCACCGACGTGAAGCTGTTCACGTCCGTCGCCAGCGGTTGCGCCGTCTTCATCGACAACGGTCGGCTCTTCGGCGATCTCAAGGATCTGTTCGTCGGGTCGCTCAAGGCGCTGACCAACAGCATCGACGCGAAGGACCAGTACACGCGGGGCCACTCCGAACGGGTCGCCTTGATCTCCCGGTGGATCGCCGAACGGTTGGCGGAGCGGGAGCCGCTTGAGGAGGAACAGATTCACAAGATTTACCTGGCGGGTCTGCTACACGACATCGGCAAGATTGGCATCGACGAAAGTGTCCTGCGCAAGAACGGCAAGCTCACGCCCGAGGAACGGGTCTGCATCCAGCGGCATCCGTCGATCGGAGCGGGCATTCTTCGGGGCATCAAGCAGATGCGCGACATCGTGCCGGGTGTGCTGTGCCATCACGAACGGGTGGACGGCCGGGGGTATCCCGAAGGCATCTCGGGCGACGAGATCCCGTTGACGGGCAAGATCGTCCAGTTGGCGGACAGCTTCGACGCGATGACGTCGAAACGGACGTACCGGGACGCGATGAGCGTCGAGCACGCGATGGAAGAGATTCGCAAGGGGCTGGGCGGTCAATTCGATGAACGCATCGGCCGGGTGTTTCTCGAAAGCGACGTCAGTCGCCTGTGGGAGATGATCCAGGAAAGCGGGCCGGAAGGCTATGGCGCGAGTCATTTCGCGGATTACGGGACGGCCGCTGTGGGGACGTTGCTCCGATGAGAATACGATGGCAGGACTACAATGAGGTGACGGTTGTCGAGCTGCAGGGCGAGGTGGATGGAGATCTTGCCGAGACCTTGAGGAACGCGATCACCGAGATCGCAGGCAACCAGAGAGCAGGCATCGTGCTGGACATGAGCGCGGTGAGCTTCCTGGACAGCCAGGGGCTGGAGTTGCTGCTCTGGGTGGGCGATTATTGTCGTCAGAACAAGATTCAACTGCGACTGGCCGGGCTCGACGAGAATTGCCGCACCATTCTCGAGATTACCCGGCTACAGGACGAATTTGACTGTCACGTCGAATTGGCGGAAGCCGTCAAGAGCTTCGCCTGATGGTTTATGGTCTGCGATTTTCGATTTACGATTTGTGTGCTGAGACTGTCGTTGCGGCGGGACCTCTCGGACGGAACGGCAGCGAATCGTGAACCCTGAATCGTGAAGAGTGAGACGGTATGGCACAGATTCTGCTCGAAAACAAGGCGCAGCTTGGCCAGCTCCTGCTGGCCCGGGGCGTGGTCTCCCAGGAGCAGATCGAGAAGGCCCTCGTCGAGCAACGGGAGAAGGGGCATCGCAAGCTCCTCGGCGAAGTGCTCATCGAGATGGGCTTTTGCACGGACAACCAGATCGCCGCGGCGCTGGCGGAGGCCTACGGCGTTCCCTACGCCCAGGTGAGCCCGAAGATCTGCGACGCCAAGGCCGTCGAAACGTTGCCTCGCGAGTTCCTCGAAGCGCACATTGTGCTGCCGTTGTTCAAGGTACACGACGTGCTGACGGTCGCCGTCAACGAGCCGACAAACGTCTTTCTCATCGACGAAATCGAGCGGATCAGCGGATGTCGGGTGCAGGTCGTCTGCTCGACGGGCAAGGATATCAAAGCCACCCTTCAGACCTATCTTCCCGCCGCGAACGTCTTCGTCATCGACGACATCATCGACGAGGAGGGGCTCGAAGAGTTCTCGCTCATCGAGAACATCACACAGGACATCAGCAATCTCGAAGAGGTGGCGGGCCAGTCGCCGGTGGTCAAGCTGGTCAACTACCTGCTGTACAACGCGGTTCGCGAAAACGCCAGCGACATCCACATCGAGCCGGACGACAAGAAACTGCGAGTCCGCTACCGCGTGGATGGCAAACTCTATGAGAAGATGCGCCCGCCGTATCAGATGCACCCGGCCATCGTCTCCCGCATCAAGATCATGGCGGAGTTGGACATCGCCCAGCGCAGACTGCCCCAGGACGGCGGCATCCACGTGCTGGTCGAGGGCCGGCCCATCGACCTGCGTGTCTCGGTCATGCCGGGCAACTTCGGAGAGAAGGTCGTCATCCGTGTCATCGACCCCCAGAAGATTCTCTACAACCTCGAGTCGCTCGGCTTCACGTACGACAACCTCCTGCGGTTCCGCCAGGTCATCCAGGCGCCGAATGGCGTGGTCCTCGTGACCGGTCCGACGGGCTCGGGCAAGAACACGACGCTTTATGCGGCGCTGTCCGAACTCAACAACGAAGAGGTGAATATCTGCACGGTCGAAGACCCGGTCGAGTGCAACATCTCCGGGATCAACCAGTTCCAGGTGAATACCGCGGTGGGATTCGCGTTCTCGACCGCGCTGCGGAGCCTGTTGCGACAGGACCCGGACATCGTCATGGTCGGTGAAATCCGCGACGAAGCGACGGCCAGCATCGCCGTGCAGGCGGCGCTGACCGGGCATCTGGTCCTGTCCACGCTGCACACGAACGATGCGCCTGGCGCGGTGACGCGGCTTCTGGACCTGGGCGTGGCGCCCTACCTGCTCGGCGCCTCGCTGCGAGGCGTGATCGCGCAGCGGCTCGTCCGTCGGATTTGTTCGAGCTGCAAGACGGAGTACGATCCGCCGGCCAGCATCCGCAAGATTGTCGAGACGCAAGTTGGCGAGGTTCCGAAGTTCTATCGCGGCGTCGGCTGCCGCAAGTGTCGCAACACCGGGTATTCGGGCCGAATCGCGATTCACGAACTCTTTGTGCCGGACGACGATATCGCCGAGATGATCAACGACCGGATCAACACGAAGAAGCTACGGGCCAAGGCCATGGAGAAGGGGATGCTCCCCCTGCTCCACGACGGCATCGAAAAGGTGAGGGCAGGGATCGTTTCGATTGAGGAGATCCTGCGGACCGCGGCGTTCGACGGTCCCGCCGCGTAGGATATCGCGCGAACGGCAGGACAATACCATCTATGAGCACATTACTGACTCAAATGCAGCAGGCACGGGCCGACGCGTCGGCCTCCACGGGCGCTGAACCCGAGGGGACCCCTGTGCGTTCCCCGACACGTCATGCGACGCTCTCCGAGGAGCGGCTGTACCGGGTCCGCGCCAAGCCCGGCGACCTGATCCTGTTCACGACCCAGTTGGCGGTCATGCTCGACAGCGGCGTCATTCTGAGCGATGCGCTCGACGCCATTGCGGAACAGGCCGGCGACATCCGATTCAAAGCGGCGATTCTCGATCTGTCCGAACGCGTCAAGGGCGGCGACACGTTCTCCAAGGCGCTGGCCTGCTATCCGAACACGTTCAGCCCGATGTTCATCAGCATGGTCCGGGCCTCCGAGGCCTCCGGCAAAATGGTCGAGATGCTGACCGTCCTGACGGGCTATCTCAACTTCGAGACGGATACCCGCAAGCAGATCAAGAGCGCCATGACGTATCCCATTATCATGGTCCTCATGGCGATTGCGGCCACCGGCACCCTGATGTTCTTCGTCCTGCCGCGATTCATGCAGATCTATGCGTCCCGGGACGCATCGCTGCCGAAGCTCACGCAAGTCCTGGTAGGCATCAGCAGAATCATCGGCAATTTCGAGATCATGACCTGCATTCTGACCGCGATCATTGTCGTGGGCACGGCCCTGTGGTACTGGGCGAGGACGACCCACGGACGTCGCGTGCTCGACGGCGTCAAAATCCACACACCGGTCCTCGGCACCATGTTCGTCGATATGGTCGTCACGCGGAGCATGCGGATCATGGCGACCATGGTCAACACAGGCGTCCGTCTGCTCGACGCCATCCGGGTCATCCAGGGCGTCGTCGACAACTACCACTTCCAGAAGCTCTGGGAGCAGGTGGATGAGAAGATCCAGGACGGCTATCAGTTGTCCGAGTCCATCCTGATCGCGGAGGGGTCCGACCTCATCGCTCCCGGCATCATCCAGATGCTCCGGGCGGGCGAGAAGAGCGGCCGGCTCGGCGAAGTCTGCGACAAGGTCTCGATCTTCTACCAGAAGAAGCTGGAGACCTCCATCCGCAACGTCATGACGCTCATCGAGCCGCTGATGATCACCATCCTCGGCGCCGTCATCGGCACCATCGCCATCGCGTTGCTGCTGCCGGTCTTCCGCGTCTCCAGCGTCATTGCCCACTGAAGACGAGTGCACGACAAGAAGATGGCCGTTGGGATGGGTGCCACGCTCAAACTTGCTTTGAGCGTGCTGGTTCCGATTCACATGATGGCACGAGAAGACACGCTCAAGCTGCGATTGGGCGTGGCACCCGGAGCCTTCAGGTTGGTCTGGTCACAACCCTGTTGTTAAAGACAGCGGGCGGGCAGGATCTCTTCGTCCTGCGGCCTCCAGGCAGGGTCCACGATGCAGAGGAAGACGAGGTCCTCGGTCCCGGTGTTCTCGATGCACTGAATGGCTCGCGGCGGGATGTAGATCGCGCAGCCGGCGGCCACCTCGGAGACCTCTGCGTCGATGTGCATCCGGCCCTGCCCCTCGATGACGTAGTAGACTTCCGACGTGCGAAGCCGATGGGGCGTGGTCGTCTGGCCGGGACGGACCCTTGCGTGGGCGAGACTGTACCGGATCGCCAGGTCCGCCTTGTCCGGATGGAGAAGCTCGTGGAGGATCGAGCGATCCCCGGCGATGAATTCTTTGCAGTCCTGCAGACGCCGGATGAACATCAGGAGCCTCCCAACAGAATGGAGCTTTCGTTGAAGAACGCGCCTGCGACGCACGCGGTCATCAGGCAGGCCAGCGTCGCGGCCACGAGCGCCCGAACTGCGACGGACCCGATGGTTTTCGTACACTGGGGCGCCAGGGCGCAGACGCTGCCGACGAAGATGGCCATCGACGCGACGTGCGCGAATCCGCACAAGGCGTAGGTCGCGATGACCGCGGATCGCGGATGCTCCAGCAATCCCTTCTCCATCGCCACGGCCAGGTCGTTGTAGGACGTGACCTCGGTGACGATCAACCGTTCGCCGATGATCCGCGAGACCTCGGCGACGTCGCCGAGAGGGACGCCCAGGACCAGCGTCAAGGGGTAGAAGAGATATCCGAACAAGCCGGCCAGCGACCAGTGGCCTTCGAGGCCAAGCAGAGGGTTCAGCCAGTCGCCGACGCTCGACAGACCCAGGTCGACCATCGCCACCAGACCCTGCACCGCGATGAGCAGGGCGGCAATGCCGACGATCATGCGGACGCCCGCGTTGGCGCCGTTGATGATCGCCTCGAAGAGGCCGCTCTCCCGTTCGTAGTACGGCTCCACGCGCAGGCCCAGAGTCTCGGGCTTGTCGCTCTCGGGGACGAGGACCTTGGACATGAGCAGGGCCGCCGGGGCCGAGAGGAGCGATGCGGAGATCAGATGTCCCGCAATGGTCGGGAACCGCTTTTGCAGCGTCAGAACATAGAGCGCCAGGACGTTCGACGCGACGGTCGCCATGCCGGCGGTCAAAACCGTGCACAACTCGGAGCGTGTCAGCTTCGCCAGGTGCGGGCGGATCGTGAGGTTCGCCTCCGCGCCGACGAAAATATTGCTGGCGACGACCAGCGATTCGGCCCCTGAGACGCGCATCAGCCGGGTGAAGACCCGCGCGAACAGCTTGACGAGACGAGGCATGATCCCGACGTAGTACAGGATGGCGATCAACGCGGAAAAGAAGATGATCGTTGGAAAGCCCTGAAAGGCGAGGATGAAGCCGAGGGATTCGACGCCGTTTTCATCGACCTGTCCGGGCCCGAGCGCCAGCCGGCCGAAAACGAACCGGGCCCCGGCGCCGGCCGAGTCGAGGATTTTCACGACCGCGTCGTTGACGACGAGAAACACGCGGGCTCCGGCGGGGACCACGAAGATGAATATCGCCACGAGCAACTGCAATCCGATTCCCCAGCCGATCACCCGCCAGTTCATGTTCCGCCGATCCGCGGACAGAACCCAGGCCACCCCTATGAGCACGAAAATACCGGCAAAACTGACGAGGTTATATGCATCCATGGCGTCGGATTGTACATCGAGGGCTCTGCCTGTGCAATTGGAAGCCCGAAGCCCGAAACTCGAAATCCGAAACAAATCCCAAGGACCGAAATTCGAATGACGGAAATGCCGGCGTCACTTGCGTGGGCCGTTTGGAGATTTGGATTTTCGGCATTCGGGCTTGTTTCGGATTTCGAGTTTCGAATTTCGGATTTGTGTTTCCCGGCATGTCCGGGTCTATGTGGCGATCTCGCTGACATCCTTGAGGATGTAGTGCGGCTTGTAGGGGTAGCGGTCGAGATCGGATTCCTTCGTGATGCCGCTCAGGACGAGCACGGTGTCGATGCCCGACTCGATGCCGGCGATGATGTCCGTGTCCATGCGGTCGCCGATGATGACGGTCTCATCGCGCCGGCAGTTGAACAGTTGTCTGGCGTGGCGCATGATGAGCGGATTGGGCTTGCCGATGAAATAGGCCTGCTTGCCGGTCGCCATCTCGATGGGGGCGATCAGTGCCCGACACGCCGGGCCGATGCCCCGTTCGGTCGGGCCGGTCAGGTCCGGGTTGGTCCCGATCAGCTTGGCGCCGGCCAGCACCAGCAGAATCGCAGTTTCGATCTTCTCATAGCTGTAGCTGCGGGTCTCGCCCACGACCACGTAGTCCGGCTGGCTCTCGTCGATGGACAGGCCCGCTTCGTAGATCGCCTGATACAGGCCGGAATCGCCGATGGCGAAAACCCGCCCGCCGGGGCATTGGGACGCAATGAAATGAGCGGTCGCCATGCCGGAGGTGATGAAGTGGTCCTCGCCCACCTCGATGCCCATGTGCAGGAGTTTCTGGTGCAGTTCCCGCGGCGAGCGGGCGGAGCTGTTCGTCAGGAACAGGAACTGCTTGCCTTCGGATTTGAGCCAGTCGACGAATCCCTTCGAGCCTTCGAGCGGAAGCGACCCGTGATAGATCACGCCGTCCATATCGCAGATGAAGCCACGCTTGTTCTTCAGTTGTTCCATGATGTGTCAGTTCGCATTCGGGGTGGGGGACAGGACTTTGCTTTCCTCCTCGGGACGCATTCCCAGCCAGGCGTGCATTCGCAGCGAGGCCCTCGTGAGCATGACGTACAACGACGGCACGACCACCAGTGTCAGGATGGTGGCAAAGGCGAGACCGAACATGACGACGACCGCCATGTTCTGCCAGAACTGCGTCGATTCGCTCTTGAAGGCCCAGGAAAACGTGTGAAAATCGTAGGAGACGCCGATCGCCATGGGGATCAGGCCGATGATCGTGGTGCTGGCGGTCAGCAGGACGGGTCGCAGTCGCGTGGCGCCTGCCTCCGCCGCGGCGGAGACCAGGTCCATGCCCCGAGCCTGCAACTGCCGCGTGTAATCGAGCAGGACGATGGCGTTGTTGACCACGACGCCCGCGAGGCTGATGATGCCGATGCCGCTCATGATGATGCCGAAGGGCAGCCCGACGGCGATCAGGCCGATCAGCGCGCCGATCAGAGACAGGATCACTGTGGTCATGATGATGATCGGTACCATGAGCGAATTGAATTGGATGACCAGGACCAGGGTGATCAGCAGCAGGGCGATCAGGAACGCCTTTCCCAGGAAGGCCTGCGCTTCATCCTGTTCCTCTTTCTCTCCGGCGTAACGGATCTCGTATCCAATCGGCACGTCGAGTCGCATGCCGGGAGCGATGATGCCCGGTATGGCGGACACAAGCGACTGGCGGTTGAGGAACTGGGCTTCCTCGTTGTCGAGGTTGCGGTGATCCTTTTTGAGCAGTTCCGGGACGCCGGACGGCGGCTCTACGTCCTGAAAATCCTCGGCTCGGTAGAAGTCCCGATCGGCAATCGCCTGATTGAGCGATTGGAGTATCCGGCTGTTGGGGTCTTCTTCGGACGCTGTCCCGCTCAGCGCCGCGTCGAGGTCTGCCGCTGTCCTCTTGGATAAGGTCTGCCAGACGCGGGCGGCCGGGCCGGAATCCGATTGGATTCGGGCATCGGCCAGGGTCCGCCGCAGGGCGTCCCAGTCGAGGATGTCCCTCGGCGACAGGCGGGGATCGCCCAGCGGGTGCAGACGACGCTGGACATCCGCGAGGACCGCGGAACTCAGACGCCCTTCGGTGTCGGCCGTCACGGTGACCACGCGTTTCTGATTGACGTGGTTGATGGTCCCGAAGCCGCCTTTGTATGCGAAACGCCCGAGGGAACTGAGCGGCACGGACTGGCCGGTCGTGTTTGGAATTTGCAACCGGTAGAGATCGTCGATGTTGACGCGATCCTCCAGCGGCAGGCGGACCGTGATGTCGTACTCGTCGTTGAACTGGCGGTACGTGCCCACCTTCGTCCCGAAGATGGCCATCTTCAGGTAGTTTCCGACGGTGGCGGTGTTGACGCCCAGCAGCGTGGCGACGCGCCGGTCCACGGTGAAGGCCAGCTCGGGACGAGTTGCCTCCAGGTCGCTCCGCAGGTTCACGAGGTTGGGGACATCCGCGATCATTCGCTTGGCCTCTTCGCTGAGCCGTTCGAGCGTCTTGAAGTCCTCGCCCACGATGCGGACGGTGACCGGGGCGCCGGTGGGGGGGCCGTTTTCCTCGCGTTCGACCTTGATCTCCGCGCCGGGAATGTCCGCGATGGCCTTGCGAACCTCCGCGATGATCTCCGTCGAGGGTCGCTGGCGCACCGCGAAGTCGTAGAAGACCATGGTGATGTTGGCCAGGTGGGAGCCGCCGGCGCTGGCCATGAGGTCCATGCTCCCGCCGGCCGAGCCCACGTTGGTGATGACGTCGTCGAGCCACGGTTCGCAGGGCTTGATGCGTTCCTCGATGACGCGGGTCAGCCGGTCCATCTCGTGGATGTTCGTCCCCTGGGGCGTGCGAAGGCTGATGAACGCCCGCTCCGGGTCGCCCTCGGGGAAGAACTCGGTGCCTTTGCCGATCTTCTTGTAGAGGGTTCCCATGGCGACCAGCAGACAGACGGACAGAAACAACGCCATGCCGGGATTCTCCAGGCCCAGTCGTTGAACACGCTTGTATCCCTGCATGAACCAGTGACGGCGGTTCTGTCGCTTCGCAGCGCGTCCGGCCCAGATCGAGGTGATGACCGGACTGAACACGAGGGCTACGAACAGCGACGCCAGCAGTCCGAGGCTCAGGGTGATGGGCAGGTACTTCATGAAGTCGCCCATGACGCCCGGCCAGAACATCAGCGGCAAAAACGCGCAAACGGTCGTGAACGTCGAGGTGATCACCGGCCAGGCGACTTCCCGTGCCCCGAGGATGGCTGCGTCGAGCCGATTGTAGCCGAGCTGCATGTGCCGGTAGATGTTCTCCACGATGACGATCGCGTTGTCCACCAGCATGCCCAGCACGAGGATCAGGCTGAACAGGACGATCATGTTCAGGGTGAAACCCAGCGCCTGGATCAGGCAGAAGGTGACGAGCATGCTCAGCGGGATAATCATGGCCACGATGGTGCTCGGTCGCCAGCCCATGAAGAGCATCAGAACCGCTACGACCAGGATCAACGCGGCGAGGATGTTGTTCTCCAGGTCGGCCACGGTATTGCGAATGTACTTCGACATGTCGTAGATGACGTCGAACTGGACGCCGCCGGGGATCTGTTCGCGGGCCTGCTCGACGACCGCTTTCACCATGTCCGACACCCAGACGACGTTGGCGCCGACCCGCTTGCGAACGAGCAGCGTCACGTTCTCCCGGCCGTTCAGGCGGGAGATGCTCTCGCGGTCCTTGAACGTGTCCCGCACGGTGGCGACGTCGGCCAGGTAGATGGGCCTGCCGTCGCGAACCGCCAGGAGCAGGTGGTCCACCTCCTCGGGGGTGACGAACTCCGCGGGGACGCGGACGTTGAACTTGGTCCCTGCGGTCTCGACGCCCCCGGCGGAGATGTTCACGTTCTCCGACGGGATCAAGGCCAGGATCTCCGGGATCGTCAGGTTGTACTGGGCCACGCGGTCGGGGTCCATCTCCAGGCGAATCTCGCGTTCCAGCGCGCCCTCGACGTCCACCTTCAACACGCCGGGGACCATTTCCAGCGCATCCTCCATGTCGTCGGCGATTTCCTTGAGCTGGAAGGGAGAGACGTCGCCGGAGATGCTGATCTGCATCACCGGGAACTCCGCGATGTTGATTTCCTTGATGACCGGCTCATCGATCTCCTGGGGCAGCTCGCCCCGGGCCAGATCGACGCGGTCCCGCACCCGCTGGAGAGCGACCTCCGTGCGCACGTTCGGCGTGAACTCCACGCTGATCAGGGACATGCCTTCGGCGCTGCTGGAGAGAACCTCCTTGACGTCGCGGATGCCGCTGAGTTCCTTCTCGATCTTCATCGTGACCGCGGTTTCCACGTCCTCGGGCGAGACCCCCTCGTAGATCGTCGTGATCATGATATAAGGGATCGGAATGTCCGGGAACGCCTCCCGCGGCAGCGTGACGTAGCTGTAGCCGCCGAGAAGGAGGATGATGAACCCGAGCACGGCGACCGTCGTGCGATTGCGGATCGAGAGATCGGTAAGAAGCATAGGCTACCTGCCCTCAGAGACCGGGGAAACCACGTTGACCGCCTGCCCGGGCGCGACGAATCGATGGCCCGAGACGAGCAACCTGTCGCCGGCTTGCAGGCCGCTGACGATTTGGACGCGATCGCCCTTGATGATCTCGATCTGGACCTTGCGTCTCTGGGCCTTCGCGTCTTCCTCCACGTAGACCGCGTAGCCGTCCTCCATCGGAATGACGGCCAGCAGGGGGATCAGGATGGCGTTCTGGAGGATCTGACGCGTCAGGCGGACCCGGACGATCTTGCCGCTGAAGAGAAGGCCTTCGGGGTTCGCCAGCGTGATTTCCATGCGAGTGGATCGCGTCCGTTCATCCGCGACCTTGCTGATGAAGGTGATCGTACCGTTGAAGGTCTGCTGGCTGTTTCGGATGTCCGCGAAGATCTCCACCGTCTGGCCCGGCGAGAAGAACGGGACGTCCCGCTCCGGGACATTGACGGCCACCTTGACGATGTCCGTCTGGACGATTCGGATCACCGGGGTCCCCGGCTGCATATACTCCCCGACCTCGACCAGCAGATCGTTGAGCACTCCGGCCGTCGGCGCCAGAATCCGGGTCCGCTCCAGCCGGGCGGCGACCTCCTGGAGCCTCGCCTGGCTGACGGCCAGATCCGTGGCGGCCTGATCGAGTTCCCGGCTGGGCGATGCGCCGCCTTTGACGAGGCCCTGCTGACGCTCGAACTCGGTCTGATCGTTCTGGGCCTGGGCCCGCATGCTCTCGTATTCGGCCTGCAAAATGTCCGTGTTCAGGCGAATGAGCGGATCGCCGGCCTTCACAGATGCGCCCTCTCTCGGGCCGATCCATTCGATGCGTCCGGAGACCTCGGCGGCGACCGTGACGATCTGGTTGGGCTCGATCACTGCCGGCAGCTCGAAGGCGTCGGGCAATTGCGATTCCACCCCGACCTCCAGGACCGTCACATTGACCGGGGGCGCCTCGCTGGCGGCGACCTCCCGCTCCTTTGCGGGCATATGGGCGAGGAGGAACACCATGGCCACCGCAACCCCAGCCATGACGAGCTTCACGAGGATTCGTCGTGGCCTGTGTCCGCTGGTTGCCGTCGCCTTGTTCTCTCGAACCTTCTCTGTCATATGTGTTCTCCCGCAGACCCTGCGAGGTCCGTCGAAGTCCGGTTTCCAAACAAATGTTTCATACAACAGTTTAAAACGAATGTTTGGCGCGTCAAGTGTTCCTCATGGGTTTCTGGGAGAAGAGGCGCGCGGATGATGAAAATGCCTGGGGATATCGCGTTGATGCGGACTCAGGGATCGTGGCCTGTCCTGTTCGGCATGGGCGCAAACCCTTTGCGCTGACGGCAAGCACACGCGAAACGCTGTCTGGCTATCGCCTGGGACCTGTTAGGACGCCCACTTGACCAACTGCGGATAGAGGTCCTGGAGGATGGGCGAGGCCGGCTTGATGCGCGCGTTGATGCTGAGCAGACCGCGACCCGCGAGCTCGAAGCCGCATCGGAATGGGACGGACCCTTGCGAGGCTTCTCCCGGCCGCATTGAGATGACCCTGTGTTCCCCGGTGTCGCGCAGCATGTAAAACAGCTCCACCTCGAACAGGCCGACGGGCGCGCCGTGGAGATCGACGTGGCACGCCACCTCCACATGCTCGCCTTCGGCGACCACCTCCTGTTTGTCGACGCTCGTGGTCAGTCCGCCGAGGGCGATATCGTCCCAGAGGGCCGTGATCTCCTCTGCGGTGTGCAGCGCCTGTTTGAGGGATTCGTGATCGTTGCGGGTCAGGTCCGTCACGAGGGTCGTCGCGGGTGCGTAGAACTTGTCCACGTACTCGGCCAGCACGCGGTTCATGTTGAACTGGCAACAGACGGAGCAGAGGGACTGCTTCATCATCTCCACCCATCGGATGGGCACGCCGGCCTCGTTGCGGTCGTAGTACAGCTCGCTGATCTCGGATTCGATGAGATCGTAGATCTGCTCGGCCTCGGCCGCTTCCTGCATCTCGGGCTGGTTGTTGTACTCGGCGCCGGTGATCGCCCATCCGTTGCGGCCGTTGTAGCCCTCGGGCCACCAGCCGTCGGGGACGCTCAGGTTCAGCACGCCATTCATGGCGGCCTTCATGCCGGAGGTGCCGCTGGCTTCGTTTTCCCGCAACGGGTTGTTGAGCCACACGTCCGCGCCCCAGACGAGGTGACGCGACACGTTCATGTCGTAGTTCTCGACAAAGACGACGCGGTCTTCCAGATGATAGCTCTTGGCGAAGTCGATGATCTCGCGGATCATGCTCTTGCCGAGCGAGTCGGCGGGGTGCGCCTTGCCGGCGAAAATGAGCTGCACCGGCTTGGTCGAATTCGTCAGGATTTTGGCGAGCCGGTCCTTGTCCCGCAGGATCAGCGTGGCCCTCTTGTACCGGGCGAACCGTCGCGCGTACACGATCGTCAGGTATTCCGGGTTCAGGGCGCGGGTCAGTTTCAGGACCTTGGATTCGACGTACCCTCGCGCCGTCAGGTCGTCGGCGAGCTTCTTGCGGATGAAGGTGATCAGGCTCTGCTTGTTGCGATGGTGCGCCTCCCAGACTTCGTCCTCCTGGATGGCCAGCACGCGGTCCCACGTCGGCGCATCGCAGGCGCTGCGGACGTAGTCGGCGCCCACGTGCCTTTTGAGCAGGTCGATGACCGGCTCGCTGAGCCAGGAGTGGTGCACGCCGTTGGTGACGTAGTCGATCGGCATCTCGACCTCGGGCCGGCCGGGAAACAGGCCTGCCCACATCCGTCGGGAGACGTCCCGGTGCAGTTTCGAGACCGCATTGAGATGCTGGGCAAACCGCATGGCCAGCGCGGGCAGCCAGAAGCTCTTGCGGTCGCTGTCCATGAGCGCGTGCGAGGCCAGGTCGTCGAAGGTCATGCCCAGCGGGCGGACCTCGGGTTCGAGGTATTCTTTGACGAGGCCCGCGTCGAAGTTCTCGTTGCCCGCGATCACCGGCGTGTGCGTCGTGAACACGGTCGAGGCTCGGATGAGGGCCTTGGCTTCCATGAAACTGTGGTTTTCGCGGAGCATCAGCCGCTGGAGCCTCGCGAGGATCAGCAGGGCCGAATGCCCTTCGTTGATGTGGTAAATCCGCGGCTCGATGCCCAGCCGCTCCAGGGCGCGGACGCCGCCGATGCCCAGGAGCATCTCCTGCTGGAACCGCTTCGTCCGGTCGGCGACGTAGAGTTCCCGCGTGATGTCCCGCAGGTGGGGCGGATTCTCTTCGAGGTCCGTGTCGAGGAGGATGAGCCGGGTCTTGCCGACGTCGATCTCCCAGAGCTTGACCCGGACGGTTTGATCGAGCATCTGCATCTCGATGCAGGCCGGGTCGCCCTCGGGACCGCGCACCTCGTGCATCGGGATGAGGTGGTTGTCAAATTCCGCGGACTGCTCGTACTGCTCGCCGTTGGCGGTGATTCGCTGCGTGAAGTATCCGTACTTGTAGACCAGGCCGACGCCGACGAGCGGCATGTTCACGTCCGAGCCGGCCTTGAGGAAGTCGCCCGAGAGGACGCCGAGGCCGCCGCCGTAGATCGGGATGCACTCGTGGAGCCCGAACTCCATGGCGAAGTAGGCGACGAGGTCCTTTGCGTCGAGCGTGTTGTCGTACGTGGTCTTGAAGGGTTCGTTGTACTGCATGTACTGCTGGAACTGTCCCCAGACCTCGTCCAGCTCGAAGAGGAAGCCTCGGTCGTGCGAGAGCTGGCGGATGCGTTCCTTGGGGAGCTGGACAAGGAACTGGATCGGGTTGTGGTTCACCGCCCGGAAGAGCTGCGGATCGATGCGATAGAACAGCCGGATCGCCTCGTAATTCCAGGTGCACCAGAGGTTGGA
>CAZDTD010000049.1:0-23102 GCA_964507995.1 uncultured Pirellulales bacterium | reverse complement strand
ATACGGAAGGCCGGGGCGGGACGCCGTACGGCCCTTCGACCGTCGCCGGACCGAGAAACGATCTCCAGCCTGCAGCGGAGGACCTCGAAATTGCCAGAACACTCGGCCGCAGAGTCGCGCAGTGCGCGGTCAGGCTCCGCGGGCAGTGACCTCATCCTGAGCGGGAGCGGTCCAACGGAAGAATGTGACAGGGGGACGAAATCATGAGTATCCGAGTCGTGCTGGCAGATGACCACGCCATTCTGCGTCATGGACTGGGCCAGGGCCTCAGGCAGGAAGCGGGCATCGAAATCGTCGGCGAGGCCAGCGACGGACGCTCGACGGTCGAGATAGCAAAGCAGCTTCGCCCGGATGTGGTGGTCATGGATATCAGCATGCCGAACCTCAACGGCATTGAGGCCACCCGGGAAATCCAACGAGATGCGCCCGGCGTCAAGGTGGTCGGCCTGTCCATGCACTCCGCAAAACGGTTCGTGACCGAGATGTTCCGGGCGGGGGCATCTGGATATCTGCTCAAGGATTCCGATTTCGCCGAGGTGGTCCGGGCAATCCGCTCCGTCGCCGACGGCCAAACCTACATCAGCCCATCGATCTGCGACTTCGTCGTCGACGACCTCGCGTATCCGGGCCAAGCGGATGGAACGACCGCGTTCTCCCTGTTGACGCAGCGAGAACGCGAGGTGTTGCAACTCCTGGCTGAAGGCAAGACCACCAAGCAGATTGCCTTGTGCCTGCACATCAGCCCGAAAACAGTCGAGGCGCATCGGTTGCGGGTTATGAACAAGCTCGAAATCGACAACGTCGCACAACTCACGAAGTACGCCATCCGGGAGGGGCTCACCTCCGCCGAACCATAGTGCGGATCGACGAGGCAACGACTCCGCCGATATCGTCCCTTCGCCCTGTCCTGTCTATCACATTGCACTCGGGCTTCTTCGCCTGATTCCGCAGCCGGGAGTTCTGCGCTCTTGACGCGACGGACAAAACCGGGTAAGCACAGTACTTCTTTGTGATCGGTGGCCGCCCAAACTGCCGGGATCGAGGGCGGTCATGCGAAGATGGAAAGGATAGATGCGAATCGTCGAGGATGGATACTCGTCGCCGGCAGGAGAATGTAGATTCGCGATCGTGAGAACAGACAGGGAGTTTTGTCTATGACGAAGCAGCAACCAGGAAGGACCCGCAGCGGCGGATCGCGACGCAATACCCGCACAATCGGCCCGAAAGCGTCGATTGCCTATTTCTCGATGGAGATTGGACTCCAGGCGGACATCCCCACCTACAGTGGCGGCCTGGGCATCCTGGCAGGCGATACAATTCGTTCGGCAGCCGATCTCGCGGTGCCCATGGTCGCGGTTACGTTGTTGCCTCGCAAGGGATACTTTCACCAGAATCTGGACGCCCAGGGCCGGCAGACCGAAACGCCGGAACTGTGGAATGTGAGCAAGCGGCTCAAGCCCCTGGCTGCCCATGTGTCGGTCGTCATCGAGAAACGCCAGGTCCGGATCCGCGCGTGGCGCTACGACGCGGTCGGGGTCGCGGGCGCCACAGTCCCGGTGATCTACCTCGACACCGACGTTGCAGGCAACGACAAGCAGGATCGCCAGCTCACCCAATACCTTTACGGCGGCGACTCCCGCTATCGTCTCTGCCAGGAGTACGTC
Source organism: uncultured Pirellulales bacterium (assembly GCA_964507995.1). Classification (GTDB taxonomy): domain Bacteria; phylum Planctomycetota; class Phycisphaerae; order Sedimentisphaerales; family Anaerobacaceae; genus PLanc-01. The sequence continues at coordinate 21,438 of CAZDTD010000049.1, read as the reverse complement.
CTCGGCGTCGGTGGCGTCCGTATGCTTCGCGCCCTCGGTTATACGGCCATCGACCGGTTCCACATGAACGAGGGCCACGCCGCATTTCTCGTCGTGGAGTTGCTTGACGAAGAACGCGGCACAACCGGCGCCGCCAGAATCAAGCCCTCGCACATTGAAGCCGTCCGGAGCAAATGCGTGTTCACGACCCATACGCCCGTGCCGGCCGGCCACGACAAATTCTCGATGGACATGGTCCGCAAGATCCTCGGCAAGCACCCCGCCTGGAGCCTCCACGAGCAGTTGGACGGCGACGACGACACACTGAACATGACCCACCTGGCCCTGAACTTCAGCAACTACGTCAACGGCGTCTCGAAGAAACACGGCGAAGTCTCGCAGGCGATGTTCAGCTCGTACCGAATCGATGCGATCACCAACGGCGTGCATGCCGCGATGTGGGTCGCACCGCCCTTCCAGAAGCTGCTGGATCGCTACATCCCGAGTTGGCGAGCAGACAACCTGAGCCTCCGCTACGCCATGAGCATCCCGACGAAGGAGATCGGACAGGCCCACGCCACGTGCAAAGCCAGGCTGGTCGACTACGTCGCGAAACATCTGAAGGTCAAGCTCGATCCGAAGGCCTTCACGATCGGCTTCGGCCGCCGGGCTACCGCGTACAAGCGGGCCGACCTGATCTTCCGTGACATCGAGCGGCTCAAAAAGATCGCGTCGAACGTCGGCGCGTTCCAGATCGTCTATGCCGGCAAGGCGCATCCGCAGGATCTCCCCGGCAAAGAGCTGATCCAGAAGGTATTCGAGGCCGGCGAGCAGCTTGGCCGCAAGGTCCGCGTCGTGTATCTGCCCAACTACGATATGGACGTGGCGAAGATCCTGATCCCCGGCGTCGACGTCTGGCTGAACACGCCGCAACTGCCCCACGAGGCCTCCGGCACCAGCGGCATGAAGGCCGCCTTGAACGCAGTGCCCTCGCTGAGCATCCTCGACGGCTGGTGGATCGAAGGCTGCGTCGAGAACCTCACCGGCTGGGCCATCCAGGGCAAAGGCCGCAAGAACGCCAAAGACACCTCCGCACAGGACGCCGAGGCGCTCTATGAGAAGCTGCAAAACGTCGTGCTGCCGATGTTCTACAAGGATCGCGAGCGGTACACCCGTATCATGCTGTCCGCGCTGGCGCTGAATGGATCGTTCTTCAACACGCAGCGGATGGTGCAGGAGTACCTGTTGAAGGCCTACAAGCGTTAGTCGCGGACGGCGTCGCCCGCAGGGAAGGCGTGGCTATGGAGATACTCTCTACCGCATTGCTTCTGGTCCTGGTCCTGGACCCGGTCGGGAATATCCCTGCGTTCCTCGCCGTGCTGAACAACGTGCCCGCCGGCAGGCACCGGCGAATTCTCGTCCGGGAGATGTTCATCGCCCTGACGGCGCTGATCGTCTTTCTGTTCCTCGGCGAGCACATCCTGGCGGCCTTGCGCGTGTCGTATGGCTCCCTCGGAGCCGCCGGCGGCATCATCCTGTTCCTGATCGCGATACGCATGGTCTTCCCCGGTCCGAAGGGCGTCTTCAACGAGGAGGAGTTGGAGGGCGAGCCGTTCATCGTGCCGCTGGCGATCCCCCTGATCGCGGGCCCCGGCGCCATGGCCACCCTCATGCTGCTGACGGCGCGCGAGCCCGACAAGTGGCCCACATGGCTCGCGGCCCTCTTGCTGGCCTGGCTGGTCTCCGGCGTGATCCTGTTGCTGTCGGAGCGGCTGGGCCGCCTGCTGGGCAAGCGCACGCTCGTCGCCATCGAGCGGCTGATGGGATTGATCCTCACCGCCGTGGCCGTCGAGATGCTCATCAACGGGATCGGGCAGGCGTACAGCAGACTCACGCAAACCCAATGAGTCTCACGCCATGAGAGGGATGCGCGCCGGCTCTCTTCGTAGGGCGAGCGTCCCGCTCGCCTTCTGCCTCTTCCCAGGCAGTTCGCAGGGATGCGTATCACCACCATCCCCCCTGCATAATCCCACGCTCCCATCTCGCTACCTGCCACCGGCAGGTAGCGAGATTACACGCGGAAGTTCGTCGTACGCCGTCCATGTTGAAATGGCGAGCGGTTGTAGCCCTTCACACAAGTCACTGCGATTTCTGCAGAGCGTAGAGCTTCTTCATCGTGGTCACGTAGAGGACGCCGTTGGCGGCCACCGGCGTGGCGGCCGCGGCGCTGTCCAGCCGGACCTCGCTGAGCACCTTCTTCTCGCGTCCCGCGGCCAGGACCCAGAAGTCCCGCCGCTGCGTGCCCACGTACACCTTGCCGTCGGCGACGAGGGTCGAGGCCCAGATCTCCCCTTTCGTCTCGTGGGACCAGCAGACCTGCCCGGTCGCGGCGTCAACGCAGCGAATCATCCGCCCGCAATCCGCGACATAGACCAGGCCGTCGTGAACCGCCGGCGTCGAGCAGCAGTGCTCGTTCAGCTCGCACGACCAGACCAGGGCCGATTCGGTGACATCGCCCGTTTTCGTCGCGTCGATGCACTTGAGCCACGCCTGGTTCTTGCCCCACCAGATATCGCCCCCGTGCGTGACGTACAGGCGATTCTCGAAGAATACCGGCGTGCTCTTGATGTTGCTCGGACTCACCTCGCGGTTGCCGAGGTACTGGCTGACGTTCTCCTTCGGGGCCGTCGGGTCGGGATCGAACCGCCAGACGCGCTTCAGCGTCGTGGCGAGGGCGTCCCGCCCTTGCTCTTCTGTAGCGAGGGCATCTTGCCCTTGCTCTTTGCACGCCGTCGGAGAATTCTGATCGGAAGAGGCGAGGCCAGGATGGCCTCGCGACGCAAGGGCGGGACGCCCGCGCCACGAAGAGTCCAGCGGCTCGAAGGCGTAGACGACACCGTCGCCGCCGCAGAAGAAAATCAGCTTACGGCCGTTGACGACGCCCATCGCGGGCGACGACCACGTCGAATGAAAGATCCGCGGGCCAATCCCTTCGCCGTCGCGGGCCAGAAGGCGGCCGGTCTTTTTGTCCAAGCAGATCAGGCTCGGACCCTCGGGCCGACGGATCACCTTATGTGTATTGTCGACCCCGTTGCTCGTATTGACGTACAGGAAGTCGCCGTCGATGAGGATCGAGCCGTGGGCGCCGTCGTGCGGCCAGGTGCCCGCCTGGTTCGGAATGTCGAACAGCCAGAGGATGTCCGCGTCGAGAGCGGTGACCTCCAGCGGCTCGGAATCGCTTGGGACCATGTGCCGGCCCTCGTCCGTGTACGGACCGTCGTTGCCGTTGCGCTGGCCCTCGATGTCGAGACACACCACCTCGCCGCGATTCGTGACGACGTACACGCGATTGCCCTCGACAGTCGCAGGCGAGACGACGCCGGCCTTGGGCCAGTCGAGATAGGGATCGGACCCAAGCTTGGGCACCACGAGCTGCCACAGGAGGCTGCCGTCCTTTTCGTCGAGGCACAGCAGGAGCGACCGGTCGCCTTTATGCCGTGGGTCGCGAGGCGGATCGTTGTTCGTCCCCAGGAAGATGCGTCCCTGCGAAATCACCGGCGTGGCCCACGTCTGGCTGCCAAGCGGCGCGACCCATTTCACATTTCGGCCGGTCGCCGGATCGAAGTCCTCGACGAGCCCGACCTCGCCGGAGACCATGTTCCGGGTCCAGGCCTGTCCCCACTGCGCCTGATCGCCGGCAAAGCAGACCGTCACAAACAGAACGGTGCAGACCCAAGTTGTCAAAACATGTGCGTTGCCACGTCGCACGAATTGTCTCATGACGATCCTTTCCAGTCGAAGCCGGCGGCCCGGCCGGTTACACCTGCCATCCTCGTGATTGTACCTGAGTCCCACGCCAAACGACAACCATTTCGCTCCTTGCCACGCGGGCCCCACGAGCAACATAATTGTCTCACAAAACAACCATACTTACGTTTTTGTAGGTACACCCAGCCTGCGACCACGAGGCTCATGTAAAACATAACACCTTGTAAAAACTACACTTATACATTATTCCTTCAATCGCAGCCTTCTTGGCACGGCGATTGCAAATCCCTGTACAGACCGAGTCGGAAACCATGGAACCGATTCCGGCAGTGTCATTCCTGAATGCGTCGGTTTCCCGGCGCAGGTTCGCAAGGTTGTGTTGGAAAGGGTAAAAACGTGAGTAGTGGACGAAAAGTTGCACGAGTAATTGTTCCCGCCGTCTTGTTGGCGGTGTCTGTTCCCGCGTGGGCTGCGGATGCCCCGCCGGCCCCCCTGGACACGCTGAAGACCGAGCTCCAGACGAACATCAATATCGTCTGGACGCTCGTGGCCGCGTTCCTCGTATTCTTCATGCAGGCCGGGTTCGCTATGGTCGAGACCGGCTTTACCCGGGCCAAGAATTCCGTCAACATCCTCATGAAGAACGCTTTCGACTTCGTCATCGGCTCGCTCGCATTCTTCTTCATCGGATTCGGTCTGATGTTTGGCAAGAGCAACGGTCTGTTCGGAACCACGCTCTTCGGCATGTCGGGCGTCGAGCCGGCTGGCAACGAATGGATGTGGACGTTCCTGATCTTTCAGACCGTCTTCGCGGCCACTGCCGCCACAATCGTCTCGGGCGCCATGGCCGAACGGACGAAGTTCATCTCGTATCTCGTCTACAGCGCCGTGATCTCGCTGTTGATCTATCCGATCTTCGGATCCTGGGCCTGGGGCAGCCTGGGCGGGCAGGGAACCCGTGGCTGGCTCGAAACACTGGGTTTCCATGACTTCGCCGGTTCAACAGTAGTGCACTCGATTGGCGGATGGCTGGCGCTGGCGGGCGCCATTGTCCTGGGACCGCGGATCGGCAAGTACGCTCCCGACGGCAAACCCCGCGCCATTCCCGGCCACAGCATTCCTCTGGCCACTCTGGGCATCTTCATCCTGTGGTTCGGGTGGTTCGGATTCAACCCGGGCAGCACGACCGCCGGCGTGGGTCTGGCCGGCTACATCGCCGTGACGACCAACCTCGGGGCGGCTGCCGGCGCGACGACGGCATTGATTACCTCGTGGCTTCTGCTCAAAAAGCCCGATGTCTCCATGGCCCTCAACGGAATCCTGGCGGGTCTGGTGGCCATCACAGCCCCATGCGACGGCGTCTCTCCGGTCGGCGCGGTGCTCATCGGCGGAATCGCCGGCATCCTGGTGGTGCTCAGCGTCCTGTTCATCGATTACGTTCTGAAGATCGACGACCCGGTCGGCGCGGTCAGCGTCCATTGCGTCTGCGGCGTGTGGGGCACCCTCTCCTACGGCCTGTTCAGCCTCAACAGCGGTCTGTTCTATGGGCATGGCGTCAAACAGCTCGGCGTCCAGTTGGCCGGGGCCGGCGCCGCGGCGGTATGGGCTTTCGGACTTGGACTCGTCATGTTCTTCGTCCTCCGCAAGACCATTGGTCTGCGCGTCACCGACGACGAGCAGCTCAAAGGCCTTGACATCGGCGAGCACGGAAACGAAGCATACGCCGGCTTCCAGGTGTTCACCACGGCGTAACGGGACATCGAAAATCCAGGAAAATCCACGGGTCTCAGACTCGGTGCAGGAGATAGGAACATGAAACTGATTCTCGCATATATTCAACCACACAAGCTGAACGACGTCAAACAAGCGCTCTACAAGGCAGAGGTCTACAAGATGTCCGTGACAAACTCGTTGGGCTGCGGCCAGCAGAAAGGGTATGAAGAATCATACCGTGGCGTGCCCATCGAAGTGAACCTGTTGAAGAAGGTCCGGCTGGCGGTCGCGGTCAACGAGAATTTCGTCGAACGGACAATTGAGGCCATCATTGCGGGGGCCCGCACCGGCCAAATCGGCGACGGCAAAATCTTCGTTCTCGACCTGCCGGAGTGTATCCGCATCCGAACGGGAGAACGGGGAGGCGCCGCTATCGGATAAAATAATCGGTCGCTACCTCCTGGACCATCATTTCTGCGCCCTCCATCGGGCCAGAAGCGGGCCCTGTCGTCGTCGGCAGGGCCTGATTTTGTTCGTGCCAGCCCCCTTCCGTATTGCAACAACCACCTGCGAGCCTGTTCCGGCTGGGAAACGTCAGAATAGACTACTGTGGGGGGGGCGCAACTGCAGAGAATAAAAGGAAATCGGGGCGAGTGGATTCGAACCACCGACCTTTGCGTCCCGAACGCAACGCTCTAGCCAAACTGAGCCACGCCCCGGTCAACCAAAACCGCAATTATACCTACGGCTCCAGTCGAGTGCAAGTTATAACAAGTTCACGGGGTCAATATCAATAGTAATTTTTGCCGCGGGACGAATTGGTTTGTCGGCTCGAAGGGTGGCGAAGAGCCGACGCATGGTGGCTGCGTCAGGGGCCTGGACGAGGATCTGGAGGCGGTGGAACCGCTGGATTCGACTGATTACGGCGGGCATCGGGCCGCGAATCTTGGCTTGGAGCCGCTGCTGCTGGACGATCTGGTCGATCCGCTGCCGCATCCGGGCGGCCGCCGCCTCGGCCCGCTCATACTTCTCGTCGCGCACCATCACAATCGCCAGTCTCCAAAACGGCGGCAGATCACACGCCTGCCGGTGTTTCAACTCCTCCCGCACGAAGCCCTCGAAATCCTGGGCCATGGCGAACTTCACCGCAGGCTGTTCCGGAAAGTACGTCTGCACGAACACAACGCCCCTCTTCTCGGACCTCCCCGCCCGCCCGGCCACCTGCGACGTCAGTTGAAACGTCCGCTCGTTCGCCCGGAAATCCGGGATGTACAGACACGTATCCGCGCTGACCACACCCACCAGCGTCACATTCGGAAAATGCAGTCCCTTCGCCAGGATCTGCGTGCCTGCCAGGATGTCGATCTGCCCCTGTCCGAACTCCCGTAACAACCGATAGTAATCCTGGCTCCCCATCGAGTCGCTGTCCACCCTCGCCACCCGGGCCTGCGGAAACCGCCTGCCCAGCTCTTCCTCCAGACGCTGCGAGCCCACCCCGATCATCGTCATCTTCCGCCCGCACACCGGGCAATCCTGCGGCACCAGCGTCTGCGCCAGGCAATAGTGACAGACTGCGTACCCGTGCGCCATGTGGCTGCCCGTCGCGGTCGTCACGCCCGGCATCGGCTTCTTCAGCTTGTGAAACGTCAGTGACGTGTCGCAGTTGCGGCACTGGAGCGTGTACCGGCACGATGGACAGAAGACAAAATTACTGTACCCCCGCCGGTTCAGGAGCAGAATCGCCTGTTCCTTCCGCTCCAGGACCTTCGCAAGCTCCGCAGCCAGCGGGTTGCTCAGCAACGCCAGGTGGTCCTCCTTCACGCTGCTGTCCCGCATGTCCACCAGCTTCATCTCGGGCATCGGCAGGTCCATCACCCGCCTGGGCAGCCGGACCAGCGAAAAACTGTCCCGCGTCTTGCAGTTCTGGATCGTCTCCAGCGAAGGCGTCGCGCTGCCCAGAATGCAGTGCGCGCCCGCCAACTGCGCCCGCTTGATCGCCACGTCCCGCCCGTGATATCGCGGGACCGAATCCTGCTTGTAGCTCGGTTCGTGTTCCTCGTCGACCACGACGAGCCCGAGCCTCGGGACCGGCGCAAAGATCGCCGAGCGGGCCCCGATCACGACGTCGGTCTGCCCGGCCCGCACCTTCTGCCACTGCTGGTTCCGCTGGCCCGCGGTCAGGCCCGAATGGAGCACGGCCACCCGCTCGAACCGGGCCGCAAACCGCTGCACCGTCTGGGCGGTCAGCGCAATCTCCGGCAGCAGGACGATCGCCGCCTTGCCCTGGCGCACGACCTCCTCAATCGCCCGGATATAGAGCTCGGTCTTGCCGCTGTCCGTCACGCCGTGGAGCAATGTCACGCCAAACTTGCCTGTCCGAATCCGCGAGAGGATCTGCTCCAGACCGATCCGCTGGTCCTCGTTCAGCGTGATCGCGGCCCGCGTGTCGCCTCCGTCGCCCACAAACAGCGCCGGCACAACCGGCAGATCCGCGAACACCTTCCTCTGGGTGATCCGAACCACCTGCTCATCCGCCAGCTTCTTGAGCACCGCCGCTCCACAGTCCGCTGCCTCCAGCAGCTCCGTGGATTCGACCGCGGAATCCGCCGAGACCGCCTGCCGCTGCCGCAGAATCTCGACGATCCGCTTCTGCTTGGTCCCCTTGAGACTCGCCGCCCGTGGCTCCCATGCCTGGCCGAGATAGAGGCATCGCTGGCTCTTGATACCCGCAGCACGCTTGACCGCCCCCGGCACCATGGCCGTCAGCACCTGCCCGAGCGGGCAAACGTAATAGTCGCTGATCCACGCAGCCAGCTCCATCAGTTGCGACCCGAGCAGAGGCTCCTCGTCCACCCGCCGAAGGACGGACTTGAGCCGTCCCCCGCTCCTGCCACCGGCAAACGACTTCTCGCGGGGCACGTCGGCGACCACGCAAAAGCCGGTTTCAACCTTGTTCCCCTTCCCAAAAGGCACCTCGACCCGCTGCCCGACCCGGATCGGCCAGAGTCCCTCCGGCACGAGGTAGTCGAACTCCGTGTCGGCCGCAGATTCCATAGCCACACGGATGATATGCCCGTGACCCGTGGCCAGTTCAAGTGCAGGTGGCTTTGGGTTGACGACCTCTTGGGGTGGCTCTCCAAACAGACTTCGCGTTACCTCTTTGCCACTCATGGTTCAGCGATCCCATACCCCATCCCTCGCGTCCCCACAATACCCGCTGCCAGCAAAGCCGTCAAGACGATCCGGACCACGACTACATCCCCACTGATGGCGGGACAATAAACAAAAAACTCCGCGTTATCGAATGGTTTGGAGCCGCGGACAACTCAGAAACCACAGGAGACCGAACGGAAAGAACGGACGGCAAGCAAGAGCGTCCACAAGAAACCAAAGAAACAAAAGAAACCGCAGGGAGCTGCTCCTGGGTATCTACCTCGCGCATTCGTTTCGCCCATCCGCCTTCAAGGATCGATGGCAAATGCCATGTGCCCTGCCGCCCTGAGAAAGAACGCTTCTGCGCCTCAGCGTCGTCGCAAGCGACGGCCGTCATTTCCGGATGATGTCCGCGATCTTCATCAGGCGGGTGATGCTGTCGCGTTCGACTTCGCCGAGCTTGGTGTTGATGAACTTGATCGTTTCGATGATGTCGGGAATGACCACGTGCTCCAGGACGTTCACACGCCGGCGGGTCATCTGGAGCTCGACCGCCAGGAGACGGGCCTGCTTTTCCTTCTGGGCCAGTTCGACGAGGCTGTCGATGGCCTTTTCGAGCGATTGGAGGGCAACGTCGAGTTCGCCGGAGGTGCAGCCGTAGCCGTAGCAGATGATGTCACCTTCGATGTCCTTGGTCAGACGCGGGACGCGGACGTTCATGACCGAGGCGAACTCGATGGCCATCTTGAACCGCTTCGTCGGGACCGCCATCGCAGCTCGGACGTCCTCGGGTTCCATCGTCGCGCGGGCCAGCATGAACCGACGGAAGGTCAACAGGAGGGCCTCTTCGACCTTCTGTCGCAGCGGCTGGATGTCCCGGGCGATCTGGATCAACTGGCGGGAAATCTCGTCGCGTTTCTCACTGAGCAGTCGATGCCCCCGCTTCGCGAGCGTGATCCGCTTGCGAAGCCGCAGGAGCTCCATTCGAGTGGCGTTTACGTTTGCGAGCACGGTGAAACCTCGTTGATGCGTAGAAGCGTAGATGCGTAGAGGTGTTGGCTTCGCTTGTCCATGGCTCTACTTGCCTCTTCCGTCGTTCTTGTCCGTCTTCATGTACTTGACCAGATTTAACGTCTTTCGACGAAGGATCTCCACTTCTTCCAGCAGAGACGTCCCTTTGAGATATCCGAGTCTGTCCGCGATAACCACCTGCGTTTCCAGCTCCGACAGAGAACCGAGGGACACGCGGAGGAATTGCGTGTACCCTCGTCTGGACGCCCGCGCGGCTCCTTCTGCGATGTTGCTCGGATAAGACACCGCCGCCCTTCTCATCTGCGATTTCAATCCATATTCTTCGTCTTTCGGAAACACCTGAGTCGCCTGATAGATGCATACAACGAGCTCAATACCCTGTTTCCAAATCTCCAGATCCTTGTGCGTCTTGCCCATAATCATTCTCCTCTCCAATCTCTAAACCCGCATTATTATGAGCCAACGCATCTACACATCTACGCTCCAACGCTTCTACTTTTTCCTAAACTGCGGCATGTACTTCTCGATGAGCTTGACGTCGATGCGTTTGAGCTCGTTGTTCTCGAACATGCTCAGCAGTTCCCAGCCGAGGTCGAGGGTCTGGAAGACGGTCCGGTTCTCGTACCAGTCCTGGCCCACGTACTTGGCCTCAAAGCGGTTGGCGAAGGTCATGTACTTGCGGTCCTCGTCGGAGAGGGCCGCTTCGCCCATGATCGTCGCGAGTTCCTGCATTTCCTTGCCGCGGGCGTAGGCGGCGTAGAGCTGGTTGTAGAGGTCCGCGTGATCCTCGCGGGTCTTGTTCTTGCCGATGCCCTTGTCCTTCAGACGCGACAGGCTGGGCAGCGTATCGACCGGGGGTTTGACGCCCTGCCGTTGGAGGGAACGCGACAGGATGATCTGGCCCTCGGTGATGTAGCCGGTCAGGTCGGGCACCGGGTGCGTCTTGTCGTCTTCGGGCATCGTCAGCACGGGCACCATCGTGATGGAGCCCTTCTTGCCCTTGATGCGCCCGGCCCGCTCGTACAGGGTCGCGAAGTCCGTGTAGAGGTAGCCGGGATAGCCGCGACGGCCCGGCACTTCCTTGCGGGCGGCGCTGATCTCGCGGAGGGCTTCCGCGTAGTTCGTCATGTCGTTCATGATGACCAGCACGTGCATGTCCCGCTCGAAGGCGAGGTACTCGGCCGCGGTCAGCGCGAAGCGCGGGGTCGCGATCCGCTCGATGGCCGGGTCGTTCGCCAGGTTGATGAACATGACCGCCCGTTCGATGGCGCCGGTGTTGTGCAGGTCGTCGATGAAGAACTGGGCGGCCTCGAACGTGATGCCCATCGCGGCGAAGACGACGGCGAAGGCCTCGCCTTTGCCGAGCACGGTGGCCTGGCGGGCGAGCTGGGCGGTAAGGTCGTCGTGCGGCAGGCCGGACGCGGAGAAGATCGGGAGCTTCTGGCCGCGGACCAGCGGGTTCAGGCCGTCGATCGTCGAAATACCCGTCTGGATGAACTCGTTCGGGTAGTCGCGGGCGAACGGATTGATCGGGGAGCCGTTGATGTCCCGGCGTTCCTCCGCGATGATCTCGGGTCCGCCGTCCTTCGGGACGCCCAAGCCGCTGAAGACGCGGCCCAGCAGATCGGGCGAGACGCCCAGCTCCAGCGGGCGGGCCAGGAAGCGGACCGTGCTACGGGCCGTGTCCACGCCGCTGGTGCCTTCGAAGACCTGGAGCAGGACTTTGTCGTTCTCGACCTGGAGGATCTGGCCGCGACGCACGGAGCCGTCGGCCAGCTCGATATCGACGATGTGGCCGTACTTGGCTTCGTCCACGCTCTCGACGAGCATGAGCGGGCCCTGAATGTTCGATACGGTCTGGTATTCTTTCACGGATAGCATGTCACACTCCTGCGTCCTTCGCGACGCGTTGGTTCCTTACTTGGCCGCCGCGGCCCCTTCGAGCTGTCGCATCTGCTCGTCGATCTTCGTGCGGATCTGGCGAATCTTCTCGATCTCCGCCTGCGGAATGTACTTGGCGCGGGCGATGTCCTCGCGGACGGCCAGCCGGGCGATTTCGACGGTCTCGACTCCAGCCTCGATCGCCGCGAGCCCTGCGTGATGGAAGTGCAGCACGGTCTTGAGCATTTCGTACTGCTTTTCGAGCGAGGTGTACGTATCCACAGCGTGGAACGCGTTCTGGTGCAGGTAGTCCTCGCGCATCGACCGGGACGTCTCCATCGCCAGCCGGTCCTTCGGCGACAGCGCCTCGGCGCCGACGAGCCGCACGATTTCCCGCAGCTCCGCCTCCTGTTCCAGAAGCCCCATCGCCTCCTTGGTCATCTGCTCCATCTCGACGCCCAGATCCTTGTTCTCGAAGGCCCCCCGCAAATACTGTCCGTAGAACGAGTAGCTGGTCAGCCAGTCGATCGCAGGGAAGTGACGCTGGTAGGCCAGCTCGCCCTTGAGGGACCAGAAGACTTTCACCACGTGCAGCGTCGCCTGGACGACGGGGTCGGAGAGGTCGCCGCCCGGCGGGCTGACGGCGCCGATGACGGACAGGCCGCCTTCGCGATCGGGGGAACCCTGGCACTTGACACGGCCGGCTCGCTCGTAGAACGCCGCGATGCGGGCGGACAGATACGCCGGATAGCCTTCCTCAGCAGGCATCTCTTCCAGACGGGTGGAAATCTCACGCATGGCCTCCGCCCACCGGCTCGTGCTGTCGGCCATCAGGGCGACCGTGTACCCCATGTCGCGGAAGTACTCGGCAATCGTGATTCCGGTGTACACCGACGCTTCGCGTGCGGCCACCGGCATGTTCGACGTATTGGCGATCAGCACCGAGCGTTTCATCAGGGGCTCGCCGCTGCGAGGGTCCTTCAGCTCGGGGAACTCGGTGAGCACGTCGGTCATCTCGTTGCCGCGTTCGCCGCAGCCGACGTAGACGACGATGTCCGCATCAACCCACTTGGCGAGCTGGTGCTGCACGACGGTCTTGCCGGTTCCAAACGGGCCGGGCACACAGGCGGTGCCGCCCTTGGTGATCGGGAAGAACGTGTCGATGACGCGCTGCCCGCTGACCAAGACGTTCGTCGGCGCCAGCCGCCGGCTCAGCGGCCTGGGATTTCGCACGGGCCACTTCTGCATCAGCGTCAGTTGGTGCTCGGTCCCCTTCTCGTCCACGCAGACGGCCACGGTCTCCTCGACCGTGTACTCGCCCTGCGAGATGCTCTTGATCGTGCCGCGGATCCCCGGCGGGACCATGATCTTGTGCAGCACGAGCGAGGTCTCTTTCACCTCGCCGAGGATGTCGCCGGGACCGACCTTCGCGCCCTTGGCCACGGTGGGCTTGAACTGCCACTTCTTCGTGCGGGAAAGGCCCGGCATGTCGCTGCCGCGGCTCATGAACGCGCCTTCGGCTTTCACAAGGTCGTTCAGCGGCCTCTGGATGCCGTCGTAGATGCTCTCGATCAGACCGGGTCCGAGCTCGACGCTCAGCGGCGCCTCGGTGTCCAACACCGGCTCGCCCGGCCCGATGCCCGTCGTCTCTTCGTAGACCTGGATGGAGGCCCGGTCGCCCCGGAACTCCACGATCTCGCCGATCAGGTTCAGCGAGCCCACGCGAACGACGTCATACATGCGCGCCCCGGCCATCCCCTCTGCAACCACCACGGGGCCGGCGACCTTCATTACACGACCTTGTCTTTTCTCTGTCATTGTCACAACCTTTTCTCGTCAGTTCATGGCGGGCGTTCCCTGGGGGCTCTGCCCCCAGTCCCCCGGCATTTACCGCTTTGGGCCAATAGCATGAGAAGGCGGATTCAACCGCCTCTTGCCACCAACATCGCCTGTGGGTAGCATCGACTTGCTGCCATGGAGGATAGGGCTCTGCCGGCAAGCAACCCAAGCGCCACGGCAGTCCCGTGGCATGGGCGACTCCAGCATCGCGGCGGCATCGCCTTGCTCTTGGGTCATGCTGCTGGCGAAAAGCGAAAAATCCCAGGGGTCCGGGGACAGCGTCCCCGGTCGCACGGCAGCCTGCCTTCTCAAGGTACTTGTCACGTTTCTATCCTCTGTCATCTCTCGTACAAGACGCACTACGCACCACGTAAAATGTCAATCCCCGTAGCGAGTTTCAGGACTCTCCCGAGCGCCTCGCTCGCGAAGCCCTCGGATTCCTGCGTGAACGGCACGACGACTACGCAGGGCGTCGCCTTGGCTTCCGTGGCCGCGAGGACCTCGTCCGCCGTCGCGGCAATGGTCTCCGCCACCACGAGCAACGCGTACTCGCGGTCGACGATCTGCTCGGCCGCCTTCACGATCTGCTCCCGCTCGCCCCCCACGGCGTACGTATCCACGCCCAGTGCCGAGAACGGCATCACGAAGTCCGCGTCACCTAATACCGCAACTTTACCTTCCATCGATTCGCACCTTGTGAAGCGTGAAGCGTCACGCGAGACGATCCGTAATCAGTTTCGTATCCAGATTGTTTCGTTTCGCCGTCAGGATCAGACGGACCGTGCGGATCTCGTGCTCCTTCGCCAGCAGGAACGCAACGACCGGCTGGGGGCCCGCCGTGATCTGCACGGTCTGCTTCAGGTACCCCATCAGATAGTCATCACACTGCTGTTCGACCTTGAGGAACGATCCGTTCGCGGCCACGTACCCGGCGCCGGCATCGACGATGTGATGGTACGGCGTCGCAAAGAACAACGCCGCCAGAGCCTCGTACGGCAGGTCGAGCCCCTGCTTGAGCCGGTCGATCTCGACAAAGCCGCCTTCAACAAACACATCCCGCGGATCGGCCTGGAGGAACTTGACACGCAGCATCGTGCGGAGATTCGTCAGGTCAATCTGAATCCGAAAGAGATTCGTCAGAAAGACGCCGCCATCCGCGTTTTGTGCCCTGTCAAGCCGGTACGCGGCCTGCGCCCGCTCGACGGCATTGTCGATTTGCCGGATGTCCTTGTTCTGATAGTACGCCAGAACGGCCTCATCCACCGCGGCCTGCACAAACTCGGGCAGAATCGCGTAGTTCTGCTCCTCGAACGCCTGGCGAAGCAACTCCGGCGGGACGTTGCCTCCTTCGCTGTAGTCGGCGCCGACCGGCTTGTCCGTGACCACACGACGCAAGGCCAAGCGAAGGTTCGCATAGTCATCACGACTGCGGAAGACCTCCGCCACCCGCTCGTCGAGCATGAGATCGTCGAATAGCTGTCGCACTGCGGTTCGCCGCTGTCGAAGCATCATCTCGACCTCGGCTCCACCCACACCCTGCGCCAGCGTGTATTCCGAACCACTGAGCGAGGACACCGCCGACGCGAAATCCGACGCATTGGCCATGTCGGTCACGACCGTACGCGTCAACATTTGCGTCTCCAGACTCCGCACCTGCGCGGTCTGAAACGCGTACTGCCAGTCTTCTTCACCCACCGGGGGGTAGTTGAAGAACTCGTGGATTCCCAACTCTGTTTTGTCCAATCGCATCTCGGCCATGTTACGCTACCGCGACCGACCCGCGTCGGCGTTGCTTGAAAAGAGGTCTTTGGCCATCTCGATCTCGAGGTCTTTGCGGGCCTGCTCTACGAGCACGGCCAGCGAGACATTCGTGCGGACCTTGCCCCGCTGGAGCAGGAATCCGCCGCCGAAATTATGCTTCTCGTCGGCCAGCGTCAGCTTGCCCCTGTCCTTGAGCCGGGCGTTCACGTCGGCGACGAGCTTGGCGTCGATCCGAACGTCGTCCTTGCCCGGCACCACTTTCTCCTCGCCCGTCTCGACGGCTGAAACCATGAGCTTCGTCATCAGCTCGCGGTATTCGGCATCGGGCAACTTCTCCACCTTCTGACGAGCCTGCGCAAACGCCTCATCGAGAAGCTCGGCCTTGCCGGTCAGATAGTCCTTCGCAGCTTCCATTCTGGCCACGGCCAGCCGCTGAGATCGTTCGTCCGCAGCCGCTTTCTCCGCCAGGGCCTTGGTTTCCTCGTCGAATCGAACGAGGTCCTCATTGAGCTTGGCCGTCTCGGCGGCCTCGCGCTCCTCGGCCTGCTTGCGGATCGCGTCGGCCTGCGTCCGCGCGTCGGATAGAATCTTGTCAATTACCTGTTCTGCTTGCATCTGTCATACCCCGTCACAAGGGACCAGCGTTTCCTCGGCGTCCAAATTACACACCGGCCGCGGCAGCCGCAGCAGGGAACTTGATCCCGAACAACAGGATGAACAGGGTGACCAGCAGACCGAGAATGGCGTAGATCTCGACCATGACCGCGTACACGACGCCAGCCTTGAACGCCAATTCTGGCCGCTTGGCCGCCATCAGAATGCCGCCGGCCGAGGTCTTGCCCTGCTGGATCGCGCTGAACAGACCCGCGACGCCGACCGGCAGACAAGCCGCCAGCACTTGCAGACCGAGCCATGTATCAACCGGCTGGGACAGACCGCCGCCAAAGAAGTTCATCTGGAGCATGACCATGAAGGCTCCGAGAAAGCCGTAGAAACCCTGCGTTCCGGGCAGCACGACCATGATGAACATCTGCCCATACCGTTCCGGCTTCTCGCTCAGGACGCCCGTGGCGGCGCGACCGGCAATACTGATCCCATACGCCGAGCCGATACCCGCCAGGAAGGCCGCCAACCCAGCACCGAACAAAGCCAAAGCCATTCCAAGAGTCATTCTGTTCGCCTACCTTTCTGAGAACCTACTTATGCCTTCTCGATATAGATGTGTTTGTATTCCTTGGCCAGCGGGGTGAACTCCCGTCCGCCGCTCGCCAGAAACTTCGGGAAAAACTCCACGTACTGCAAACGAAGCGTATGGACGAACGCACTGAGGATCGACAGGATCAAGTTGAACACGTGACCGCCGACGAAGATCAGGATCGCGATGATCGGCCCAATCCACGGGATTCCCCCTGCGACTTGGGCAATCACGTTGATCGCCATCGCCAGGCCCGCGCCGACCATGCCCAGCGCCATCAGACGCAGATAGCTCAGTACGTCGCCAAGATAGAAGATGCTGCTGAAGACGTTGTAGAAGCCCATGCCCAGCCGGGCGCCGATGCCGCCCTCGCGATGGCTGAACAGGAAGATCGTTGCCGCCGCGACGAGCGCGAGATAGCCGAACACCCCACCTACCGCCGCCGGGACCACGCCTGTAATCCCCAGCGAGTACAGGACGATCGAGTTGAGCAGGACGATCCAGTTCAACTGGTCGAACGCCGCCGCGATGTAGTTGCGAGTCTTCAGGTTATGAACGAAGCCAATAATCAGACCGCTGACGAGCTGGATGTATCCCAGCCCCAGCGCCACGCCGAAGAACACCAGCGGAGCCTTGAACGGATCGAACGCCAGCGCGAGGTTCGCGTCCCGGTGGAGGACGAACTTCTGGATGGCGTCCCCGAACCAGCCGCCCGTCAACGCGCCGACCACGACGGTGGCCACCGCGCACAGGGCGAGCATCACGAGCAGCTTCTTGTCCCCCTGCATCTTCTTGATGAAGAACGCCAGGATGGCCAGCATCAACAAGCCGTAGCCGGCATCCGCGATGCACATGCCGAAAAAGATCGCAAAGTATGGCGCCAAGTACGGCGTCGGATCCACGCTCAAATGGTGCGGCATCCCGTACAGACGCGTCACCACCTCGAACGGCTTGACCACCCGGACATTCTCGATCTCAACCGGGGCCTCTTCCCCTGGGGCTGGATCAACCTTCGCGATACTGGCCGCACTGAAGCGGGCAACCAGTGACTCCAGCCGGGCGTAGTCCTGCTTACGACACCAGCCTTCCAGGATCATCGCCTGTTCGGTGGCCGGAACGCTGTCGCGAGTCTGCTCACAACCGAGGACGTTTCGATAGTGATCGTGCAGAATCTCCAGTTTCAGGAGACTGCCGCAGAGAGTCGTCGCGGCCTGCTTGTGCTCCTCCAGCCGGCCCTTCGCGTCGGCCAGCCGCGCCTCGTACTCGCGGATTCGCTCAGCGACCGTACCTGTCGTTGACTCGAAGTTGACGATCTCGAACTCGAACGACCGAAGCAGCTTCTGAACCTGCTCCATGCGGTCCCGCAACGCGACCACAATACAGGCCTCGCGGGTGCCCTGAGAGCTTACCCGCTGAATGCCGGCTCCGACGTCCTCCAGTTGCTTCTGGAACGCGTCGAGATGCTGCTGCGACACCAAGCCCGGCCAACACGCGCTGCTCTGGAGGCGTCCAAGCTCCTCCAGCGGCGTCTGAAGGGGCGCCCACGGCCGGAGCAGATCGAGCACGCTTTGATCGTGGTCGATCTCGGTCCGGATCTTCTCTATCGCCAATTGGACTCGTTCGGCCCCATCCGCAATCTGAGTGACGTCGCCGTTCGAGACCACATCACGATAGGACCGCTGCTCGACGATCGGAAGCGGCGACAACATGCTCGCCAGCCCCTTCTTCGGCGGCGCGTACTCTTTGAGAAAACTGATGCTCCGTTCGAGACGGCTCACCAGATCCTCCAAGTCCTTTGGACGCTCCCGCGAGGGGGCCAGTCCCGGCGTATCCTTACTGACCATCGCCTCATCGGCGTTGAGGACCTGGCAAATGCCCGCATCCTGCAACGCATCAAGCAGATCCGAGACCTGCGTGCGATGACAGACGATCATCACCTTGGACATTGGGGTAATCGCCATGGATCAGCCTTTCTTGACGTACTCGACGACTTTCGCCACCACGGCAGGGATCTTCTTCTGTACCTGTTCGCGCAACTGTTTGCGCTGCTGCTCGGCCTGCGTCTTCAAGGTCTTGATCTCGACCTGCGCCTCGGTCCGGGCCTTCTCAACCGCCGCGTCAATCGCGCGACGTCGATTCGTCTCGGCCTGCTCCTGCCGTTGCCGGCGATCCTGACGCCCTTTGTCGGCCAGGGCCACTGCGTCGGCCTTGGCCTTCTCGACGATCTGATGGGCTTCGGCCTCAGCCTGTTTGATCTTGGCTATCAGTTCCATGTGCGGTTCTGCCCCTTCTTTCTGCAAACCGTTTCCAAAGTCCCGTAGGTTATATCATCGCACAACCGGAAGGCAAGCGAAAAACCCAAGAAGAATTGACGATCCATCATCCAGGAATCCGTCGTCACCCCAGCAGTTGATCGACGCGTGTCACCAACTCCCGGACCCTTCCGAGCGACGCGTCGAACTGCGATTTTTCGTTCGCGTCGAGATCGAGTTCGATGATCCGCTCGACGCCGCCTTTGCCGAGGACGGCGGGAACCCCCACGAAGCAGCCGCCTGCGCCGTACTGCTTCTCGCACCAGGCGCAGCAGCAGATAACGTTTTTCGTATCCCGCAAGATCGCCTCGGCCATCTTCACGGCACCGGCCGCCGGAGCGTAGTACGCGCTGTAGCCTAAGAGATTCACGATCTCGATGCCGCCCTTGCGGGTGCGATCGATCATCGCGTCGATCCGTTCCTGACCGAGAAGCTGGGCAATCGGGATGCCGCTGACCGTGGTAAAGCGGGGAAGCGGGACCATGTCGTCGCCGTGACCACCCATCAGGACGCACTGGATGTCCTCGACGTTGACGCCCAGTTCGGCGCCGAGGAAGCTGCAAAATCGCGAGGAATCCAGCTCGCCGGCCATGCCCATGACGCGGTTCTTCGGGAAACCGGTCACCTTGCCGACGACGTAGACCATCACGTCGAGCGGATTGCTGACGACGATGACCGCAGCATTGGGCGACAGCTCGGCCACCTTGCGGCCCACGTCGCGCACGATCTTGGCGTTGGTCGCCAGCAGGTCGTCGCGGCTCATGCCGGGCTTTCGCGGCACGCCGCTGGTGATGATGACCACGTCGCTGGCGGCCGTCGCAGCCCAGTCGGTCGTGCCTCGGATCTCCTGCTGCGAGAGCTGGATCGGACTGGACTCGGCCATGTCGAGGGCCTTGCCCTCGGGCAGCCCCTTCACGATGTCGAGCAGAACGATTTCGCCCAACTTGCGATTGGCTGCGATGAATGCGGCCGTTGCGCCGACGTTGCCGGCCCCGACCACGGTGATCTTCTGTCTTGGCATTGGCAATTCCCCAAACCGGACACCCCACGAAACGCTCCCGGGCAAGACTACCTTCGCACCGGTGCATTTCACCAAAGGCAGAAAATCATATGGTGAGAGAAGTCACATGTCAAGGAATCCTCGCGATTTACAAGGAAAGAAGGTGTCTTTCTGTTGTGACAGGCATGCCATTGACAGGTCAATTCCGACGGCTTCGTCACAACTGGGGTACTCGTGAACCCTCGGGCGGCGCCAGCAGACGCTTACGGCGGCACGGTTTGCTTCGGCCATTACATTACATTCCATTGCATTTGATGTGGACCAACGTTCTCGTTTCTGCGTCAAACAGGGCTCTCACCGCGATCGCTCCACCATCATAGATCCTCACGAACTCATTCCCATGAAGTGCCAATTGTTCTTTTAGCGAAGGGGCATTATCGGCAGACATGTCCTCGTCCATAACATCGAGCAGATACATGTTGCTGAGGATGCACTTCCGCCCTTTGCTGATGAAGCCCGCATACTGATGATTATACCCATGCAGATGGGTCCGCACGTATTCAGTTTCAAACCACGCATCTACCGGCAGTTTTGCAGGAGTATCGAACGCAGCCCTCAGCGCGGCCCCGATCCACTCGACGTCATTTCCATCAGGAACCCAGATCCGATCAAAATCGACGCCGCACCACCAAAGAAATCGCGCGATGTTTCCCGGATCGGTGACAATCATGGCGAATGGTCCATCCTCGGGGGCCGGGAGCATAATTGCCTCCAGGTTTGCGACATCTCTTGCAACATCTGCGGCCCCCTTGTCCTCGTTGTTCTTGATGTCCGGATCTGCACCGTGGGCCATGAGGAAATCGTAAGACCGTGTGCAATGGTAGAAGGCTGCGACATGCAGCGGCGTCCATCCATCCTGGTTCGCGGCATTCACATCGCCTCCACGGGCCAGGAGCCGTTCGAGAAGTTCTATGGAGTCGCACGCTGCAGCTTTGTGCAACGGAGTCTCCCCCGGGCAGTCTCTCGCATTCGCATTCGCTCCGGCGGCCAGCAGATGCTTGACCGCCCTGGCGTTCCCAAGGAAGGTGGCCCGATGCAAGGGCGTCGCACCGTCGGCATCGGCGGCGTTGAGATCGGCGCCGGCCGCCGCGAGCAGTTGCACCACGCTCTTTTCCCCCACCTTCACCACAGGGTCCCTGTAGACGCAAACAACAGCGGCGTGCAGTGGCGTCTCACCTCCCGCCCCGGCCACGACGTTGACCTCTGCTCCCTTCTCAATGAGGAGTTTGACCAGTTTCTGATGCCCCTGTCTCGCCGCATGGTGCAGGGCGGTGTAGCCTTCACGATCTCGGCTGTTCACATCCACCCCGTCAGAAAGGAGTCTCTGCACACCCACAAGATCTCCGGCCGCAGCCGCGTCATGAAGAGACCTCTGAACGCCAGACGGTTCCTTCTTGCACCCGCCGGCCAGGATCGCCAGCGTCAGAACCGCCCAAAACCATCGCTTTGCTCCCATGTCCGCCATCTCCCGTGAACGCACGTACGTTGGTCCCCCCATTCATAAGGCACGGGGGCCCGTGGCGGTAACATACTCGGGACAGAAACTTTCGGCAATGGCCGCCCACTCCACGGTTGGGGAAGATAATGCCTTGCGCCATCCCTATAATCTCGCGGAATACCAGTGCCACGATGCTGACGACCACGTCGGTCGGGTCTACTCGTTGGCAGCGAGCCAGAGGTCGGCGAAGAGGCGGAGGTCGAGGCTGTCGACGACGCCGTCGCTGTTGAGATCAGCGGGCGTTCCT
>CAZDTD010000048.1:0-23261 GCA_964507995.1 uncultured Pirellulales bacterium | reverse complement strand
TGTCCATCGAACGGCAACCCCGGCCCACAACGCGCCGGACGCACGGCCCATCTTACCACACGCCCTCCGCCGCGACAAGGCCGCCCCTCCGCCGGGACAGGACAATCGCAGGTTCCCTTCTGCTGCGAGGTGCAGGGGGAAGGCATGTAGGGTGCGTACCACGCACCGACCCTTGCATCTACGAAGGGATAATGGCGCGTAGTACGCACCCTACGCACTCCGATGGGTTTCAGACGCGTCCAATGCCCTTGAATCGCGAGGTCCGTCCGAGTATACTCTGCACTATGGCATGACCGTCGACGACGGATCACACTGCCGGAATTCCGATATATTCGCTGGCGAACTATGACAGACGCATTGAAGAAGCTCGATAAAGACATCGTACCCCTCGCACAGTGGCTGCCGCACGACCACGTGCCCCTGGTGATCGCCGGGCCGTGCAGCGCCGAATCGGCCGAGCAGGTACTCGCGACGGCCCGCGAACTCGCGAAATCGCCTTACGTAAAGGCGTTCCGCGCGGGGATCTGGAAGCCTCGGACGCGTCCGAACTCGTTCGAAGGCATTGGCGAGGCAGGCCTGGACTGGCTCAAACGGGTGAAGGCGGAAACCGGCCTGCCGACCGCGACCGAGGTGGCGAACAGACACCATGTGGAGCTGTGCCTGGAGCACGGGGTGGACTTCCTCTGGATCGGCGCCAGGACGACGGTCAGTCCGTTCGCGGTGCAGGAGATCGCCGACGCCCTGCGGGGAGTCGATGTCCCGGTCTTCGTGAAGAACCCGATCAACGCGGAACTGGGCCTGTGGCTCGGGGCCATCGAACGGCTCTACGACGCGGGCGTCCGGAAGCTCGGGGCGATCCATCGCGGCTTCTCCAGCTACGTCGAAATGCAGTTCCGCAACGATCCGAAGTGGCAGATCCCCATCGAGCTCAAGCGTCTGCTGCCGAACCTGCCGCTGATCTGCGATCCGAGCCACATCTCGGGCAAACGCGAGTACATCGAACCCCTCTCGCAGATGGCGCTGGACCTGGGCATCGAGGGTCTCATCATCGAGTCGCACATCGATCCGGACCGGGCGCTGAGCGACGCGAAGCAGCAGGTGACGCCGGAGGAGTTGTGCCGGATGCTGGAGCGGCTCAAGGTGCGCGACGCCGCGATCACGGACCGCGACGTGAAGCGGCAGATCGCCCGGTTCCGCGCCGAGATCAACCAGGTGGACGACAAGATCATCCAGGACCTCGCCGAGCGAATGAAGTGGGTCGAGGAGATCGGTCGACTCAAGCACGAGCACCACATCCCGGTCCTGCAACTGACGCGGTGGGAGAATCTGCTCGAAAGCCACCTCGCCAAGGCCCAGAAGGCGGGCCTGGACACCGAGTTCATCAAGTCCCTCTTCGAGCTGATCCACGCCCAGGCGGTAAAACGACAGTTGTAGGAAGATGGTGCGTGATGCGCACCCTACGCGCTGGGCCTGGTCAGCTCCCAAGGTTTCTGGATTCATCGAGACAGGCCAGCTCCCGCGGTCTCTGGATTCCTGCTTTCGCAGGAATGACAAGGTCGTGGCCTGGGTGCTGGCATCATCCCCGGATAGCTCTGTCCCTCCGTTTTGTCATTCCCGCGAAAGCGGGAATCCACTCCTTGGGACGGGGCGTCTCCCGCGGTTCCCGGATTCCTGCCTGGCGCAGAAATGACAGGGTCGCAGGGCGAGTCCTGGCATCATCCTGGGATGACGGCAAATTCTGCGGAATGATCTGTTACCTCCCCCCAGCCTCGTGCCTCTATGGGTTAGAGAGCGCTCTCGACAGGACCGGTCCTCCGCATCGAAGGGCCGGCCAAACGGTTTTTCAGGGAAAGAACGAGGTGGATTATGGGAGTGCTGCGACGAGCTTGGCGGTGGTGGCTGGCCTTATGGGACCTCGATTTCTCCGCATCCATGGAGGTGGATTCTCACCAGTGGGATAACAAGTCTGAGATTCTCCGGCGTTTGTCGGCCTCGGACGGCTGAAAAAAACGAGTGGCAGGAACCGGAGCCATGAAGCTCCGACTCATGCCACTCTATCCCGGTCGGCATCAGCGTCTCGTCCTTGAGACTTTGCCGTGCCGGCCTTCAAACTCCCCTGCCGATTATCGCCATGCAGGCCCGCCCCCCAGAGCGCCCGCATGGATCATAACGCGATAGCACACTCTCAATTCGACGTCTCACAGAGTGAGGACGCATTCCAGTCTTCCGCAAACCGGCCCACCGCCGTGTGGAGTCGGCTCTTGACCGTCCCCACGGGAATCCGGAGCATCCCGGCGATCTCCGCGTACGAGAACTTGTGAAAATAGGCCAGGATCAGAATCTCACGCAGCTTCGCCGGCATGCGGGAAATCACCCGTTTCACCGACGACGCCGTCTCGTCCCGGACCAGGTCATCGTAGGGCATCCGTGTGTCGGAATCCAGCGCGTTGAGCACGTCGTCGATCGAGTGCTCCTCGCTGTCGAACAGGCTCCCGAGGTTGGCGGAGTCCACGCGTTGCATGCGTCGCAAGGCGTCCTTGGCCTTGTTGGCGGCAATGGTGAACAGCCAGGGTCGCAGGGGCCGAGACGAGTCGTACGAGTCCCGGCTCACGTACAACTGCATGAACGTCTCCTGGAAGACGTCGTCTACCATATCCGACTGGTTCAGGAACCTCCGCAGGAATGCATATAAACTGTCCTTGTACTGTTTGACGAGCTCCTGGAAGGCCTCTTCCTCGCCCGCAGCGTAGCGTTTCATCAGATCCATGTCACTCATGTGTATCCCCTTCCAAAAACAGATAAATCACATGCGTAATAGTATCCGAAGCCAACGACCGGTAAATCAGGGGTTGACTGCTTCTCGTATCCGGTCTGCTACCCCTTTTGACATCGGGGAATCCCCTATAACCCGCTGGTTATACCCTGATAACAACGCGTCCGGTAATTCGTGTCGATTTGCACAGACACGTTGGCCGCGGTGCTTTTCGCTTTTCCCTTGACCCCAAACAGCCGATTTCGTCTAATGACGGGCTCTTCGCGGTGGAAACCGGACCGACAGGAAGACGCCGGAAACCGTGAACGTTCCGTTCGTTTGGGCCGTCCGGTCCAAAGTTCCTCTCGTCGACCGGCGGGAATGTGATATATCCGGCAAAAGGATAGGATAACACTGTGACAGAAAAACGCGTGCGAGTGGGGTTGGTCGGATTCGGCACCGTCGGTACCGGCGTGGCCAAGTTGATCCTCGAAGAGGCGGACTCGATTGCCGCGAAGATGGGCGTCAGGCCGGAGCTGGCCTGCGTCGTGGATAGGGACACCGAGCGGCCGCGACAGGTCCAGTTGCCGCCGGGGATTCTCACGAACGACCTGAACCGCCTGCTCAACGATCCCTCGATCAGCATCGGCATCGAGCTGGTCGGCGGCACCGGCGTCGCCAAGGAGATCCAGCTCAAAATGCTCCGCGCCGGCAAGGACGTCGTCACCGCCAACAAGGCCCTGCTCGCCAAGCACGGGGCGGAACTGTACCAGGTGGCTCGGGAGAACGGCCGGTGCATCGCCTTCGAGGCCAGTTGCGTCGGCGGCGTCCCGATCATCGGCGCCATCCGCATCGGCCTGTCGGCCAACCAGATCGGCGCCATGTACGGCATCGTCAACGGCACCTGCAACTACATCCTCTCGAACATGAGTTCGCAGGACGAGAAGTTCTCGCAGGCGCTGGCCAAGGCGCAAAAACGCGGCTTCGCAGAGGCCGATCCGACGCTCGACATCTCCGGCGGCGACAGCGCCCACAAACTGGCCATCCTGGCCTCGATCGCTTTCGGCTGCGAGATCACGCTGGACGACATCTTCGTCGAGGGGATCGAGGCGATCTCTCGGGAAGACCTGCGGTACGGCCGGGAGATGGGCTACTGCCTGAAACTGCTGGCCATCGCGCAGCGGACCAGCCGGGGCAAGATCTCGTTGCGGGTCCACCCCTCGTTTATCGCGGCCAACACCGCCCTGGCGAGAGTCGATGGCTCCTTCAATGCGATCAGCGTCTTCGGCAGCGCAGTCGGCGAGACCCTCTTCTACGGCCGAGGCGCCGGCATGATGCCGACGGCCAGCGCCATCCTCGCGGACATCATCGATGTGACGCTGGGCAACTCGAAGAGGATCTTCGACCACCTGCACCTGCGGCCTCGCAGCGAAACGCAGGGGATGATCGAGCCAATCGACGACGTGGTCACGCGGTTCTACATCCGGGTCATGGCGAAGGACAACCCCGGCGTGGTGGCCCGTTACGGCGGGATCCTCGGCGACCACGACATCAGCATCTCCGGCGCCCTCCAGCACGAGGGAACCGGGCCCGGCAACACCGTCCCGGTCGTCATCACGACACACCGGACGCAGGAAAAGAATATGGCGGCCGCCCTGGCGGAACTGGCGAAACTCGACATCATCAGCGGCAAGCCGGTGTGCGTGCGGATCGTGGATATCCCGCAGGACAAAGATACATAGGCGTTTCGGTCATTTGAGTTTCGGTCCTTCGGATTGGTTTCGGATTTCGAGTTTCGTGCTTCGAATTTTCTTTTGATGGATCGGTATGTCTAAGTACGTGATCATCGTGCCGGACGGCGCAGCAGACGAGCCTCTCGAAGTCTTCGGGGGCAAGACCCCGCTGGAGGCGGCGGAAACTCCCAACATGGACCGCATCAGCATCGAGGGCCGCCAAGGCCTCGTGCACACCGTGCCCGACGGTTTCGAGCCGGGAAGCGACGTGGCGCAGATGAGCCTGCTGGGATACGACCCCGCCCGCTACTACACAGGACGGGCCCCCATCGAGGCGGCCGCTCGCAATATCCGCCTGGGCATGGACGACTGGGTCTTCCGCTGCAACCTCGTGACCATCGCCGACGGCCTGATGGCCGACCACAGCGCCGGACACATCACCACCGAAGAAGGCAGCAGTCTGATCCAGGAGTTGCACAAGCACATCAGCGACGAGCGGATCAGCCTCCACACAGGCGTCAGCTATCGGCACCTGCTCGTCGCGCGGGGCATGGATTTCGACGTGCGGACATATCCGCCGCACGACCACATCGGCAAACCGGTCGAGAAGCTCCTGCCTCGCGGCAAGGGAGCCGACCTGCTGATCCAGTTGATGAACCAATCGCAGCAGTTGTTCGCAGGCCACGACATCAACAGGGTCCGCCAGGACCTCGGCGAGAACCAGGTCAGCTCGATCTGGCTGTGGGGCCAGGGCAAGCAGGCCCGCTTGGACAGCTTCCGCAAGCGATACGGCCTTCACGGCGCGGCGATCACCGCGGTGGACCTCGTCCGCGGGCTGGCCAAGCTCGTCGGATTCGATCTGATCGCGGTGCCCGGCGCGACAGGATTCCTCGACACGAACTACGCAGGCAAGGGCCTGGCCGCCATTCAGGCGCTCGACGGATACGATCTCGTCTTCGTACACGTCGAGGCGCCGGACGAGGCGGGCCACGAGGGCAACGCCGAGGCCAAGAAACAGGCCATCGAGCAGGTGGACAAACATGTGGTGGGCCCGATCCTGGAGGCCCTCCCACGGTACGACAACTGGCGGCTGTTGCTGCTGCCGGACCATCCGACGCCGGTCGGGACCGGCGCGCACTCGTCGGCCCCGGTGCCCTTTGCCATGATGGGAACAGGCGTTGCGGGAATCCTCCACGCGGGATTCAGCGAGAGCAACGCGGCGAAGGCCGGACTTCGCATCGAGAGGGGATGCGAGCTGATGGAGTACTTTCTCAAGAGTTGAAGCGGTTGACGACCGGCTGCACAAGCGGTAGACTTCAGGCTTTTTAAGGGTGACAAAACGACTATGGCAATCATTGTACAGAAATTCGGCAGCTCCTCGGTGGCGAACGCGGAACAGATCCGCCGGGCAGCGAGGCGAATCCTCGACAGGAAGCAGGCCGGTTACCAGGTCTGCGTGGTCGCCGCCGCACGCGACAAGCAGATCGAAGAACTCCTGCGGGACGCGCGGGAACTCAACCCGAATCCGCCAACGCGGGAAATGGCTCAGCTCCTGAGCACGGGCGAGCAACAGACCATGTCGCTGCTGGCCATGGCCCTCGAAGCGATGGGCCAGAAGGCGATCAGCTTCACCGGGACCCAGATCCACATGCTCACCGACGGCGTCTTCAACAACGCGCAGATCAAGAGCGTGGATTCCCAGTTCATCCGGCGGGAGTTGAACGAAGGGAAAGTCGTCATCGTCGCCGGCTACCAGGGCGTCGACGAACGCGGGAACGTCACCTCGCTCGGACGAGGCGGCGCCGACACCAGCGCGGTGGCCCTGGCCGCGGCGCTGAAGGCCGAGGAATGCGAGATCTTCGCCGACGTGGACGGCGTCTACACCGCCGATCCGCAGGTCTTCAAGAAGGCCGCCCTGCTCGACGAGATCAGCTTCGACGAGATGATCGAGATGGCCAGCCTCGGCGCCGGCATGATGCACAGCCGGTCCGTGGCCATCGGCAAACGATACAACGTCAGGATTCGAATCCGAAACAGCGAAAATGACAATCCGGGAACCATCATCACTCACGAGGTACCACAGATGGAAGGCATATTGGTGTCGGGTGCGACAATTCAAAAAGACATGGCAAAGATCGGCATCGCCGGGATACCGAACATCCCCGGGACGGCCGCGAAAATCTTCGCCCGGCTGGCCGAGGCCAAGGTCGTCGTCGACGACATCATCCAGACGGAGATCAGCCACGAGAAGGCGAATATCTCCTTCATGGTCCGCAAGTCCGACGTCGAGGCCGCCAGGAAGGTGGCGACCGAACTGAAGGCGGAGCTGCCTTGTGACAACGTCTTCGTCCGGGACGATATCGCGCTGGTCTCCGCCATCGGCGTCGGCATGCGATCTCAGTACGGCGTGGCCGAGAAGTTGTTCGGCGCCCTGGCCAAGGCCAAGGTGAACATCGACTCGATCACCACGAGCGAGATCCGAATCAGTTGCGCCGTGGGCCGACAGGACGTGGAGCGGGCGCTGGAAGCGGTCTGCGTCGCGTTCGAGCTGGATCGGCCCGCCCGGCAGCGGAAGAAGAAGTAGACGGAGTTTCATCGAATTGGCTCGCAGGCGAAAAACCAGACGCGTAGTGAGCAGACGTAAACGAGCCGTCCTGATCGGCCTGTCTCTGATCGGGACGGCTCTTCTCGTTTGGCTGGACCGGGACTTCGTCGCCCCGCGATGGCCCGATCTGCTGACGCCGGGGGGACAGGCCAATGCCGACGATCAGGCTCGATACGACGGCCGGAGTTTCCCGGTCGTTCGCGTCGTCGACGGCGACACGCTCCATCTGGGCGTCGCGGATTCCACCGGCGACGTGACCAAGGTCCGGCTCGTGGGGATCGATGCGCCGGAGATGGGCTGGGGCAACGGACAGCGGATGTATTACGCCAAGGAGGCGACGGCCTTCGCCACGCAGCTCGCCCTCAGCCGGCAGGCGACGGTCTACCTCGATCCGCAGGCGGGCAGCCGGGACCGATACGAACGCCTGCTCGCCTACATCCAGTTGCCCGACGGCAGGTTCCTGAACGAGGAGCTGCTCTCGGAGGGCTTCGCCTACGCCGACCTGCGGTTCAAGCACGGGTACTTTCAGAAGTACCGGCAATTGGAAGCCGGCGCCCGGTCCCTCAAGAAAGGCCTGTGGGCACACGTCAAACCCGAGCAGATGCCCCCCTGGCGACAGAAAAAGCTGGCGAACGGGGATGCACGCTCGGAGTAGTTCACAGGTCGTATTCTTTGATCTTGCGGTAGAGGGTCCGTTCGCCGATGCCGAGGATCTTGGCGGCCTGCTCGCGGTTGCCCTGCGTTTGAACCAGCGTGTCCACGATCGCCTTTTTCTCCAGGTCGTTGAGCGACACCCCGGCCAGATCGGCCGGCTCGGGGCTGCTGCCTGGGAGCTGGCGACGCTGGGAGATCTCGGGCGGCAGATCGTGGACGTCGATCTTCTCGCGGTCGCACATCACGACCATGGTGCGGATCATGTTCCGGAGCTGGCGGATGTTGCCCGGCCATTCGTAGGCGGCCAGGACGCTCAAGGCCACAGGCGTGAAGCCTGTGACCTTGGAGCCGGTCTCCTCCACCGCCTCCTGCAGGAAGTGTTCCGCCAGGATCGGGATATCGACCGTCCGCTCCCGCAGCGGCGGCAGGCGGACGCTCACGCCGCGAATCCGGAAATAGAGGTCTTCGCGAAATTCCTTCTGCTCGATGAGCTTCGTCAGGCTGCGATTCGTGGCGCTGATGATCCGCACGTCGACCACGGTCGCCTTGCTCGAACCGACCGGCACGACGACGCCGTCCTCGATGACCCGCAGCAGCTTGGCCTGCATGGACAGCGGCATATCCCCGATCTCGTCGAGGAAGAGCGTCCCTTTGTCGGCGATTTCGAACAGGCCCTTGCGGTCCGTGTTGGCGCCGGTGAACGCGCCTTTGACGTGTCCGAACAGTTCGCTCTCCAGCAGGGTCTCCGTCAGACCGGCGCAATTGACCGGTTTGAACGGCTTGTCCCGCCGGAGCGAGTTCCTGTGGATGGCGCGAGCCAGAAGCTCCTTGCCGGTCCCCGAGGATCCCTCGATGAGCACAGAAATGTTGGTCGGCGCGACCCGGCGAACCACCTCGAAGATTCCCTGCATCGCGGGGCTGACCCCCTTGATGCCCTCGAAGAGGAATGAATCCTGCGGAGTCGCAGTTTCTTCTCTCGCGACGCGAGCGGTTGCCGCCTTGCGGATCGCCTGTCCCACCAGCGCGCGGAGCTGATCGATATCAAGCGGCTTGACCAGATAGTCGAAAGCCCCCTGCCGCATCGCCTCCTTGCAGTTGTCGATGGTCGCATACGCGGTGATCAAGATGACTTCGGTGCCATCGCCGTGTTGTCGGGCCTCCCGCAGTACGCCCAGGCCATCAACGCGTCCTTCCAGCTTCAGATCGGTCACGACCACATCGACCGCCTGATTGCGAAGCACCTCGACGGCGTGCTCGCCCGTATAGACTGCGAGCGCCTTGACCGGCAGCTTCCCCAGCGCCTCGACGATTCCGTCGGCGTGGTCGCGTTCGTCATCCACGACCAAAACCACCGGCTTCTGTTCTGTCCAATGACTACCCAAACCAACCCCTTCCTATTCGCGGTCCCGTTCCGAGCGGACAAGGGAATCGCATCGGCGGTCCCCGAACAGTGAACGAACCACAACCGACATGCCCCGGCGCCGATGCAGGAGATATTGTATGCGAACTACCGTCGGCCTTCAAGAGGCCGACGCGAAAGCCCCGATGATGGGCCGGGAGGCTATTTCCTGAAGGCCGGAAGGTCCGGCTCGATGTGAACCGTGATGTTCACCGGTCGGCTGATCTGCTCGTCCATGGCCTTCTCCAGCCGCTCCGAGACATCGTGAGCGGCCGCGATATTCAACTGGGGATCCACAAGGATGTGTACGTCCAGGAACACCTCCCGCCCCACGGTGCGGGTCCGGAGCCTGTGCCATTGGCGGATGGCCGGCTCCGCGTTGATTACGCTCTCAATGTGTTGAATGGTCCCGGGATCGACGGCCCCTTCCGTCAGCTCGGTGAGCGAATCGGAGACGACTTTCACCCCAACAAAGACAACCATCAGCCCCACGGCAATGGCCGCGACCTGGTCGCCGTGGTCGAAGCCGAAGACCAACGACACATACCCGATCAGCACCGCCACGGAACTGAAGGCGTCGCTGCGATGGTGCCACGCGTTGGCATAGACGGCGGGACTGTGAAGCCGACGGGCCACTCTCTTCGTGACCTGGTACAACCACTCCTTGGCCACGATGGACAACAACGCGCCAACCAGGATTCCCCAATGCGCCGGCGTCGTCTCATTTCTCGTGATGGACAACGTGGCTTCATACATCATGAAGCCGCCGACGCTCACCAGAACCAGTGCGACGAATACGGCGCAGAACGTCTCGATCCGACCATGGCCGTAGGGGTGACTTGGATCCGGTTTCTTCGCGCCCCAATATGCCCCAACGATGACGGCCACATCGGTCGCCAGATCGGAAAGCGAATGGATCGCATCGGCGATCATCGCAAGCGAGGAAACCGCCAGGCCGATGCTCAGCTTGACGATGGCCAGAACAACATTGACGACCGCACCGAGGCAGGTGACCGATCGAATCTGGCGGGTGGCGGCTTCCTGTTTGTTATCAGCCTGCATTCGGACATTCCAGCACAGACCGGCGGATCTCCGACACGGCCTGAATATAGCGATTGGCGGCGTTCTCGTCCTCCGCCTCCACGATGACCCTCATCACCGGCTCGGTGTTGCTGGTCCGCAGGTGGACCCAGCCGTCGGCGAAGTCGAGCCGCAGGCCATCCGAGGTGTTTGCAGTCGCTTCCACAAACTTCTCAGAAGCCAGCGTCATGATCCGCCTGGCCTGTTCCGCATCGGCGGCGAACTTGTCTTTGTGCATGGAGTAGCCGCCGATCTCCTTCACGAGTCCGCTGATGCCCTTGCCCGTCTCGGCCATCAACTGCAGGACGAAGGCCATTCCGACGAGGCTGTCGCGGATGGGTCCGACCCGCAGATCGATCACGCCGCCGTTGCCCTCGCCGCCGATGACGCATTGGTGCTCGATCATCGCGCTGGCCACGTTGGCCTCGCCGACCGGGGTGCGCACGACCCGTCCGCCCGCCCGTCGGGCGACGTCGTCGATCATGCGCGAGGTGGAGAGATTGGCGGCCGCCACCCCGGAACCGGAGGAGAAGATGTGCCTGGCCGCCAGGGCCAGCGTGTACTCCTCGCCGATGTAGACGCCGTGCTCATCGACGATGGCCAGCCGATCCGCGTCCGGGTCCTGGGCGAATCCAAGGTCCGCCTTCTCCTGCTTGACCCGAGCGCACAAATCGCCCAGATTGGCGGCAATTGGCTCGGCGCCGTGGGCGAACAGGCCGGTCGGCTCTTCGTTCATCGCAACGACTGTGCAGCCGAGCTGGGCCAGGAGTTTCCTGGCAGATCGGGCACCTGCGCCGTTGATACTGTCGAGCACGATGCGGCACTTCCTGGCCGCGATCTGCGAGGGATTGACCGTGGCCAGGACCTTGGCGATGTGAACGCGATCCGTGTCCTCGTTGCGGCTGACTGTGCCGCAGTGGACGGAATCGACGAAAGCGACGCGGCCGTCGAAAAAGGCGTGCTTGATCCGCTCGGCCGTCGCGACAGGCGGCGCCATCCCGTTGCTCAGGAGCAGTTTGATGCCGTTGTAGGGCAGCGGATTGTGCGAGGCGGTGATGACGATGCCGCCGTCGCAGCCGAGTTCGCGGAGCATGATCCCCACGCCCGGCGTCGTCACGAGTCCCAGATCGACCACGTCCACACCGACCGAACAGAGGCCCGCCGTCACGGCCGACAGGAGCATCGGGCCGCTGACACGGGAATCCCGCCCGATGCAGACTTTCAGCCGGCGGCCCTCTGCACCGACGGCCTCCTTCAGAAACGACCCGAAGGCACAACCGTATTGACACGCGATGACGGGCGTGAGGTTCTCACCGATCACGCCCCTCATCCCACTGACACTGATGATCAGGCTTTCGCCCATCTGGCACACTCCCATTGCGCACGCCTGCCGTTCGCTTGCCGAAGGCGGCAGCAGTCCATCCTATCCGTTGCGAAGAAAGGCCCGCAAGAATCAGTCGAGCGTGCAGACGTACAGCTCGTTGACGAAATCGAGCTTTTTGAGCTCGTCGATCGTGGCCGCGTCCGGCTCTTTGTCGAGACTCACCGCCAGGACCGCCTTCCGGATGTCAAACTTCTGTCCAACACCCATCGTGCCGATGTTGATGCCGTGGTTGCCAAGGACAGTGCCCACCGATCCGATGACGCCCGGCCGGTCCTCGTTGAAGATCACCAGCACCGTGCCCATCGGCGTCATCTCCACGTGGAAGCCGTCGAGCTCGATGATCCGCAGCAGGGTGTCGCCGAACACGGAGCCCCGGACGGTTCGTTTCACTTCGCTCGTCGTGACGGTCGCGGTGAAACTGGACGCCACGTCACGGGCATCCGGATTCTTCGTCACATCAACGCTGATGCCCCGCTCCTTGGCCAGGACCGGCGTATTGACCATGTTCAGCGGCATCTCGAAGTGCTTCTGCAGCAGGCCGATGGCGAAGTTCAGCGTGATCGGCTGGACCCCCATGTCCGCGATGGTCCCGCGATACTCGACCTGGACGCTCTTGATGGCACCGGGGGCGACCGTGCTCAGCAGACTGCCGATATGTCGCGCCAGATCCGCGTACCGGCTCACCGCCGGCGGCATCGCGCCCGACGAGGACGGCGCATTGACCGCGTTGCGGATCGGACCGCCTTTGATCGCATCGAGCAGGATCTCGGCCGCCTCGACGGCGACTTCGACCTGCGCCTCTTCCGTGCTGGCGCCGAGGTGCGGCGTGACGATGCAATTGTCCAGCGTCGCGAACCGCAGGTCCTGCGGCGGCTCCGTGGAAAACACGTCGAGCGCAGCGCCCGCGATCCGTTTTTTCGCCAGGGCATCGTAGAGCGCATCCTCGTTGATGATGCCGCCCCTGGCGCAGTTGATCAGGCGAACCGTCGGCTTCATCATCGCGATCTGGTCGGCCCCGATCAGGTTCAGCGTCTGCGGATTCTTCGGCACGTGCACCGTGATGAAATCCGCCTCGCGGAAGATCCGTTCGAGCGTATCGGTCACCTCCACGCCCGCTTCCTCGACATTCTTCGGCGCCGCGAGCGGATCGTACCCCAGGATATTCATGTCCAGGCCGCTGGCCATCCGCGCCACCGCCATGCCGATCCGGCCCAGGCCAATCACGCCGAGAACCTTGTTGTTGAGCTGGTTGCCCGTGTACTTCTTGCGATCCCAGGCGCCCGACTTGAGACTGTTGCACGCCTGCACGACGTTGCGGCTCATAGCCAACATGAGGGCCATCGTATGCTCGGCCGCACTGAGCGTATTGCCGCCGGGGGTGTTCATCACGAGAATGCCTTTGCGGGTCGCGGCGGGAATGTCGATGTTGTCCACGCCCACGCCGGCCCGGGCGACGCCCTTGAGCCGGCCCGGATTGGCCAGGACCTTCGCGGTCACTTTCGTGTCGCTGCGGACGATCAACCCATCGTAGTCGCGGATGATGTTCGACAGTTCATCCTCACTGATGCCCAGCTTGACGACCGCCTCCGCACCCGCGGTGGCGTTGATCAGATCAATTCCCTCTTTAGCCAGCTTGTCCGTGATGAGCACTTTGATCATAGTCACACTCCCAGAAGTCTTCAGTCTACCGTTCGTCTCAGGTCTGTGCCGCCAGGGCGCGCGCCAATGTCACAGCCCAGCCTGCGGCAAGAATCACGAGCAGACCTACAACTACATGCACGACCCTGACCCGGGCAAGCACCCGGTCCAGAAGGTTGAAATATACGCCGAAGACGGCCGTCAGAAAAGCGAAAAATGCGGCGACAGCCAGCAGGCTGCACAACAACCCCGCTGCAGGCTGGAGGTAGAACGCCGTGAGTACGTGGCCCCGCGCAAACGCCAATACCGCGGTCGTCATGCCGCAGGTCGGACACGTCAGACCGGTTCGCATCTTGAATCCGCATGGCGGAAAGATCCGCCCGAAGTCGAATCCCGCTCTCTGCATCGCCCACAGGCATGCGAATCCCCCCGCGATGACGCAGACGATCATTGCAGCCAGCTTCCGCTGCCTCGCGGACGCGCGACGCGTGGCTTTGACGGTGGTATCTTGTTGGCGTTCCTGCATATTCACTGTAGAATAGGATCGGCGTTCAGACATGTCAATAAATCCGACGGGTGGAATACTATGTCCTTGGAACAGAAAGACTTAAGTGAAATCCTGGAGACCGCAATCGTCGCTGCCCGCCTGGCAGGCCAACATGCGATGGAGCAGATGGGCAACGTCAAGGCCCTCAAGAAGAGCGAGATCGAGATGGTCACGCAGGCCGATGCCGAGTGCCAGCGAATCGTCATACAGCGGATACGCGAGAACTTCCCGGATCACGGATTCATTGCCGAGGAGGGAGACCACGGCAAGATGTTCAAACGCCCCCCGATGGGCGAGCCGGCCATCTGGTGGGTGATCGACCCAATCGACGGGACACACAACTTCATCCACGGCATCCCGGTCTTCGCAGTCAGCGTCGCGGCGATGCTCCAGGGCGAGCCCCTCGTCGGCGTCATCTTCCACCCGGCCACCGACGCCATGTTCACTGCCGTCAACGGGGGTGAGGCCCAACTGGACGGCCGACGCATCACCGCCGGCGAGGAGCAGATCGGCCCGCTGGCGAGCGTCGGTCTGGACAGCCATTTCGAGAACGGCCTGCCGGCGTGGGCGTCCGACTTGATGCGGCAGGCGAGGTTCCGCAACTTCGGCACGACCGCCCTGCACCTGGCCTATGTCGCACGAGGCGGGCTCGTGGCCGCCGCGATGAACACGCCCAAGCTGTGGGATATCGCGGCCGGTGTAGCCATTGCCGAGGCGGCCGGCGCGGTCGTCACAGACTGGAACGGCAGCAGGCTCTTTCCCGTCGATCTCGACGCCTACAATGGGCAGGCCTTCCACGTCCTCGCGGGCAACCACAAAGCGCACCCGAGCCTCCTGGCGATGGTGCGGGGATAGTCGCTATCGCGGGTCCGGGACCAGTTGCTGGGCGATCAGGCGAACGCGGTCGGCGCCGGAGGTAACGCCGCTCCTGTCGAAGATCGCGACCATCCGCCGCTGGGGGCCATTCACGCCGATCCGAACGAGAATGTAGGCGGTAAACACGTCGCTTCGCACCGTGACCAGATCGCTGATCCGCGTGAACAACAGGTCCCGTTCCTCCATGTCGTCGCGGGCCGTATCGGGCGTCAGGTCCGGCCCTTTGGGCGTGTCGGTAAACTGATTGTCCAACGCATCCCCCATCAGGTTGCGCATGGAGGGGATCTGCATCAGATCGGCAATGCTTCGATAGGGATGGCTCTGGCCATCGCGGACCCGATAGGCGACGATGTCCTCCGGCCTGTTGCAGTCAACACCCCCCTCGTACCGAAGCCAGGGAAGCTGCGCGAGGACCATCGCCGGCGCGGTGTTAATGTTGATGCGCCCGGCGACCCGCGTCTCGTCGGCCGCGCGGAACCAGCGGACCGGATCGATCACGGTCAGGTAGTTGAAGAGCATGGACATGTTCGGATCGGCCAGATCCAGCAGGACCTCGGACGCGGGCGAATCCGGGGCCATGCTGTACACGCTCTTGCGGAAGATCATGCCCAGTTCGCCAATATTGGTCAGCGGCTTGTTCGACGGGTGGGCCTGGAGCGGCTCGGGCTCATTCGGATCGATGTAGTTGCTCCCGGCGTTGCCCAACGCCGGCGTCGACGGCTGCGTCGCAGGCGACCACAATCGTCGGAGGCAGCGGTGCGTCGAAATATCCCGCTGGAGGCTGCGAGCGACATTGTCGATCTCCATCCAGCCCCCCGGCACGTTCACACGATCCGCCGTGAGCGGCCGGGTGGTTCCCGGAACGGCCCGCCGAAGGGAAATCACGGCGTTCACGTCGAACGCGAAAACGCTTGGATCGAGCCGCTGCGGCGTCCCCGCATAGTCGGCACGGTCGTATCCATAGAGCGAGACCGTGTCCGTCGGCTCATTCGAGTCAAGGAACTGGACAAACTCCTCGGCCAGCGGCGCCTGCAAGTTCTCCGCGAGAATCACATGGAACCGCCTCGATCCGCTCCACGTTATCGAAACCTCGACATCAGGCTTTGAGTCGCCGGCATCGGACTTCGACTGATTGTCAATCACGAGCTGCCACTCGGTGGCATTCGGATCGCTGTCCTCAAAATACGGCTTGTACAATTCAATCGCGTAGGACGAATGGATGTTTCCCGCGTCGTCTTTCTTCTGCCGGCAGGCGATTTCCGAGATGTAGACGCAGGGCCGCTCGAAACCGTAGAAGGAGGAAGACACAGAGGGGATGGCCGTGACCTCGTCGTCGTCGTCGATGTAGTCGCAGAGATTGGCCGTGATCTGGGCGGCCTGCTGGGCGATTTCCATTGCATTGGCATCCGGCGTCGCCTCCGCCAGCGCCGCGACGATCGCCGTCTGCAGCATCTGCTGATCCGACGTGTTGACGTTCGCCATCTTCCGGGGCCGGCTCGCCAGCTCCAGCGGCTTGGGCGTGAGGATCCGATCCATGTTGTACGTCGTTGCGATGTGCCGATAGGAATAGAACGCGTCGCCCACTCCGCCGGCCACACGACGGTACCAATCGTCCAACTTCCCGCCCCCGTACTCCAACGGCATCGAGAGCGTGTCCACTCGGAACCGCCCCCAGTCCTCGATCCGCGTGTCCGTCTGTCTGTGGTTGAGCAGGAAACGGTAACGAAGCTCCAGCTCATCCGATATGTCGAACGGCGTGTAAGGCGACGGATTGTTCAGAGAGGGATTCTTCACATCCATATACTGCCAGATCACGTCCTTCGCATACGCGCCCAGATCCGCCATCGCAGCGGCATTCGCCCCGTTGTTGGCGCGGGCGGCCAGCAGCGAATTGGCGTCCTCGGCGCGAGGTTGCACGCCCGGCGGCGCCGCCAGCGACAGGAGATTCACCTGGAGTTGATTGGCGCCATCGACTCCTGCGCCATTGGGATCGGCCTGGAAACCGGTGTTCACGTTGAGCATCCCGCCGTTATCGACGAGGCGCACGGCGGCATAGAAGGGCTTGCCTTTGCTCGTCATCACGCCGGGGACCTCAAACCACCGCGCATCGCCGGCCCCATCCCCATCGGCGTCGGCTGTCGTCACGTCGGAATCGTTTTTCAGGTTGGGATCGATCGCCTTTCGCTCGCCCACAACCTGGACGCAAAGATTCCTCGACCGGACCATCGAGGAGCCCACAAGGTTGCTGATCTGCCGCCAGTAGTACTTCCCTTCCGACGCATACGGTTCGAGATCGGCCAGCCAGGGATTCAGATCGTCCGGAAAGTCGTAGTACTCCTGGTTGCCCGTCGCTCCCGGGACGTCCGCAATCAGGGCCTGCTCGATCTGCGCCAGGACCGTATCGACGGCACAGGTCAACTCGCGGCTCTCCGTGGTCGCCGTCGTGGACAGCTTGTCGATCCGCGACGCCATCACAAAGAGCACGCCGACAATGGCCAGCAGGCACGTGAGCACCACCGTGAGGATCAGGGCCGAGCCCCGATGCCAGGTTGTCGCGATGTGTCCGATCCGTTGCTTCATGGCTGCTCCATCAGTTGTCCAGGTACACGATGTGCGTGAACGTCCTGCCGTTCTTGATCAGATTTCGCGAGTCGTAGAGCGTAAAAGTGAACTTCAGGGCCCGCCCGAGCCCAGGAATCTCATTGAAATGCTCCCGATCCATCCGGCTGCTCGGGACGCTCGGGTTCGTCAGGCTCGACGGTCCGCGCGGATACCAGAGAGCCGGATCGTGGTCCGAGCTGACGCCGTCGTTGCTCGAGTTCAGCGGGAAGTCGGAATCCGCAAGACTGTCGTCGTCGTCCGGGTTCACTTCGGGAATCCATCGATTCTGTGCGTCGTTCCAGCCCTGGACCATAAACTGGCCGACGCCCTGGCAGAACAGCGAGTGGAAGGAATCGGGTTCGGACCGGTCGATCAGCACGCCGCGAGCCTCTTCGTCCGTCGTGCTGATGGGATTGTCATCCTGATCGGCGACGGTGAGATCTCCAATCACGGACAGGATGTTCGCTTTTTCCGCAAGCAGAATCCGCTTCCACCCCTCCAGCGAGATCCTGTCGACTTGCTGGCGGCTGTTCCAGGCAAGCCAGTCGTCCGTGTCGAAATCGTTCGTATCGAGCGTGTCGTTCGCGTTCTCCAAGAGCGGCGGGATCAGGATGTGCTGGGTCCTCGCGAGAATCCGCTTGTTGGGCTTCTGCGTCTGCGGCCGGTTGGGCTCCGAAGCATTCGTCGTCGGACCCCGGGCGAGCGTGTAGCAGATGCGCGCCACGTTGCCTCGATTGGGATCGGGGCCGAACGTGGTGAAATCGCCGCCGGCAAAGAACATGATCCGGTCGAACCGGTCGAAGGCGACGGAACGCTTGTCGTTCGGATCGATCGTCGGGTAGTCCGCCTGACGCTTGTGCCGGGCCGACCAGACCACGAAAACCTCGCCATCCTTGAGGAGGCCGCGGAAATCCGCGTCCAACTGGTCGGTCAGGACCCGCAGTTTCTGCATGATCTCGGCGTTGGCCCGCGCGAGCTGCTGGGATTCGAGGCTCACCCGGAAGATCGCGCCGGCAAACG
Source organism: uncultured Pirellulales bacterium (assembly GCA_964507995.1). Lineage (GTDB taxonomy): Bacteria > Planctomycetota > Phycisphaerae > Sedimentisphaerales > Anaerobacaceae > PLanc-01. Next base: position 4,972 of record CAZDTD010000048.1, on the reverse strand, counting down.
ACAGCACCAGCGCCAGAATCGCCAGCGCGACAATCAATTCCATGAGCGTGAACGCTTTTCGCATCTTAGGATCTCGGCAACCTGATGATCTTCTGATATGCCGCGACGCCCGGGTTCCTGCCCCCCGAGATCGGCGGCGGGACCACCCACACCTTGCCGTCGCCGTCGGAACTCAACTCAGCCCCTTCCCAATCGCGGTCGAGCGTCATCGTGCCCGGCCGATCCACGGATCGTTCGAGCACGCGATACATGCAGCCCGTCGCGTCGTCCACAAGGATCGAGCCGTCGCTGACGAACGAACGCTCATCGACCGTGTCGGAGGCGATCGCGTCCAGGATCGTAATCTCGTCCTCGTCGGCCGAAGAATCGCGACCGACCTTGAGCCACACAGGACGAGGCCGATCGGACAACTCCAGCGACGAATCGTTTGCGCCGTCGGCTCGCTTCCAGAACGACGATGCGCCGCCGATTTCCCGGCTGACGAACATCGTGCACTGGACCAGATCGCCCGCGGATCCCATACTCCGGCAGATCGCCGCCCAGGAGTATTGCTTCGTCGCTTCGTCGGCGACCGACGGGTACAGCCACTGGTCGTCCCCCAGCGACGCCACGTCGTTGTAGTCGGTGTGCCCGCTGGTCTGGAGGCCGGAACTGTTGGGATCGAGGCCGAAGATCTGCATCTTCGCGAACGCCTCCTCGGCCGCCACCGCCGCGATGGTCCGCTCGGTGGAAAACGTCGAGAGGTACATCCCCGTCAGGAAGGAACCGGCGATGAACGTCAAACCGATCGCCAGCGTCCCTACGGCCATCAGGGTTTCGGTCAGTGAGAATCCGTGCTGTCGCGATTTTCTCGTCATATCTGCACATCAATCCGACGCAATCAGATCTCCCGTATGCGGGCTCACATAGTAGGCTCTGCCTGCTAAGTCGCTCAAATAGGCGGTCCACGCCGTCTTCTTCTGGTATTCCGTCCGCAGGCGGGACCGCTCGTAGATTATCAAGCTCGAGCAACTGGGCTCTTCGCCCAGCCCGAGATCCAGCACCGAATCGTCGGGAGGATAGTCGTCCTGAATGAACCGGCCCCGACCGTTGCGGATGATCGTGTCGGCCACGTTGAAGGTGTCGTCCGACGAGGGGTCAGACGGAACCAGTCCGCTCTCCGGACGGTTCACACCGTCTTTATTGCGGCATCGGACATCGCGCACGATCAGTTTGCCCAACGGTGAGAACACCACGCTGAACGTGGTGGCGTCGTTCAACTCCCGCAGGTCGTCGATTTTGTCATCCTCGTCGATCCGGCTGACGTCCATCATGCCGAGCGTCATGGGCAGCTTGACCGGCTCCAGGCCTTCGACCGCGCGGAACCCGTCGCTGAGATCGCCGTTGTTCTTCATCTCTTCGTGCATGATGAAGATCATATACTGCGGCGCGTCCATCAGTCCCTTCAACGGGTCCGCCGAATCGGTCGAGACGCACATCTTCTGGAACCGGACGCCCACGTATCTCTGGCGGCTCACGGCCATGGCCCGGGCCGAACCCAGGGCCGCGTTCACCATGGTGACCGCCCCGCCTTCAGACTGGAACGAGTTGACCAGCGCACGCATGGCCGGCGCCCCGAAGGCCACCATCAGGGCCACCACCGAGATGACCACCGTCATCTCGATCAGCGTCAGGCCGGTTGTCCTGTGTGCTCGACCGTACATGGTTCTCAGTCTTTCAATCAGTTCTGTGGTCTGCCCTTGCTGTCGATGTCATCGCCGGTGCCGAACTGCTTGTCCCTTCCGGCAGAGATCAACTCGGGGAAACTGTCGCCCCCGTTCGGATCGTAGACGTAATCCAGCACGGTTCCCCAGGGGTCTCTCAATTCCGGCACGTCGGGGTCGCCCGCCTCGCTTTGGAACAAGGCGTGATTGATCTGATCCAACACGTGTCGCGAATCCGGCACGGACCGGAGCTCCCGCACCATCCACTCGATATGTTCGACGGCGTTGGCGGGCGTGTTCCGCTCCGGCTGCTCCGGAAACTGGTCCTTGACCTCGAAATACTCCCGCAGCGACGTGCCCAGGAGGGCAAAGGCGTTGTCCAGGGCGTTCTCCTTCGACCGCGTGTCGACGCGGAGCGTCGCCGTGACCACGATGCCGGCCAGCACGAGAATGATCCCGAGCACCACCAGCATCTCGATCAACGTCACCGCCCTGTTGTTCTGACGATTCGCCATATCGTGTCCCTGCACCCTTCGATCAGTTCCCGAAGTTGCGAATGTCGTCGTTCGTACCGTAAATGCCGTCCATTCCGGCCGAGATCAGGAGATAGGAATCCGGCCGATACGGCCAGTCCGTCGCCGTCGACGGCAACCGCCGGTCGCGAATGTAATCATAGAAGTAATCGAAACCCGGTTCTCTCACGTCCGGGGCCAACCAGTGCGAATCCCGGGTCCCCTTCGTTGCATCCGCCAACTGGCCCAAATTGATGAGAGGGATGTTGTCGCGTGCATCGTAGATGCAGACGCTCGTCTGATCCAACGCCGGCGGATTGTGACGCAACCTGGCGGGGTTCGCCCGATAGTAGAGAATCGGCGTCCCGGGACTGACGACCGTGCCGTTGGCCATTTCGACCTTGCGTTCAGTCACCGGGTACACGTCGCACAGGACGTAGGTGCGCGGCGCCAGCGGATCGACCGCGCCGGGGAACAGCGAATCCGTCCCGCCGCCGAGCAGGAAAGCATTCGCGCTCTCCAGCTCGATGTAGCGCCCCTTGCGTCTCTGCAGTCCGGCCACCGTCGTATCCGCATAGACCGTATTGGCGGTCTTGTTGGCGTCCAGCCCGTCCGACCGCCAGGCCGAGTCGGGGTGGAACCCACGAAGATCCCAGCCCAGCAGGGCCTCCGCCAGCTTCTGGGCGCCGCAGTAATCGCGGGGCATGCCGGAGACGGAGGCGGAGGGGTCCCACCAGTTCGAGGGCGGATAATCCCCGTAGTCGTTCTTGAACGCCGCCAGACCGAGTTCGATGGCCGTGAGCTGCGCCTTCTGCTTGGTGTCCTTGGCCATCTTCTGCACCGTGTGCACCGCCGGCAGCAGCAATCCGATGAGGATGGCGATGACGCCGACCACGATCAGGATCTCGATGACTGTCAGGCCCGACCTTTTCGTTCTCACGGGTAACCTCTTTCCATAGCGATGTCACAATCCGGTTGCTGCATACCCCTGCACGACCGTCCTACAACCGCTCGCTGTATTTCCATTCATAGTTGCAGATGTCGTCGGCCGTACCATACTCGCTGTCCCAGCCGGCGGAAATCAGGATGAACTCGTCGGGCCGGAAGGGCCGCGACGTCGTGGAGATCTTGTCGCTTCGCGTGTTCCTGTAGAACCGTCTCGGGTCGGCCATGCCATGCACGCTCGACGGCGAGCTGGCGCCCATCCAGGGCCTGCCCAGATCGACCAGTCTCTGGTTGTCATAATAATTGTAGATATTGCCGCCATTGTTATCGACGGTCATCGCCAGGTTGGGATCGTGCATGGTGTTGGCGGTGTCGGCCTTGTAGTACAGGATCGGCATGCCGGTCTTCTCGCCGGACTGGGTCTGCTGCGCGTACACATCGCACAGAACGAACGACGTTCCAAGGAAGGACCCGACGTTCGTGCCGTAGATGTCCTCCATCCGCCAGGCATTGGCGTTCTCCGCCTGCAGGTAGGGCCCCTTGCGAGCCGCCCGAAGCTCGGAATTCAGCACGGCGCCGGTCGTCGTCAAGTACAGTTGGTTTCCGTTCACATCCAACCCGTTTCGCCGAAAGATCGAGTTGGTGTGGAACCCGAGCAGGTCCTGCCCCATCAGGGCCTCGGACAGCTTCATGGCGCCGCAATAGTCCACGCTGTCTGAATCAAGTGCATTCGAAGTGGGATAACCGCCGTTCTCCGTGCTGAACAACTCGATGGCCGCGTCCATCGCGTGCAACTGGGCTCGCTGCTTGACGTCCATCGCGTAGCGCTTCACCTTGTTCAGGGCGGGAACCAGCAGACCGATGAGGATCACGATGATGCTCATGACGGTCAGCAGTTCGATGATGGTGAACGCTCGTTTCCGTTTGGCCTGGTTGATGGTCGGATTCATGGTCTTCTCCTTTTTGTTGATGCGCGACAAGTTGGATCTTCGGTTTTGCAGATTATCGATCACGTCTGAGAACCCAGACTCTGGATCACCTGGATGATGGGCAGGAACACGGACATCACGATGACGCCGACGATGCCTCCGAGGCCGATGATCATGATCGGCTCAAGCATGGACATCAGGCTGCCGACGAGCACGTCGACCTGCTCGTCGTACTGGTCGGCGACCTTCAGGAGCATCTTGTCGAGGTCGCCGGTTTCCTCGCCGACCGCGACCATGTTCGCTACGAGCAGGTCCACCGTCTTGGAGGCCTTCAGCGGTGTGGCAAACGTATCTCCCTGGCGAATCGAGTTGTGGACGGTCTTGAGCATGTTCGAATACACCTCGTTGCCCGCCGTCTCTCCCGTCACGGTGATGGCGTCGAGGATGGGGACGCCGGCGCTGATGAGCGTGCCCAGGGTTCGCGTCCACCGCGTGATGGAGGTCTTGCTTGTCAATTGCCCGATCACCGGGACCTTCAGTTGGATCGTATCCAGCACGAGGCGGACCGCACGGAACCGCCGGAGGAATCGAAGGCTGAAGATGATCGCAACGGGCACGCCAATCAGATAGACCCATCCGTATTGCTTGGTCATCCAGGCGCTGATCCCCATCACGGTCGCGGTAATCGGATTCAGTTTGCCGCCGGCCATCTCCGAGATCGTCGCGGCGAACGACGGAATCACGAAGGTCATCAGGCCGATCACAATCCCCATCGCGGCGATCAGCACGACCACCGGGTAGATCATGGCGCCTTTGACGCGGCCCTTCAGCCGTTCGGCCTTCTCCTTGAAGTCCGCGACGCGGGACAGGATCAGGTCGAGCA
>CAZDTD010000047.1:0-23280 GCA_964507995.1 uncultured Pirellulales bacterium | reverse complement strand
CCAGCTCCAGCGGACCACGCTCTCGCAGATTGCGACGTTCCTGGAAGAGTTGGCGGCAGTCGATCACGCCACCAAGACAGGCCAGGCCCAGGCCGCCGTCGCCATCGAGCAACTGGTCCTCAAACTCGCCATCGCCGCGCCGCGATAGGCCCCCCTTTCGCGCAGAAGAGCCTGTCTGTTTCGCTGTGCGCCTACACGAGTCGAACGCCGTTGCGCGAGATCTCGCTGGCCAACGGATCGTTGGGGCCGAACCGATCCGGCGTGAACGGCTGCGGCTCGATGCGGTCATCGATTTCGGCAGCCCACTGCATCATCGCGATACGGTCCTGGAAAAGGTCATCAGAGAAATCCGGCGATATGACAGCCACATCGATATCGCTCCAGGGACGGGCCGAACCCGTTGTTTGGGAGCCGTACAAATACGCAGCCTCTACTCGCGGCCGCTCGCGAACGACTGCCAGGAATCGCTCAACGCTCGTTATGACGTCCGTCGCGATTTGAGCCATGCCAACACTTCTTTGATTGCCGCCATCTGCTCTGTGACGTATTCCGCAGTACACTTTCGCCGAAAATCACGCTTGGGATCAGGATATCTCGCCTCAATTACGAGTAGTCGCCCTTCTCGACGAGATGATTCGCGACCGTCAGGGTCTCCTCTGCCTCTGCAAACCAGTACTGGGCGACGGCTTGAGCGTCAAAACTCCCTGGACTCATTGCGTTTTCCGACATAGTTCTATTCTACAGAGAAAGCCGTCGTATGTACAGCATGGCCCGCCAGCTCACCATAGCGTTTCGTCGCCCAGTTCTCGCAGCCATGCATCGGATTGGGATTTGGGGAAGCCGAGGAAGGCGCTCGTCGGGTCGTGATTTTCGAAGGCCCGCATGGCGACGGCTTTGTTGGCGTTGGCGTAGCAGTAGACACAGCCGTGGGGGCAGGTGTCGTACGTGCCGATGTCGATGCTCTCCGTGCAGCCGCAGCCGGGTCGCGTGGGCTTCTCGGTCCAGGCGAGACCCTGCGGGTAGAACAGTTGTTCGATCAATGCCCCGTCGATGCAGTGGGCCTTCCGGATCTTGTCGCCGAGGAGGTATTCGCCGCAACAGGAGTACATTTGAATGCCGTGCGATTGGGCGACCTCCGCGAGCCGACCGGCCAGTTCGATCCGGCGTTCCTCGCTCTCCTGGATCACTCGGATGGTCGTGGCCTGCTCCAGCTCGCGGAAGTTGCGATCCACCTTGCGATAGGGCATCACGAAGCTGAAGTAGCAGCGTTCGACGAGGCCTTCCAATTCGCTCGCGAGTCTGGTGAACTCGCTCAGGTAGAAATCCCCATCGCAGACGCTCGACAGGACGAGGGGGTCGAATCGCCAGTTGATGTGCTTGGGCGAGTATCGCTTGCTGAGGTTTTTGAGGGTCCGCAGTGCGGCGGCCTTGTCCACGTGACTTTCGAAGACCGAAGGGACGCCCGTGACGGTGTAGTTGAAGTAGAACCGATAGCCGAGTCGGTCGAGCGCGTCCAGACGCTGGACGAACGGCGTGAGGTCCTTCGTCCAGAAGACGAAACATGTCACGTCCTCGGGCCGCAGGGACACGAGGTACCGTTTGCCGCCGAAGGGGTGCACGACGCCGGCGAACCCCTCGCGCACCCGCTCCATGAACCAGTCGCCATAGAAGGCCGGCACATCCGTCCGTCGAGACACCGAAATGATCCGTTTCATCACATCACTCACATTGAGTCAGAGCCGTCCGCTCGGTTCGGTCTTCACGCCGGGACGGAACCGTGGGCGAGCGCCCCCTATAATACCACCGATTGACGTCCGGGTTCCTCTCCTGTTGTCGCCAGGCGATCAACTTCCCGAACTCCAAGCGCGGGCAACTCTCAATCTCCTTGACGCCCCGCGGACGCGGCTATAGACTCGACGCCGACGCGTGGAGATTGAATGGGCCGGTGCTGTGCATGGAGCAGATCATCTGGCAGGACGGCCTGGCCGAGACCTGCGACGACTGGTCGACGGCCACCTTCTGGTACGAGCCGATCCCCGGCGCGCCGCTGCCGACGATGCCGAACGTCCAGGTCCGCACGACGGACATCTGGCAGGAACAGAAGTGACACAGAGAAAGGAAAAGAACATGCACGGTAGGACAATTGCGTTGGTGTTGGTTGCGATGATGGTCGTGGGCTGTCAGAAGTCGAGCGAGAAAGCGTCGTCGTCCGAGAAGGCCGGCGTCCAGAGCGGATACACGAAACTGTTCAACGGCAAGGACCTGACCGGCTGGGAAACCAGCGGCGGGGCGAAGTGGACCGTCGAGAACGGTCTGCTCATCGGGACGCAGGGCGAGAACAACGCGCCGGGCGATCTGTTCACCACGGCCGGCTACCGGGACTTCGAGGCGGTCGTGACGTATCGCGCCCAGTGGCCGTGCAACAGCGGCGTGTGGTTCCGCTACCAGAACGCGGACAAGTCGTATCAGGCCGACATCCTCGAATACGCGAATCCGGAAGCCTACTCGGGCACGCTCTACTGCCCCGGCAAGATGTTCCTCGCGGTCAACCTGGACAAGTCCCTGGAGAACCGCGAAGGCTGGAACACGATCAAGATCCGCGCGGAGCGCGATCATCTCCAGATCTGGCTCAACGGCAAGCCGGTGGCCGATGTCTTCGACCCGACCACCGACTCGGGTAAGTTCGGCTTCCAGGTGCACCCCGGCGCCGAGTTCGGCCCGATGAAGATTGTCGTCCGTGAATTCCTGGTCAAGGAGCTGTGATGTGAAATTCCTCGCGTCGTTTTGAGATCTCATCCGGCGAGGGCAATCATCAGGACCGAGCGAGGTTTACGTACGTGCGGCTGATTCGGCTCTTCTCAACAGGTCCAGTACCCATTCCGCGAAGAAGAACGGGTAGAGGTGGACTGTCAGAGATTCTCCCAGCAACGCATATCCCTCCCTGGTCAGGCCCTTTGCCAATTGGTCCGCGTCCCGCGGGAACTCGTCCTTCAGGATTCGCAGGCACAACCCGCGGAGTTTCTCCTGTCTGTGTGTTCTCTTTGCGGCCCTCAGGTTCTCGGGCACGTCCGCGGCGCGCCAGTAGCGACATATCTGTTCCACCGTCACATCGCGATCTTTGAAATACCTCGCCAGACGCTGAGGCACTTTCTTCGGCAATGCATGGTTCTCATAGACGGCCTGGTATTGCGTCTCGTCATAACTGTAGTGAAAGAAGGCGTTGGTGAAAAAGGCCGCCGGACTGTAGTCGACGCGGAGATCGGAAAGAAAGGGCGGTACGACCAAGGCGCGCTTGTCGGGGTCGAGAAGGCCCACCGGCCCATCGCCGATCAGGATGGAATGGCAGTACTGGTTGAAGTCGGGGCGATTGAACCGAACGATATCGCTGTGGACGCCCTGCAGTCTCCCCTTGGTCTGCCGCCGCACATCGAAGATCAATACCCTCGATGAAGTCGTCTCTCTGACTTGATGGGCAAGGTCTTCGACCGTGATCTCGCATTCGCCTTCCGCGGGTCGGACCAGCTCGATTGACTCCATCCCGGGATGGCTGTGCAGTCTCTCATATACGTCGGTCGCGAGGGTGCGATCCAGCGTCAGAATGTGGACTCTCGGTTTTCTGTCTCTATAGTGAAGCATCTCCCGTCCCCCCCTGCGCGAGCTTCTCCCAGGGCTTTCCGCACAATCCTCGTCCGAGTCCCTGGGTCTCCATCGCGAAGTAGGTTTCGAAGTCAGGCAATCGCTGGTTGAGCAGTTGCTTGATCGTGTCCAGCGTGTCCGCTGAGAAGCAAGACACCTCTTTGGCCATCGTCCGGATTGTCTGAACCAGCTCCGAGGGCATGACGACCTCGTCGAGAAGGCCCATCTTGAATGCGGAGTACGCGGACAGCTCCACCGTGCGAGTGACCAGTGCGTTGGCCCGGCCCAGTCCGACATAGGCGGGCAACAGATAAAGCAGCCCCGAGCCGGGTGGCATGTCGTGGTCGCGCCCCTGGTTGTAGAAGGTGGTGTTGGAAGCGGCGATCCGGTAGTCACAGGCCAACCCAATCCCGAGGAAGGACAAGGATACATCGCCCTGGAAAACCATGATCACCGGCCGCTTCGCCGACCGCACCCAGTGAATCAGTCCTCCAAATACGTTCTCCTCGCGCGTCAGGGTGAACCCGGAAACCGGAGTGGACGCGCTGTTGTGCCCGCCGAACCGCGTGTCCGGACCCGCCAGGCCCTTGAGCAATGCGTTGCATCGCTCCGGCGAAAAACAACGGCTCGTGGCGCACAAGGCGAGCGGTTTGCCCGGGTTGTGCTGCAGGTCTTCGAGGAGATACCGGAACCTCTCAAGCGCGTTGGGCTCCTTGGCCATAGCGAGGATATCGTCGCCGAAGTGGATGAGGTCTGCCCATTCGGCCTGCTCCAGGCTGAGAAAGGGCTCTAATATGGCGAGGTCTGCTTCTCTGTACATCGTTATTCTCTCTTTCAGTGCTTCGTATCCTTCCGGGTGAACAGGTCGTAGAGGATCGGCAACAGGATCAGGGTGAGGACGCCGGAGATGAGGATGCCGCCGACGGAGGCGATGCCCACGCCGGTTCGCAGCTCGGCGCCGATCCCGCGGCTGGTCGCCAGGGGCAACATGCCCAGCACGGCGGCCAGCGTGATCATGACCACCGGACGGAACTGCTCACAGGCGGCGGCGATCATCGCCTTGTGACGTGGAGTGCCCTCGCGGATGTGCACGTTCATCGCGTCCACGATCAGAATCGCATTGTTGACGACGATGCCGACCATCATGACCATTCCCATGAGCACGAAGATCGACATGCTCTCCGCCGTTAGCGTCAAGGCCCACATCACGCCGATCAGGCCCAGCGGGACCGTCACAAGGATCAGCCACGGTTGTTTGAAGGATTCAAGGATGGCGGCCAGGCTCAGAATCACCAGGACGATGGCCACCAACCCCGCCTCGCCGAACGCGGCCACCGCCTCGGCCATCTTTTCGTACATGCCGAAGAAATGGTATTCGTATCCCGGCGGGAAATCCCCGTTGGATTCCATCTCGTCCGTGATCTTGTTCACGGCGGTTCCCAACGGCAATGACGAGTCCAGATTGGCGAACACCTTCGTGACGCGACGTTTGTCCTGCCGTGCGATCTGGATGGGCGCGACACGATGCTCGACGTCGGCCAGGTTGGACAGAAGGATGGGCTGCCCTGGTGTTCCGGGGAAGAGGAACTGTTCGACCTGGTCTTGTCCCGGCTCGTCGGCCAGCTCGACGACGATGTCATAGTTGCGGTCGCCCCGTTTGAACGTGCCGGCCTCGATTCCTTCTAAGTTGGCCCGCAAGGCCAACCCCAGACTGGTCGCCGGGATGTTCAGGTCGGCCAGGACGGCCCGCCTGGGCACGATGGCCAGTTCGGGCTTGCCCTCGCGAACGGTTGTGTCCGCATCTTCGATCCCTTGTATTCGGCTGGTTTGAGCCTTCGTTTCGAGAGCCAGCCGATCGAGGGTCGTGAGTTCGTCGCCGGAGATATGCAATTCCACATCCTGCGACTGGCCGCCGATGATGGCGGGTTGAGTCACCGTGACGATGCACTCCGGATAACCGGCGAGGCGTTTCCTGATCTCGGTTTGAATTGCATCGATCGTGATGGTCCGTTGGTCGCGATCCGAGAAGGTCAGCAGGAACTGAGCCAGGTACACGCCCTCTGTCGACTGGCCGACCACGCCTTCGACCTTGCCGACGGAGCTGAGCAGATGAGTCAGCTCGGGTACGTCCTTGAGTCTGGCCTCGACGAGCGCAATCCGCTGGATCGTCCGATCCAGATCGTACGACGTGGGGTACTCCAACTTGACGAACACCTTGGCCTGGTCGGAGTCCGGAGACATGCTGAATCCAATGCCGCCGGCCAGGGACATGGCATGGACGAACAATACGACCGCGAGGGCCAGGATGGCCAGTGCCACGGCGCGGTGCCTCTCGTTAAAAAAGAGAATCGCACGATAGCCGGAGATGACCCGGTCCAGGACGTGGTTGAATCCCGTTTCCATCCGGTGCAGGATGCCTTTCTGCTTTGCGTTGGCGGGCTTGAGCAGGACAGAACAGAGAATCGGCGTCAGGGTGAATGAGATGAACAGGGAGACCGCGGTCATGATGAGCATGGTCCAGGCCAGGGGCCTCATGAACTGGCCGACGAGGGTACCCATCATGGCGATGGGAAACAGCACGACGAGGTTCGTCCCGGCGCTGGCGAGGACCGCGATGGCGACGTCCTTGGCCCCGATCCGGGAGGCCTCCTTCGGATCACCTGTCTCCTTGAGCCGTGACACGATGGACTCCAGGACCACGATGGAGTTGGTCACCAGAATGCCGACGGACAGGCCGATGGAGATCAGTGTCGAGGTGTTCAGGCTGAAACCCGCCAGTTGCATGAAGAACAGGCCGATCACGATGGTCAACGGCATGGTGATCGCGACCACAAGTGTGGCCCGGATGTTGTACAGGAAGAAGAACAGGATCGCGGCGGTCAGGAGAATCCCTTGTCCGACATTGCTCCAGGCGCTCTGGACGGTGGCCTCGATGAACCGCCCGTCGTCGGTGATCCAGACCAGCTCCATACCGCCGGGCAATTGCTCGTTCAGTTTGTTCATAGCCGCCTTGACGCTGTTGACCACGTTCACGGCGTTGGCCTCGGCCTTCTTGACAACCTTGATGTAGACGCATGGCCGACCGTCGATGGTCGCCTTCTGGCGGAGCTCCTCCGTGGTCATGACCGACCGGCCGATGTCGCGAAGGTAGCACCGTTGCCCACTCTCATTCACGACTTCGAGGGTGGCGATCTCGGGGACCTGCTTGTATTCGGCGTCGAACTTCACCGAAAATTCGCGTCCGTGATCGGTGACGCGCCCGCTGGGAATCGTTCGCACCGCCTTCTGAATTGCCTCCACGACGTTCAGGCTCGACAAACCCTTGGCGGCGAGCTTGTCCCGGTCCAGCACAACGTGGATCTCTCGCTTGGCGCCGCCGACCAGCTCGACGTTCGCGACGCCGGAGATCACCGTGATGCGGTCCCGCAGGGTGTTGTCCGCGTAGTCGTACAACTCGTCGAGCGCGAGGTCGCCGGTCAAGGCCATGTGGAGGATCGGCTGGGCGTTGATGTCGAACTTGAGGATCTTCGGGTCCTCCACGTCCTCGGGGAAATCGGCCCGAATCAGGTCGAGCTTCTCGCGGACGTCGGTGGCCGCGATGTCCACGTCCACGTCGAGCTCGAATTCCAGCAGGGTCTGGCAGACGTTCTCCATGCAGGCGGAGCTGACGTGCTTGAGCCCGTCGATCGTGACCACCTGGTCCTCGATTCGCTTGGCGACGTCCGTCTCGATCTGGTCGGGGCTGGCGCCGGGGTAGAGGGTCGTGATCGTAATGTACGGAACGTCCATCTTGGGCATCAGTTCAAGGCCCAGCTTTCGATAGGCGCTCAATCCGAGCAGGGTCAGCCCGATGATCAGGCTGGTCATGGCGATCGGCCGGCGGATGGAGGAATCGGACAAAAACATTACTTCTGCTCCTTCTGAATCTGGACCGCGACGCCGTCGTCGAGCATGTTCTGTCCCAGTGTCACGACCTGCTCGTCGGCTTTCACCTGCCCCTGGCGGATCTCGGTCCAGCCGGCGGCTTCGATCCCCGTGACGACGGCTTCCTGTCGGGCGGCGCCGTCTCGGACGACGAAGACGACGGTCCCGCTGCTGCGAGTCTGGATGGCCGAGGAGGGAATTCCCAGGCCCTGCCGCGTCTCGAGCACGACCGCGATCTGGGCCATGGCCCCGGGCGCGACGGCGGCAGGCGGGTCCTTCAACAGGCACTTGACCTCGAATGTCCGCAACTTGGGATGGATCGTCGGGCTCTTGTACGTGACGACCTGGCTGCCGAGGTCGACGCCGGAAACCCGGACCCGCATCGAGGTCTGTCCCGTCACAATCTCGCCGTAGTTCTGCGCCGGCAGAAACGCTGCGACTTCGAGCACGGAGGTGTCGTCGATCCGCAGGACCGGCTGGCCTGGACTGCCCATTTCGCCCGGCTCGCGGAGTCGCTGACTGATCTTGCCGCTGATCGGCGCGTATGCCGTGGCATCGGCAAGCTCCTTCTGCGCGATTGCCAGTTCCGCCTTGCTCTGGTTCTCCAGGGCGGTCGCCAGGTCCACCTGGGCTTCGGCCAGCTTCCGGGCCGCCTGGAGCTGGCGGTATCGCGACTGCTGCTGTTCGAATGCATCGGCTGTCACCGTGTTTTGGTCATACAGCCGCTTGAAACGATTGAAGTCGAGCTCGGCTTTGTACAGGTCCGCGTCGATCTTGTCGAGCCCTGCAACGGCTTCACGCCGGGAGCATTCGGCCACGGTCGTTGCGTGCTGCTTGATCTGAACGTTCCTTTCCAGGTTGACTGCATCGGTCTGGAAGAGCTTCGTCCGACCGGCGACGACGGCATCGCCCTCATCGACGCAGATTGCTTCGAGGGTCCCGCCAATTCGCGGCGAGACCATGGCAAACTCCTTGGTTTCCACGTTGCCTTGTACGACGAGGGTCCGCTCGAACTGACGCATCGCGGCGGGCGTGACCATGACGGGGACCAGCGCGGAGGCGGTCGTCTTCGTTTCCTGCGAGGAAGGCTCGGCAGTCGCCTGTCCACAGAGAACGCCTGCGATGGCCGCCAACACAACGATCACGATCAGTCCCACGGCATACCGGGCCATCTGCCTGAACCCGCGTGTGCGCCCGTCGTTTTCACGATTGCTTTTCATGTGTGTCATCCTCGATGTACGTTTCGGTCTTTCCCATCACGTTCAGGAGCGTGGCCGCCGTGACCTGGTACTGGAACCGGGCGGCCAGGACCTGCATGTGTGCGTTGGCTTGCCGGGCGGCTTCGTCGAGAATCTCCGCGGAGCCGACCAGTCCTTCCTTCCACTGCGCCTGCATCTCGGCATATCTCGCGGTTGCGACATCCATCGCCCGACGGGCCAGGTCCAATTGGTCCTGCGCCGTATCGAGATTGTGCCGCGCGCGGATCACTTCCAGCATGAGGGTCAGCGTCGTCTGCTCGCGTTGGATGAACCCCTGCTCGCGCCGCTGCCGGGCCACCTTGTATTCGTTGACGTTTGCGAATCCGTCGAAGAGCGTCATCGTCGCGGCCAATCCGTAGATCCACTGGTTCGACGGCGCCAGCGAGGTCTCGAGCGAATCCGGACGGTAGGCGAACCCATTGAGCACAGGCAGGAAGTTCGCGATGGCCATCTTGACCTTCTCTTTCTCGATGGCAATCTCGCGGTCTGCGATGTGCAGCGACGGATGGGACAACATGGCCTCCAGGATCAGCTCTTCCATCGATCCTTCCGGCGGCTCGATTGGTGTCTGGCTCGCCAGGGTGATCTTCGCCATCGGCGACAGGCCCATCGTGGCCAGCAGGGAGGCGTCCGCCTGGCGTCGCATTCGCTGCGTCCTGGCGAGATCCGCCCGCCGGGCCTGGGCCTGGAGAGCCGCCTGATCCGCCTGCCAGCCGGGCACGAGTCCTTCCTGCTTGAAGGAGGCGACCTCGCGCTGAAGCGCCTCGGCCGCTTCAACCTGGGCCGTGAGGGACTGTTCCATCTGTTCGAGAGTCAAACAGTCGAAGTACCTCGCGGTGACCTGCATGGCCGTCATCTGCTGCGTGTAGAGGAGCACGTAGGTTGCGATCTCCTCGCCGCGCTCGTGTGCGCCGTAGAGGAACCACGTCGCGGGATTGAATAGGGAGATGCTTCCGCTCCACACGAGCGACCGGACGTTGTCAAAATCCACAGTTTCCGTCTCCGACAGTGGTAGCGAGATCGCCGGGTCGAACTCATAATCCGAGTAACCCACGCTCACCGCCGGCAGGAAACTGGCGAAGGCGATCCCCCGTTCCAGGCCGGCGATGCGTTTTTCGATGGCGGCGCTCTGCGTATCGAGGTTGTTCTCCATCGCGATGCGGATGCAGTCCTCCAGACCGAGCGGTTCCCGCTGCCAGAGGATCTCTTCGGTCTTGTCGCGGAGGGCGGTGCTGCCGGCGTGTTCCTTGCGGATCTTTGTTCCGTCATAGGAACCGCAACCGGCCAGGAACAGAAGCGTCAAGGATAACGACAGCAACAGACGATGTTTGTTGTTATGCGTCACGTTTTTCTCCCGAAGACTTCAGAAGCCCCCTGAAAAACACAGCCTCGACCTTCTTGAGATCCGCGTCCAGATCGACCGTCCCCGGGTTCTCCATAGCGCTCAGGATGAACGGTTCCAGCGAGGCGAACAGGCACCGGGCGGCGATGACCGGGTCGATGCTGTGGAACAACCCCTTGTCGATGCCGGCGGCGATCACATCGGAGAGCCGCTCGGTGATTCGCCTGTCGATTTCCTTCTTGTGGGCTTCGACCCGCGGTCCGGGCAGGCACCGCCCCCGGCTCTCCCTCAGGTAGAGTCGAAAGGCGGTGCCGTGCTCCCGGATTACCCGCGTGTGGAGGTGGATGAAGAGGCTCAGTCGCCGCCGCTCGTCGTCGGGGCCATCGAGCGCGGGCAGGACAATGCCCAAGCTCTCCTCGGTTGTGGCGGCGAGCAGCTCGAAAAACAGGTCTTCCTTGCTCTGGAAGAAGTTGTACAGGGTGCCCGTGGCGAACTCCGCGGCCGCCGCGATCTCCTGCATCGAGACGTTGTGGAATCCCTTGTCGGCGAACAATTGCCTCGCTGCCGAGAGGATTTCCTGACGATGTTGCTCCCGCTCACGTTCTTTCCGTGATGACTTCTCGGTCGGCGTCATTTCCGGTTCCATGTCAGACCTCAGTTTAACTGAATCGCGATTCGCATGGTGAGTATACGTCCACAGTATGAACGTAGGTTCACTTTAATGCAAGAGAATTCTGCGTGAAAATCGCGCGAGGATATGGATTGGGCCGGGACCGAGGGGATTTCCCTGGTCCCGGCCCGAATTGTTTCGAAAAACTCAGAGTCCGGCTTGGCCGCAGGCGAATGAGACGAGCGGCCCACGGTGTCAACGACGTTAAAGTTCAGTTGCCTCGGACGAGGTGTCCGCGCCTCCGCCCAGGACGGCGTACAGCGTCGCCTGATTTGCCAGCTTCGCCAGACGCAGGGAAATGAGTCCCTGCTGAGCCGCGTAGAGCGATCGTTGGGCGTCGAGGACGCCAAGATAGCTGTCAATTCCCTTGGTGTACCGGGCATTGGACAGGCGATACGTTTCGGTGACAGCATCCACAAGTGATTGTTGTGACGCGACTTGCGCATCCACGGTGCCGTGAACAGCGAGTGCGTCGGCTACTTCTCTGAAGGCGTTCTGAATCGCCTGTTCGTATTGCGTCAGAACGATCTGGCGTTGCACCTTGGTGGCTTTGAGAGCCAGCCAGGTGCGGGTGTCGAAGATCGGCATCGTCGCCTGCGGGGCGTAACGCCAGGTGCCGGAGCCCGATTCGAACAGTCCGGACAGGTCGCTGCTTGCGGTCCCGACCGCGGCGGTCAGGGAGATCCGCGGGAAGCACGTCGCCCGGGCGGCGCCGATGTTGGCGTCGGCCGCCTTGAGCAGGCTCTCGGCCTGGAGAACGTCGGGCCGGCACAGCAGCACCTCCGACGACAGACCCGCGGAAACCCCCTTCGGAGCAACGACGGCGCTGAGCGTCTCGGGCAGCAGGTCCTGCGGCGCCACAGCGCCCAGCAGAAGGTTCAATGCGTTCTCATCCTGGGCCACCACCTGTGTGAAGCGGGCAACGTCTCCGCGGGCGGAATCCACCTGCGTCTGGGCGCGGTAGAGGTCCAGGTTGGACGCAACGTCCCGCTCGAAACTCCGTTTGACCAGATTGTAGGATTCCTGCTGGGCCGTCAGCGTGCTCTGCGCCAGGTCCAGGCTTTCGCGATCCGCAGCCAGCGCCCAGTAGGTATTGGCGACTGCGGAGACCAGCATGATCTGCGCGCCGCGTCGGGCCTGTTCCGTCGCGAGGTACTCCTGCAGGGCGCTTTCCTTCAGGCTGCGGATGCGCCCGAAGAAATCGATCTCCCAGGAGACAATGCCGAGATCGACGCTGTACTGTTCGGTTGTGGAGCGTTTTCCCGTGGAGGAAAGATCCGCGGGCACGCGCGCCTTGCTCGCGCTGCCGATGGCGTCGACGGTGGGCAGCAATTCGGCCCGTTGAATGCCGTACATCGTCCTGGCCTGCTCCACGTTCAGCGCAGCCAGCCGCAGGTTGCGGTTGTTCTCCAGGGCCATCCCGATGAGTTTCTGCAGCTTCTCGTCGGGGAAAAATTCCTGCCATTCCACATCGGGCGCCTGTGGAGCGTCTGATGCTGTCTGGCCGGCCTGATAGGCGGCGCCGCTCGGCCATTGCGCACCGACCGGCGCATCCGGTCGATCGTACTTCGGAGCCAGCGAGCAGCCGGAAAGGACGAGGACAATTCCAAGCAATAGAGAGAAAATGGTCTTCTTCATTTTATCGACTTCCAGATTGATTGGACTCAACGATCTGAGCCACCGGTTCCGGGTTCTTTTTGCCAGCGAGTTTCTGGATCAATACGTAGAAGAGCGGCGCGAATATGGTCACCAGGATGGTCGAGGTCACCACGCCGCCCAGCACTGCGGTGCCGATGGCCTTCTGTGCGCCGGCGCCGGCGCCGTTGGCGAACGCCAGGGGGACGACGCCAAATCCAAAGGCCAGCGAGGTCATGACGATGGGACGCAGTCTCAACTTGGCCGCTTCCAGCGTGGACTCGATCAGACCCATGCCTTGTTCCACCCTGGCCTTGGCGAACTGAACGATCAGAATGGCGTTCTTGGTCGTCAGGCCCATCGTGGTCAACAGACCAATCTGGAAGTAGACGTCGTTGGGCAGTCCGCGCCAGGTCGAGGCGAGTATGCCTCCGATGAGCCCCAGCGGCAAGGCCAGGAGGATGGAAATCGGGATGGGCCAGCTCTCGTAGAGAGCCGCCAGGCACAGGAAGATCACCAGGATGGAGAACGCGTACAAAGGCGCCATCTGGGAACCTGCCTGGCGCTCCTGGTAGGACAGACCCGTCCAGTCAGATCCGACCCCCTGAGGCAGCTTCTGGATGAATCCCTCCATGGCCGCCATGGCCTCGCCGGAACTCCTGCCGGGGGCCGACTCGCCCAGGATGTTGATCGAGGGGAAGCCGTTATACCGTTCCAGCCTCGGGGAGCCGCTCGTCCAGTGGCCGGACGCAAACGAAGAGAAGGGAACCATCGTGCCGGTGTTGTTGCGGACGTACAGTTTCTCCAGGTCGTTGGGCAGCATGCGGAAGGGTGCGTCCGCCTGAACGTAGACTCTTTTGATACGTCCTCCTTGAATGAAGTTGTTGACATACGCGCTGCCGAAGGCTGCCGAAATGGCGTCGTGAGCTATGGGGATGGGCAACCCGAGGGCGCCCGTCTTCTCCCAGTCCACGTCGATCCGATACTGCGGCACATCCTCCAGGCCATTGGGCCGAACTTTGGTGAGTACCGGGTCCTCTGCCGCCATGCCGAGGAGTTGGTTGCGTGCTGCCATGAGGGTATTGTGACCCAGGCCGCCGCGGTCCACCAGCTCAAAGTCGAATCCCTTCGCCTGACCCAGTTCCACAACGGCCGGCGGCGCGAAGGCGAACACCATGGCATCGCGAATCTCGGAGAACTTGCCCATGGCCCTTGCCGAGATCGCGCCGACCTTCAGGTCCGGCCGCTGGCGGAGGTTCCAATCCTTCAATTTGACGAAGGCCATGCCCGAGTTCTGTCCCTGGCCGGAGAAGCTGGCGCCGCAAATCGTCATGCAGGCTTCCACCGCTTCCTTCTCTTCCTGGGAGAAATAGTTTCTGACCTCGTTCATGACCTGCTCGGTCTGTTCGAGTGTCGAGTTGGCTGGGAGCAGGGCCTGGATCATCATAATTCCCTGGTCTTCATCCGGCAGGTAGGCCGTGGGCATCTGGCGGAAGAGATAGACCATCGCGCCGACGATCACGACGAAGACCAGAAGGTAGCGGAGTTTGTGGGCCAGCGAGTGGCCCACCAGGTTCACGTACCAGTCTCTCGACCAGAAGAAGATGCGGTCGAACCAGCGAAAGAATGGACGCAGGAGCCAGAAACCCCCTTCAGCGGCCTCGTGTCCCTTGGAAACGGGCTTGAGCAGACTCGCACACAGCACCGGCGTCAGGATCAAGGCTACCACCACCGAAAGGAGCATCGAGGCGATGATCGTCACGGAGAACTGGCGGTAGATAACGCCCGTGGATCCACTGAAGAACGCCATCGGGCCGAACACGGCCGACAGCACCAGGCCGATGCCGATCAAGGCGCTCGTGATCTGGTCCATGGATTTGCGCGTGGCCTCCCTCGGGGAGAGTCCTTCCTCGCTCATGATGCGTTCGACGTTCTCGACCACGACGATGGCGTCGTCGACCAGCAGGCCGATGGCCAGCACCATGGCGAACATGGTCAGCATGTTGATGGAGAAACCGAGAAGTCCCAGCACGGCGAAGGTCCCCAGGAGCACCACGGGCACAGCAATCGTCGGGATCAGCGTGGCCCGCATGTTCCCAAGGAACACATACATGACGATGAACACGAGCACGATCGCCTCCAGCAGGGTCTTGACGACTTCCTCGATGGCGACCTTGACGAAGGGCGTGGTGTCGTAGGGATAGACGACCTTCATGCCGGCGGGAAAGTAGTGGCTCAACTCTTCCATCTTGGCCTTGACGGCATCGGCGGTCTTCAGCGCGTTGGCGCCGGCCGCCTGCCGAATGGCCAGGCCGGTCGACGGCTTGCCGTTGTAGGCGACCTTGACATCGTAGGTTTCGGTCCCGAGTTCAGTCCGTCCTACATCTTTGATTCGCACGATGGATCCGTCGGGGTTGGTTCGCAGAGGAATGTCCGCAAACTCCTCGGTCGTTTTGAGCAGGCTCTGGACGATGATGGCGGCATTGAGACGCTGTCCCTCAACCGCCGGAGCCCCGCCGAACTGGCCCGCGGACACCTCGACGTTGTAGGTCTGCAGACCTGCGATGACGTCCTGAACCGTCATGTTGTAGTTGGTCAGCTTGTCGGGGTTCAGCCAGATCCGCATGGCATACTCGCTGGCGAAGGCTTCCACCTCGCCTACTCCCGGGACTCGCGAGAGCACCTTCTCCAGGTTGGACACGGAGTAGTCCATCAGGTCTTCCCGGGTCATGCTGCCGTCTTCGGAGATCAGGCCGACGATGATCAGGTAGTTCCGCGTGGATTTGGATACCTTGACGCCGAGACGCTGCACCGACTCCGGCAGACTGGTCATGGCCAGTTGCAGCTTGTTCTGCACCTGGGCCCAGGCCAGGTCCGGGTCGGTCCCGGGGGCAAAGGTCAGCTCGATGCGGGAAGAACCCGACGAGTCGCTTTCGGCGGTCATGTACAGCATCTTGTCGAAGCCGGTCATCTTCTGCTCGATGATCTGCGTGACGCTGTTCTCCACCGTCTCGGCCGAGGCACCCGGATACCTGGCTTCGATTGCGATGGACGGCGGTGCGATGGGCGGATACTGCGAAATGGGCAGTGTGAAGATCGCCATGCCGCCTCCCACCATCAGGATGATGGCGATCACCCAGGCGAAGACCGGACGATCCAGAAAGAACTTCGACAACATCATGCACCTCCGTCAGTTCGGCCTTGCGTTGTGTTCTTTGCGTTGTTCGTGGAGCCGGCATCGGGAGAGATGACCTTCACGGTGGCGCCGGGCCGCACTTTCTGCAACCCCTCGACGATTATGCGATCGCCGGGGGCAAGGCCTGATAAGACGAGCCATTGGTCGCCGAACGCGCGATTATCCAGGGTGAGCACCCGTTGTTGGGCCTTTTCCTCAGCGTCCACGATCATCGCGGTCGGGTTGCCCTTGGTGTCGCGCGCCACGGCCTGCTGGGGAATCAGGATGGCTTGTTCGTTAATGCCTTCCTGCACCACCGCTCGGACGAACATGCCCGGCAGCAGGACCCCCTCGGGATTGGGGAAGACCACGCGCACGATGACGGACCCGGTCGTCGGGTCCACCGTGACATCGCGGAACTGGAACGTTCCTTGGGACGAGTACTTCGTGCCGTCGTCCAGGATGAGCGAGACCTGCTTGGAACTTGTTCCATCCTGATTGAGCCGCCCGTCCTCCAGGCGACGCTTCAGCCGCAGCAGTTCCGTGGTTGATTGAGGCACATCCACGTAGATGGGGTCCAGTTGTTGAATGGTTGCCAGGGCCGCGGGCTGGTACGCCGTCACGAGGGCTCCATCCGTCACGCTCGATCGGCCAATACGTCCGGAAATCGGGGCCGTGACGCGGGTGTAACCCAGATTGATCCGGGCCGTCTCAACGGTCGCTTTCCAGAACACAACATCGGCCTCGGACTGGTTCAGGGCGCTGGCCGCGTCGTCGTACTCCTGTTGGCTGACGGCTTTGTCGGCCAGCAGGTCCTTGTAGCGCTCGACTCGGGAACGGATCGAAGGCAGACTGGCTTGGGATCTATTGAGCGCGGCCTGTGCGTTGTCGAGCGTCGCTTGAAATGGAGCGGGATCGATCTGATAGAGTACCTGGCCCGCCTGCACGTCGGAACCTTCCGTAAACAGGCGTTTCTGGATCAGGCCGTTGACCTGGGGTCGGATTTCCGCAACCAGATAGGGCGCCGTGCGACCCGGCAACTCCACGTTCAGCACGACCTTCTGCGGCTGGACAGTTACCGTGACGACTTCCGGGGTAGAAGGCGGCACCGCGGAGGCTTGCTGCCGACGTTCGCATCCGGCCAGCAGCAAACCGGCCGAGAAAGTCGCCGCAAATAGAATCACTCGGACCCCGAACCTTGTTCGCAATTGCATTGGGAATCTCCAATAACACCGAAGAAGCGGAAATCTCCGCCATAAAAAGACGGCAAACGTTGCCGAATGTAATGCGTTACGCTTTTGCCCCCTACCCCTGGGATTTCACAATCCCCTTGAAGAACACCGCCTCGACCTTCTCCAGGTCGTCGTCGAGATCGTTCGCCGGCAAATCTTCCACGGCCGCGATGACGAGCGTTTGCAGTGTTGCCATGAGGCATTTTGCCCCGACCATCGGGTCGATCTCGTTGAACTGTCCGCTCCGAACGCCGGCCGCGATCAAGTGCGAGAGCGGCACGATGATTCTCGCGTCGATCTCTTTTTTCTTGGCCTCGACCCGCGGACCCGGCAGGTACCGCCCGCGAACTTCCAACAAGTACAGTCGCAAGGCGGCGGCCTGCTCGCGGATGATCTTCGCGTGGATGCGGATGAAGCGACTCAGTCTGTCACGCTCATTGCCGTGACCTTCGAGGGTGGGCAGGATCAGGCGGAGGCTTTCCTCTGCTGTGACGAGCAGCAACTCGAAGAACAGGTCTTCCTTGCTCGAGAAGAAGTTGTACAGAGTGCCTGTGGCGAACTCCGCGGCCGCCGCGACCTCCTGCATCGAGACGTTGTGGAACCCCTTCTCAGCAAACAAATACAGCGCCGCCGACAGGATCTCCTGTCGGTGCTGTTGTCGTTCGCGCTCTTTCCGTGATGACTTCCCGGCCGACGCTATTGCAGTCTCCACGCGAAAAAACAATTCATGTGAATAAATACTCTCATAATGACCAAATGTTCATATTATGAATACTAATTCATGTGACTGCAAGACAGTTTATCACAAAAAAAACATGTCGGCCTGAGAAAAAGTTGCGGGTTATACGATTTTGCGATCTTTCAGAACCGCCCAGGTGCTCCGATGGCTTTCGCCGTTTCCCGAGGCGATTTCGACCTGTGCGATGGTATAGCCAGGGTCGCCGGCTTGTGCCCGCTTCCACGCTTCGTAGAGGCACCCGAGATAGACGGAATCCTCGCGAGCCCTGGCGATCTGTTCGGTAAGCGGCCTGGTTGTGTCGGATTCGAGGGCGTCCAACGCGCGTTTCCTGGCCGCTTCGACCTCCTCGCCGGTCGATTCGAGGGCCAGGCCCAGCCGGGCGAGGTGTGCTTGAAGGCCCTCCATGTAGGTGGTCCGCAGCCGCTCGCGAATCGCGGCCCGGCCTGTCTCTGCGATCAGGTCCCATCGCAGGTCGGGCGCGTAGATTCTGCATTGAAAGAACAGTCCGATGGCCGCATCGTCCGGCAGGGATTGTCGGATCGCCTCCTCGGCGCGGACGCCATACGTGCCCGCCAGCGCGGAGAGTCCCTTCGACCACTCCTCCGGAATATAGAACGCGATGCGTTTGTTCTTTGCCATAACCGAGCCTTTCAATCGTCTCCGAGCCGGAATGTTATAGCGACTGGTGGGCAAAACGCAAGGGGATTTAGCCGGGCCGGATGCGACGCCGGGTTGCACGACGACCGCAAGTGTGTTATAAACCATCGCAATCACGATTTACTAAACTCCAGAAAGGTCTTATGGAAGTCGCAGAACTCAAGACGCTGATTTCGAATCTCGAGGCCCGGGTGGAAACCATCCGGGACTGGCTTTGACTTGGCGAACAAAAAGAGCCAGTTGGAGGAGTTGGGCAACAAAATGTCCGTGCCGGGGTTCTGGGACAACCAGGAGAAGGCCCAGGCGATTGTAGGGCAGCTCAGCGCGTTGAAGGCCATCGTTGAGCCGGCGCAAGAGCTGCAGCGGGACGTGAAAGATCTCGCCGAACTGTACGAGCTGGCGATTGAGGAGAACGACGCCGGCGAATTGTCGCAGCTCGAGCGGGACGCCAAGGTCCTGGAAAAACGCTGCGAGCGGATGGAATTGCAGGGATTGCTCTCCCGGCCGGAGGATATGCGCAACTGCTTCTTCGGCATCCACGCCGGCGCCGGCGGCACCGAAAGCTGCGACTGGGCCAGCATGCTACTCCGCATGTACATGCGGTACTTCGATGCGAACAAATTCAAATACGAGGAGTTGGACATCGTGCCGGGCGAAGAGGCCGGCCTGCGTTCGATCCAGTTGCGCGTGGTCGGCCCATTCGCGTTCGGCAAGCTCTCCTGCGAGTGTGGCGTGCACCGGCTCGTGCGGATCAGCCCGTTCGACTCCAACGCCCGGCGGCATACGAGTTTCGTGGCCGTCGACGTGCTCCCCGAATTGCCCGAGACCGACTGCACTCTGAAGGAGGCCGATCTCGACATCGTGTACTTCCGCCGCTCCTCCGGGGCCGGCGGACAGAACGTCAACAAGGTCTCCACCGCGGTCCGGATCAGGCACATCCCGACGGGCATCGTCGTCGAGTGCGTCAACGAACGCAGCCAGGCGCAGAACAAGAGAATGGGCCTTTCCATTCTGCAATCGAAGATCGACCGGATGGAGCAGGAGAAACGCGACAAGGAGATCAACAAGCTCTACGGCGACAAAGGCGAGATCGCCTGGGGCAGCCAGATCCGCAGCTACGTGCTTCAGCCGTACCAGTTGGTCAAGGACCATCGCACCGCCTACGAGACAGGCAACGTCAACGCCGTCCTCGACGGCGAGATCGAGCCGTTCATCGAGAGCTACCTGCACCAGCGCGTCAAGGATCGAAAGAAGGGATAGTCACGACATGAAGCAAATCATCGACGTTCAGGTCAGGACGCGAAAAGCCGAGTGGCCGGCGTGCAAGACGGATATGCTGGTCGTCGGGCGGTTTTCCGACGGCGACGTCGGCGAGGTCATCGGCGCCCTCGACACGAAGCTGGACGGCGCGATCGGGCGTTTAGCGAAGATCGGCGACTTCACGGGAAAAGCCAGGACCCAGGCCGTTGTCTATGGCAACGGCCGGATCGGAGCCGAACGCGTTCTGCTGCTCGGGCTGGGCGAACGCAAGAAGGCCACGCTGGACACGCTGCGCAAGGCAGCGGCCACCGCGGCCAACCGCGCCGTCGAGATGAAGGTCAAACACGTCTCGCTGGCTTTGCACAACTCCTTCCTGGGCAGCCTCGACGCGCGGACGGTGGGCAGGGCGATTGCCGAGAGCGTCTACTTCGGCACGTACCGTTACGACGAATTTGTCACCTCGAACGGCAACGGCCGGGTTGCGTCGCTAGCCGCGGAGGTCGTGGACCCCGATCCGAAACAGATCGAGGGTCTGACGCCGGGGATTTCAGCCGGTGCAACCATCGGGCAGGCCCAGTGCTACGCGCGGACCCTGGCGAATCGGCCGGGCAATGTGATCGACCCGCCGGCCCTGGCGAAGATCGCGCAGGAGATGGCTCGCGGATTCAAGACCATCTGTTGCACCGTGTTCGACGAGAAGAAACTCCGGCAGAAAAAGATGGGCGGCATCCTGGCCGTCGGGTCCGGCAGCCGCAGCGAGCCGAGATTGATTGTGCTGAAGTACACGCCCAGGACCAGGCCGGCCAAGGGCCTCCCGACGGTTGCCCTCGTGGGCAAGGGCATCACGTTTGACTCCGGCGGCATCAGCATCAAACCCGCCCTGGACATGGACCAGATGAAGCTCGACAAGACCGGCGCCATGGCGGTGCTCGCCACGGTTCGCGCCGTCGCCGAGATGGGGTTGCCCGTCTCGGTGCTGGGCGTGATCCCGTCGGCGGAGAACCTGCCGAGCGGGACGAGCTACCGTCCCGGCGACATCATCACCACCTACAGCGGCAAGACCGTCGAGATTCTGAACACGGACGCGGAAGGGCGGATGATCCTCTGCGATGCGATCGCCTATGCAGCCGAGCAGAAGTCCGACGTGATCGTCGATATCGCGACGCTGACCGGCGCGTGCATGGTCGCTCTCGGCATGTACAAAGCGGGTCTGATGGGCAACGACGACGAACTGGTCTCGCAGTTGAAGAAGGCCGCCGACGACAGCGGCGAGAACGTCTGGCACCTGCCCAGCGGGGACGAATACGCCGACGAAATGAAAAGCAAGGTCGCGGACCTCAAGAACAGCGGCAACCGGTGGGGCGGCGCGTGCACCGCCGCAGCGTTCCTCCGCCAGTTCGCGGGCGACGCGAAGTGGGCGCATCTCGACATCGCCGGCATGGACCTGTTCGCCAAGGCCACCGAGTGCGCCACGCTCGGCAGCACGGGCTTCGGCGTGCGGCTGCTCACAACCTATCTGATGAATCTGGTGGACAAGAAACGAGAATGAGTGAACTGAAAAAAGGCATCGACAGCGAGCGAATCCGCAAGGCAGTCGAGGAGATTCTGCTTGCGTTGGGCGAGAACCTCGACCGCGAGGGACTCCGCAAGACGCCGGAACGTGTCGCCCGCATGTACGGTGAACTGCTCGGCGGCACATTCGAAGATCCAGGCGTTCATCTGGAGAGCGTCTTCACGGAAAAGTACGACGAGATTGTGTTGCTCCGCGACATCCCGTTCTACAGCATCTGCGAGCATCACCTGCTGCCGTTCATCGGCAAGGCCAACGTCGCCTACCTCCCGACGGGCCAGGTCCTGGGCGTCAGCAAGCTGGCGCGGATCATGGACAATTTTGCGCACCGGCTCCAGGTCCAGGAGCGTCTGACCGGCCAGATCGCGGATTTCCTCATGGAGAACCTCAAGCCGCAGGGAGTCGCGGTCGTGCTCCACGCCTCGCACAGTTGCATGACGATCCGCGGCATCCGCAAACCCGGCTCGATGATGGTCACCTCGGCTCTTCGCGGCATCTTCAAGAAAGACGCCAGAAGTCGAAGCGAAGTGCTCAGCCTGATGCAGAACGACAAAGGGTAACAGAAATTTACGATTTTCGATTGATAAATTGTAAATCGTAAATGGTAAATCACAAATCCGTGGATGCTATGATTCGTTTGGGCAGGCTGGTCCGATTCTCGGTCAATCCCTTCCTCGGAGAGGACAGCGTGGGCTGCAATTCGTACGCGTCCAAGCCTGCGGGCGAAGGGTTGACGATCTTTCTGGAACTGGCGGCCGAATTGGTCGGGCCGGTCCAGCCGCAGACCGGCCTGGTGGTGAACGTCACGGAGATCGACAAAGTCGTGCGCCGGTTCGCAGTGCCGGTCTTTGCGAAGGAGATTCGCGAGCGGCTCGGCCGCGGCGAGCACATGCCGCTTCGCGAGGTCCTGCAGGTCCTCCGGCTGGCCCACCGCCACCTGGCGGACAAGTTCGACGTCGCGATGGTGGACCGGCTCGCGCTGAAACTGAATCCCTTCAGGAAAGTCACGATGGATACGAAGGCCCCCGGCATGATGTACTTCAGCGAGAAATTCGAGTTCGCCGCGATGCACAAGCTGTGGAACAGCGCGTTCACGGAGCAGCAGAATTTCGCGGTCTTCGGCAAGTGCGCCAATCCGACCGGCCATGGGCACAACTACATCGTCGAGGTCACGGTCTGCACGCCCGCCGACGGTCCGGCCCTGCGAATCGGCGAGTTCGAGCAGATCGTCGACTCGCGTCTGATGGAGCTTGTGGACCACAAGAATCTGAACGTGGACGTGCCCGAGTTCCAGGACCGGATCGCAACCGTGGAGAACCTCGCGATTTTCGCCTGGGAGCGATTGGCCGGTCGATTCGACCCGGCCCGGCTCCATTCCATCACGGTCTGGGAGTCCGACCGAACGTACTGTTCCTACTATGGCCCTTCCGAGGGCGAGCAAGCGACGTGATGGTCTGACGATGGTGTTCGAGACTCTC
The DNA here is from genome assembly GCA_964507995.1 of uncultured Pirellulales bacterium. GTDB lineage: Bacteria > Planctomycetota > Phycisphaerae > Sedimentisphaerales > Anaerobacaceae > PLanc-01. The sequence continues at coordinate 703 of CAZDTD010000047.1, read as the reverse complement.
TACGAAGACGCGGATCTGGTCGTGGTGAACAAGCCGGAAGGCCTGGCCGCGATCCCCGAGCAGCATCCGCAGGAGCCTTCGCTCTTCGAGCGACTCTGTAGCGAGCGGGGCGAGACGCTCTTCATCGTGCACCGGATTGACAAGGACACCAGCGGCGTCATCCTCTTCGCCCGCAACGCCGACGCCCACCGTTATTTGAACATGGAATTCGAAACCCGCCGAGTGCGCAAGGCGTATCTTGCGCTGACGCACGGCGTCGTCGCAACCGACTGGGGCGCGATCGACAAGCCGCTGGCCCGCTTCGGCTCCGGCCGGGTCGGGATCAACGCCCTGCGAGGCAAGCCCTCCGTCACCGAATACCAGGTCACGCGCCGCCTCCCGGCCCATACCCTCGTCGAGGCCTACCCCAGGACCGGCCGGCGTCACCAGATCCGCGTACACCTCTACAGCGTCGGCCATCCCATCGTCGGCGACCGCCTCTACGGCGACCGCACCATCCAGCGGGATTGTCCCCGCATGATGCTCCACGCCAGGACTCTGACGATTCGCACGCCCTCTGGCGACGAGTTGACCGTCGAAGCCCCGGTCCCCGAGTCGTTCACGGGCGTAATCGACGCAGTCGCCGGCCTTGCGTGACACGCGTCGTCTCTATTCGATCACGACCTCCTGCACGCCGGCGGACCATTGCTCCTGCAACGCAATC